>JBHYDF010000154.1:0-20224 GCA_051861145.1 Nostocaceae cyanobacterium
GTGATGGGCATATCCTACAAAATTATCCGGCTATCGTCGAGGATGATCTACTAGCAGGCTGTTTACCGTACCTTTAGTAAAGGCAATATAGGACATCCCTCCTATTTTCTCGCTCCAATGCCAAACAGTTTCCAAGGCACAGGGTATTCTAGATGCAATTGTCGGGAATTTGTGGATTGTGGTCATGCGCTGGCGCTGGGAATCAAAGGGAACTTCAGCGACGCGGGGAAGAAGATATTCTAAATCTGCTTTCCACAGTCCTTGTTGAGCAGATGCCATCACTAAAGCACCTTCGGTTGGATCGCCTACAGCACGGAAGTAACGGGGTTCATCTTTGTCTGGTTCTAGCGAGGCGTTGTTACAGAGAGTACCACCAGTTAAAAGTAGAGCGATCGCGGTTGGTTGGCAAAGCAAAAATGGTCTTTCTCGGCTTTTGTCTCCCGCAGGGGCACGCATTTTGGTAGTTAAATCTAGGCGTTGCCCAGCTACATCTAGTACACTGACAGTCATACGATTTTCAGTGAGAGTACCAGTTTTACCAGAGCAAATAACCGTTACCGATCCCAACGTCTCCACAGCCGGTAAGTTGCGGATTAGCGCCCGTCGTTTGAGCATCTGCCGTGCGCCCAATGTCAGCGCAATGACTACTACCGCAGGCAAACCTTCCGGTAATGCTGCTACCACGAGAGTAATAGCAGTGACGAACATTAACTTTAAGTCCTCTCCCCGCAATATTCCTAAAATGAGAACTACTGCCACAAGTGCCAAGGAAGCAATTGCTAAACCTCGTCCGAGTTGATCCAGGCGCTTTTGTAATGGAGTTGGTTCTACCTCCACCTCTTGAGTTCTGGCAGCTATGCGCCCCATCTCAGTTTTCATTCCAGTTTCCGTCACCACTGCTTGACCCCGCCCATAGGTTACAATCGTACCCATGTAAACCATGTTGTGGCGGTGTAAAAGTTGTAAGTCTGCGTTGGAAAGTATTTGCGGGTCTTTGTCTGTAGGTTCTGATACACCTGTGAGAGTGGTTTCCTGGATTCGTAAACCAGCACTTTCCAGTAAGCGACAATCTGCGGGTACAATATCCTCCGCCTCTAATTGAATGACATCACCTGGAACAAGGAGACGGGCAGAAATTTCTTCCCAGCGACCGTTACGGAGTACCTTAACGTTTGGTAAAGAAAGCTTTTTGAGAGTGGCGATCGCTTTTTGCGCTTGGTACTCCTGACTAAAACCCAAAAAAGCAATCAGTACAACTATGGCAATAATGCCTACCCCGTCTTTATAGTCGCCCACAAAAGCAGAAACAACCGCAGCTACGATCAGGATAATCACCAGCGTCTCTGTTAATTGTTCCCAGAGAATTTGCCAAGGTTTTTTGAGTCCCTGTTCGGTTAACTCGTTGAAACCATGCTTTTCTAAGCGACGACTGGCTTCAGTTGTACTCAATCCAAAAGATGCATCGCTACCCAGTCGGTGCAGAACTTCTTGTGCATCCAATTTGTACCAATTGCTCATGTTATACCTCTTTCGACTGTGGTGATATAGAGGGGACACCCCTTTGGGTAATTAAAAATTAAAAATGAAAAATTAAAAATTCAAGAAACTTTTTTCATTTTTAATCACGGGGAAAGCGTTGTTCCCTTATCTTCCCTTGATGGTTGCAGTAGCAACTATCATCTATTGCAGGTATGGCAAATTCAGGCATACTAACTCATCAGTAGTTGTCTTCAAGAGACGATCCGAAAAGGACAACTACTTTTGAACAAGCACACCCAGTCCCAAAGGAAAGCAAGCCGCAGCTAAGTCCGATTTTCCCTGTGGGATATCACTAGACATCTCCGAAAATGAATTATGCGTTACCCAAAATCCTTGTAGAGACGCGAAATTTCGCGTCTCTACACTATTTTTCGGAGAGGTCTACTGACGTATTTATTAGATTTCTTGCAAAAATCAGTTTTTAGGATATTGCAACCACAGATGGACACGGATGAACACGGATGAACACGGATGAATTATCTGTGTTCACCTCCCTCACTCCCCCCGAAACGGGGAAAGATAAGGAAATAATTTTATTTATTGTCCATCTGGGATCGAATTTTCTGAAAACACACTTTTGCAAGAGATTTATTGAAGGTTGTTATTTGTTATTTGTTGCTTGTTTCAAACAACAAACAACAAACAACAAACAAATTTACAAGTTGCATTCAATTTTTGTAACTGATATGCAGACACAAAGACGAAAAGACACGGTAAATGTATTTGAATCTTCGACTCATTGCCGCATCTTCTCTTCTTTGCATCAATCTTCTCCTCTGTAGCTGCAACTTGTATAAATTCTGTAATCTGATAAAGACATCAGTTTAGTTGTAAACAGGTTTTGATACTACCTGTTTTGATATTGTGCTATCGGTAAGGCTAATGTTTCTAGGGCCGATAAGTTCATACTTTTATCTACATCAAGATAGGAGCATTTTGCTTGTTTTGTGCAGCGCTTTATTTGCTCGCAAGCATGATTTCCCTAGCAATCAATCATTAAACCTACTTTCCTTCTAATCGCTTAAATTCAGCTTCTGCAAGTTCCGCTTTTGCTTCGGCTACGATGTCTGCGAAATTCTCTCCAACTACTGCGATCGCTCCCCTACTTTTTTTGTAAAGGACTACTCCACCTTTGATAGCTGCCTTAGATAAAGATTTACCAACAACTGCTACCACCGGAATCGCAACAGGCAGAATCACTATCGCCGCAATACCAGGAATGCCAAACTTTTCGACAGCATTTCCTAAAAAGCCAGGTACCACTTTGGGCATGGTAGTTTCACCCCCTTTTTTCTGTGCAACCTTCTGATTGTAGCACCACTAAAATGAATAGGAGTTAAAATGAAGGATTGTTTACATTAAAAATTATTCACTGCGGCGTTGCTGAGTTCGAGTATGAATTATTTTGTGAGCCTCACGCCAAGACGCAAAGGCGCAAAGAAAATCTTGGCGTCTTGGCATGAGCTTTTCAGATTGTATGATTATTCTCAGCATCTGAAAAACATACAAAAAAATCAGTCGCAAAGGGGATGCAAAACGACTTGAAATTCTACAAAATTTTAGTCACCAAGTACAAGAAAAATACCTGCGACAATTGCAAAAAGATTATTATACTCTTAGTAAGGGCGTGGAATTTTTGCAGCTAGCTGTTAACTTCATTCTTGCTGAAGTGGAAGTTAATAAAAGCAGAAGCGATCGCGTTAATTAACACCATTGGGAAAAATATTTGCGACAGATGGATGGCGAAAACAGCACTTTTTGCAAAGTTTTCACAATCCAAAATCCTATCACGCCTGCAATAACCAAAACCCGCTATATGTCATCCCTGAATCATCTGGCTGCACAAGTAAAAAATGCAGTCCCTTACTTTGCTGTTTGCGCTGTTCGTAAACTTTAGCAGCAGTAGCCACTTCCTCATCTTCAAACGTAACAAAAATCCACCTATCCACCAAACCAGCTTCTAACACCAAACCATCTGGCGCACCCGCAACATAACTTAACGCGACAGGACGCGCTTGTTGCAACCATCTTGCTAAACGCATCGATTGCCGTCCTCCATAAATTATCACACCGGGAACCATCACCGTTGACGACAAACCCAAATTAATCGGCACAAGATTTTCTGGCATTACTAAAATGGGAATAGCAAGTTCCGCGAAAGCTTCCGCTACCTTACCCGCTGGTAATGTCGCAAAACGCCATTCTTGTCCCCAAAGATTTTCTGGTAAAGGTACAGGAGGCGGTTTATCTACTGCAACAGGATATTGTTTTTCCTGCAACCATTGTTTTAAAGCAAGAGTGCGGCGGGTAGGTTCAATATTAATACCCAAGTTGCGTCCTGCTTGTTCGATTAAACTTAACGATTGAGGACGAAATACCTGAATCACATCTGGTAATTGTCCACCTGCGGCTATTTCTAGTTGAGAAGCAACCCAAGTAGAATTTGCTTGTGGCTGGGGACAGGTAGCTTCATATTCAAAACTGCGAGTTTGATCGCAAATGAACAATTGCCATAAAATTTGTCCTGCTGCATCCTGCTGGGGACTGCGATAAAAATCAGCTTGCCAAATTTTCATAGTAATCTAGCTTGAAAATAGGGAGTAGGGAGTAGGGAATAGGGCATTGGGCATTGGGCATTGGGCATTGGGCATTGGGCATGGGAAAAATCCAATGACTAATGACTATTGACTATTGACTATTTTCATAGGTTTTGGTGTACGCAGTTAATGATGGCTACTTAATAAATTAGAACCACAGATGGACACAGATAAAAGGGCGTTACTGAATTTGGATATGAAATTCCAAGATAAGTATTCTAAACTCTTACTCTCTGCGCCTCTGCGTGAGACAAATTCATATTCTGATTCAGCAACGCCGATAAAACAAACATCTGTGTTCATCTGTGTCTATCTGTGTTTGATTTTTCTCTTCACAGTCAAGATAACAAAAAAGGGCGGACAAAATGTCCACCCCACAAGATTAAACTTTTATGCTGTTTACACCAAAACCTTTGCTAAAATTGGCGGTACTGTGAGGGCAATTTCTGGCACGTATACTTGAGAAACGTAGTCAGCAATCATTCTATCGGTATTGAACAGTGGCGCATTTGTCTTGATTGACATCTTCATCATCTGTACCCAATCATGAGAAAGACCGCTAGCATCTTGGTCGTAGTAAAGGGGTACAATCTCTTCTTCTAATAATTTATACAGCGATTCCGCGTCAATACGGTCTTGTAATTCCTGGTCACTGGTGTGGGCGTCTTCGCCAATTGCCCAGCCGTTAAGACCTTTACCGTTGGCGTCGGCTTTGTAGCCTTCACACCACCAACCATCTAGCACGCTGCAATTTATACCTCCGTTGAAGCAAACTTTTTGCCCGCTTGTACCTGATGCTTCTAAGGGACGGCGGGGGTTGTTTAACCAGATATCGACGCCTTGAACAAGTTTTTGAGCGGTATAAATGTCATAATCTTCAAGGAAAGCGACGCGATTGTTGATGGCTGGATGTTTGCACCACTCCATTAAGCGTTGGATAATTCGCTTACCTTCTTCGTCGGCGGGGTGTGCTTTACCGGCGAAGATTATTTGGACGGGACGTTGAGGATTGCCGAAAATTCGTAAAGCGCGATCGCGATCGCGAATCAGTAGATCCCCGCGTTTGTAAGGCGAGAAGCGTCTAGCAAAGCCGATGGTGAGGACGTTTGGATCAAGAAGAGTATCGCTTGCTTGAATTGTTTCGTATTCTTCGCCGCGCCCTTCCCGTGATTTTCTCACTTTATTGCGCGTGTAGGCTATTAATCTTTCTTTCAGTATTTGATGTCGCCACCATAGTTCCTCGTTAGGAATATCGTCTACTTTCTCCCACATCTGGGGATCGATAGCGCGAGTTTTCCAGTCTGATCCCAAATACTGATTATATAAATCTGCCATTAAGGGTGCAGTCCAGGTGGAAGCGTGGACGCCGTTAGTAATATAACCAATGGGAACATTATCTTCTGAACAACGGGGGTACAGGACTGTCCACATTTTACGGGAAACCTGACCGTGTAATTCACTCACCCCATTGGAGGTACGACACATCCGCAATGCTAAAACAGTCATCCCAAAAGGTTCCCAAGGATCACCTAGTCGGCGCGCGCCTAATGCTAAGAATTGTTCACGCTGAAGGCGCAATTGCGGCCAGTAATGGGCGAAAAAGGAATCCATTAAATCGGGGGAGAAGACATCGTGTCCGGCGGGAACAGGTGTATGAGTGGTGAATACACATCGGTTTCTAACGTTTGCTTCGATGTCGTAGAAAGATTTGCCCGTGCGTTCAATTTCTTGACGGGAAACTTCTAAAGTACAGAAAGCGGCGTGTCCTTCGTTGAGGTGATAGATAGATGGTTGAATTCCTAAAGCTGTTAAGGCGCGGACACCACCAATTCCTAAAACAACTTCTTGGGCGATACGGGTTTCTTGGTTTCCGCCGTAGAGGTGTCCAGTTAACCAGCGATCAATGGGATCGTTGTCTTCGCGATCGCTATCTAATAAATAAAGTGTGACTCGCCCTACTTGTACTCGCCAAATTTGTACTTTTACCCAGCGTTGACGAACTTCTAATTCAATGGTTACAGGTTCACCTTGCTCGTTTTTAATTAATTCCAACGGCATCCGGTGGAAGGGGTTATCAATATAGTAATCTTCCTGCCAACCGCTACGATTTAATCTTTGCCGAAAGTAACCTTGGCGGTACAGTAAGCCGATCCCAACCATCGGTACACCTAAATCTGATGCAGATTTCAGGTGATCCCCAGCCAGAATGCCCAAACCGCCAGAGTAAACGGGTAGAGATTCATGAATGCCAAACTCAGCACAGAAATAAGCAATAGGATGTTCAGCAGAAACTTGCGGTGCAACCCGACTCACCCAAGTATCTTTTTGCGTCATGTATTCATCAAACTCTTTACCCAAAGCAGATATTTGCTTGAGATAAAACGGGTCTTCGGCTAATTGAGTGAGGCGTTCATAGCTTGTCGATTCTAAGATTGCGACTGGATTATGTCCACAGCGTTCCCATTCTTGGGGATCAATATTTTGGAATAAAGCAACGCGATCGCTCGTCCAAGACCACCAATAATTATATGCTAAATCTGCCAAGCGTCGCAGCGGAAAAGGTAACTTTTCACGCAAGCGAAGCGTTGCGGTCATTGCATTGTTTCTAGTCATATTTTTCTTTGTTTACAGTGTAGTGGTTCATGGTTCATGGTTAATAGTTCATGGTGAGCCAGCGCGGTCTTGGGGGTCTCCCCCATGAGCGACTGGCGAACCCGGAGGGTTCATGGCTATTAACCATTAACCATTAACTATTAACCATTAACTACTAACTAACTTCAAATTGCAGATGTTTATCAACAAAACCTTTATGCAAGTCTCTGGTTGTGAAATTTCCACATACTAACAATCATCCATCTTTTTTTAACTATTGTGTTGATTTTCCATCTCAATTTTTTTGACGTTGTTTTAACTTAGTTTGTATATTCTTAATATTTATTTACAAAATTGACTTTCGCTTGGTTATGAGTTAAATAGCAATTTTATTTGAATTGTGAAAAAATATTCTATAAACTACAGAGGACGCAGAGAAAAAAGAACAAAAGATAGGAAAGCATTCACCAATCCTGCACGGATTGTTATATATAGCAATCCTGAATCAACATTGCATAAATTCGTAACGAATGAAATCCAGAAACTCTCTGCGTACCTCTGCGTTTACTCTGCGTACCTCTGCGTTGAAAACGCTACGACTTTACGCAAAGCAGTACTAAAGCACAACATATTATTGAAGTAGCGCGATCGCATGGTGACGGATGTGGTCTTCAATAAAAGTAGCGATAAAGTAATAACTGTGGTCATAGCCTTGTTGATAGCGTAAAACCAGAGGTTGACTCACTTCTGCACAAGCTTGTTCAAACACTTCCGGTAATAATTGTTCTACTAAAAATTTATCCCCAGTACCTTGATCTACGAGAATAGGACTGTGATATCCTACCTCCTTAACCAATTCACTAGCATCGTAGGCACGCCAATTTTCTTTATCTTCACCCAAATAGCGGCTGAAAGCCTTTTCACCCCAAGGACAGCGCATCGGTGCGGTGATGGGTGCGAAGGCGGAAACAGATTTATATTGATGCGGGTTTCGCATTGCACACACTAACGCCCCATGTCCGCCCATAGAATGACCGAAAATGCTTTGTCTATCTACTCTTGCTGGGAAATTTGCGGCGATGACATTGGGTAACTCATCAACAACATAACTGTACATGCGGTAGTGCGATCGCCAAGGTTCCTCTGTCGCATCAACATAAAAGCCTGCACCCGTACCGAAATCCCATTCATCATCTTCGCCAGAAATACCCGTATTTCGAGGACTAGTATCTGGTGCAACAAGCATCAAACCATACTTAGCTGCAAAACGTTGCGCCCCAGACTTTACCATAAAATTTTCTTCCGTGCAAGCTAAACCGGAGAGAAAATAGAGAACTGGTACAGATTCTACACTTGCTTGCGGTGGTTGGTAGACAGCAAAGCGCATTTCACCGTTACAGGTGGAAGAGGGATGGCTGTAAAAGCCGAGTTTGCCATCAAAGGATTTGTATTCAGAGATGAGATTTACAGACATAAGAAAGTTAGGAGTTAAGAAATTTTTGAGGCTAGAATTACGCTGAATCCAACTCTATACTAAAAGTCAGATTAGGTGTGAAATAAATTTCCGGAACCTATAGCTTAAACCCATTTCAATGGATTAAAACTCTTAATTAGTCGGTTTTTAACCAATGTAGAGACGCGAAATTTCGCGTCTCTACACAGCCCGAAATTTATTTCCGGGTATTAGCATAACGCATCATATTATTAAACTCTCCTTTCGTAGTCTCTTTTCAACAGAGAAAACATTTTCAAATCATGAAATTCACCTTTCCAATATCCATATTCTCTCAAAATGCCTTCATCAATAAAACCTAATTTTTCTAACAACTTCATAGAAGCTATATTGTCAAGCATCACAGTTGCTTCAATTCGATTTAATTCCATCTTTTCAAATCCAAACTTAAGCATAGCACTTAACGCTTCTGTCATGATACCCTGATGCCAATATGGCTTTGCAAGTTCATATCCGATTCCCGCTCGTAAGCTGTTTTTAACCCACCCACCATAACCGCATGTGCCAATAATCATATTGTCATCTTTTTTAGCGATTCCCCAACGAATTCCCCATTTATTTTTGAAACGCTCGTGCAAAGAATTAATTAACATTTGTGCTTGTTCAACACTTACAAAAGCTTCTACATCATGATATTTGAGAACTTCATCGTCAGAAAAAAACTGAAAAACAGCTTCCGCATCTGACAGTTTTATTTCTCGCAAAAATAGGTTTTCAGTTTCTAATTGCGGAAATTCTTCAAGCATATATTTACTCAAGATTATGAAACACCTAAAAAGCAGCGGTGCGTTACTAATCCACTAACGCACCCTACTTTTTCATCTTCTCTTCCTTGCGTCTTAACGTCCCTCCGGGATAATGCGAGCAAACGTAATTCGTGAACTAATTAAACGTCACCACACTGCGAATTGACTCACCCTTGTGCATCAAATCAAACGCATCATTAATCCTTTCAACCGGCATTACATGGGTAATCAAATCATCAATATTTATCTTACCGTCCATGTACCAATCAACAATTTTCGGTACATCTGTACGTCCCCTCGCCCCACCAAACGCCGAACCTTTCCACACACGTCCAGTCACCAATTGAAAAGGACGGGTACTAATTTCTTCACCCGCACCGGCAACACCAATTATCACACTCACACCCCAACCTTTGTGGCAACATTCTAACGCCTGACGCATAACTTTCACATTGCCAATACATTCAAAACTGTAGTCAGCACCGCCTTTAGTTAAATCAACTAAATACGGCACTAAATCACCTTCAACTTCCTTCGGATTTACAAAATGCGTCATGCCAAACTTTTCTGCCAAAGCGCGTTTATTCGGATTAATATCCACCCCAACAATCATATTTGCCCCTACCATCCGCGCTGCTTGGATAACATTTAAACCAATACCACCCAATCCGAAAACTATCACATTTGCGCCCGGTTCAACTTTTGCCGTATTAATAACAGCACCAATACCCGTTGTCACACCGCAGCCAATGTAACAAACCTTATCAAAAGGTGCATCTTCCCGAATTTTCGCCACAGCAATTTCCGGCAACACCGTATAGTTAGAAAAGGTAGACGTGCCCATGTAGTGATGAAGCATCTTGCCATCAATAGAGAAGCGACTCGTACCATTGGGCATAACACCGCGTCCTTGGGTAGCGCGGATAGCTTGGCAAAGATTAGTTTTGAAACTCAGACAATATTCACACTGGCGACATTCGGGAGTATATAGGGGAATAACATGATCTCCTGGTTTAACGCTAGTGACTCCTTCCCCTACCTCGACAACAACACCTGCACCTTCATGTCCCAAAATAACAGGAAACAAACCTTCTGGATCTTTACCAGAAAGAGTGTAAGCATCCGTGTGGCAAATCCCACTAGCTTTAATCTCTACCATCACTTCCCCTTTTTTGGGGCCTTCTAGTTGCACGGTTTCAATAGTTAACGGCTTACCTGCTTCGTAAGCGACTGCTGCTTTAACTTCCACGTTCGATTCTCCTGTTTCGCCTTCTTTAATGAGTCAATTTGAGTTTATAGCAGGGTGCAAACAATGAAATTTTTTGTAACTTTCAGCAAAAAACTTTTGCTTTGCTTTGAGGTAATCGAATACTCTAGTTAAATTAGTACAATATAGCAGCCGCTTGATATTCAGCATCTCCCGAATTGCTAAAACATGAAGTAGGGGCACAGCATTGCTGTGCCCCTACTGAGTTGCATAAATCCGCATCTAATTGATTTCGTAGGTGGGGCTATGCCCTACAACCACAACGGTGGGCAATGCCCACCCTACACAATAGACATCTGGTGAAAAAGAATGTAGAGACGCGAAATTTCGCGTCTCTACAAGGATTCTGGCTGACGCATAGTTAATTATCGGAGATGTCTAATGACTCCCTTTGCTGGTGAAAAATTACTTATCTTCTTTTCCTTCTTCCTATGTCCCAAGGGGACACGCTACGCGAATGCGTACTTCGCACGCCAGTCGCTACAACGCGTGGAAAAGCAACGCGCTGGCGCGTCTTTGCGGTTCGTTAAATTAGATATAACTTACGCAGTAGTAACGAAAAAGCGAATATAATTTTCCTGCCAGCATCAACCAACAACTGATACCATTTGGAGAAATATTTGCGACAGATGGATTGCCAATCCAAAATCCAAAATCCAAAATGGTAAGACTTGTCCACCATTAGATTATCCCTATTTTTACAGCCTATGAATCCTGCCCTGACTAAAATTGGCGCACAAATGTCCAACCTGACCGGCGTCAGAGCTATAATGAAGGACATTATCGAAACTTTACGAGCTGGTGCGGGGCAGCAATTTATTAATTTAAGTGCTGGCAACCCCTTAATACTACCAGAAGTAGAACAATTGTGGCGCAATTGCACCCAAGAATTGCTAGCTAGTTCAGAATATGGTGAAGTTGTTTGTCGCTACGGTTCTAGCCAAGGTTACGCACCTTTAATTGAAGCTATAGCGAGTGACTTCAATAAGCGTTATGGTTTAAAATTGAGCGATCGCAATATCCTCATCACCCCCGGTAGTCAAAGCCTTTACTTCTACGCTGCTAATGCTTTTGGCGGTTACACTTCCACCGGCCAGTTAAAACAAATTGTTTTGCCCCTCAGTCCTGACTACACTGGTTACGGTGGTGTCTGCTTATTTCCAGAAGCGATAATTGCCTACAAACCAACTCTAGATATCGACGCCACAGCCCATAGATTCAAATATCGTCCCGATTTTAGTCAACTGTCGATTACAGAAAATACTGGTTGTGTAATTTTCTCGCGTCCCTGTAATCCTACTGGCAACGTCCTCACGGATGATGAAGTCAGGAAAATCGCCGCTCTAGGCGCAGGTTATGATGTACCAGTGTTAATTGACTCCGCCTATGCTTCTCCTTTTCCGGCATTAAACTTTACCGAAATGACACCAGTCTTCGGTAAAAACATCCTTCACTGCATGAGTTTATCAAAAGCCGGACTACCAGGAGAACGGGTTGGCATTGCTATTGGCGATGAAAAGATAATTCAAGTACTGGAGTGCTTCCAGACAAATATGTGTATTCACCCTTCCCGGTACGGACAAGCTATAGCCGCCAGGGCAATTAACTCCGGTGCTTTAGCAGAAATTTCCGAAACTGTCATCCGTCCATTTTACCAGAATAAATTTAAGGTTTTGGAAAGTACATTAGATGAAACTATGCCCAAGGATTTACCTTGGTTTTTGCATCGCGGTGAAGGAGCGATTTTTGCTTGGTTATGGTTGCAAGATTTACCTACAACTGACTGGGAATTTTACCAAGAACTCAAGCAAGTGGGTGTAATTGTTGTGCCTGGTAGTAGCTTCTTCCCCGGTTTGCGAGAAGATTGGCAGCACAAACATCAATGTTTGCGAATTAGCCTCACTGGTACGGATGAGGAAATTGCTATTGCAATGCGGCGTTTGGCAAAAGTGGCGCAAGAGGTTTATTTACGTGGAACTGTAAGTGTTTAAACTAGATGGGGAGTGGGGAGTGTAGAGACGCGCGCCTTTGTTGCGTCGGTCGTGGGGAGTGGAAGGGAACAAGTAACTACTAATGACAAATGACAAATGACAAATGACAAATGACTAATGACAAATGACGGTTGGCTAGAAATTGGTACAATTGTTGCACCTCAAGGTTTGCACGGTGAGGTGCGAGTTTATCCTGAGTCGGACTTCCCGGAACGTTTTGAAGTACCGGGAAAACGCTGGTTATTGCGTCCTGGGCAAACAGAACCACAGGCAGTAGAATTACTAAGCGGACGTTATTTAGATGGTAAAAATTTATATGTAATTCAATTAGCTGGTGTGAAAAATCGCAATCAGGCGGAAGAATTGCGCGGGTGTAAATTATTAGTGCCAGAAAGCGATCGCCCCGAATTGGGAGAAGATGAATATCATGTCCTCGATTTAATTGGCTTGCAAGTCTTTATGCAGGAAAATGGCGAACTCGTTGGTACAGTAGTTGATGTGCTTTCCGCTGGCAATGATTTATTAGAAGTACAACTGCACCAACAACAGGAAACAGAGAAAATCCAAAATCTAAAATCCAAAATCCAAAATCGTAAGACTGTTTTGATACCCTTTGTCAAGGCGATCGCGCCAGTGGTAGATTTAGAAACTGGGCGGATTGAAATTACCCCTCCTGCTGGTTTATTGTCAATCAACAGTTAGCCCTATTCCATGTGTTTCCTTACGTCCGCCTGGGACTTTAAGTCCCAGTCTCATAGCACAAGTCCTCTAAAAGAGGACTATGACACAGAATTTGAAATGCCGTCAAATTTGTTACTTTTTATTAAACTATTCGTGGTTTTTGCTACTTCGTAAACCACTAAACTTGTATTCAAGAGTGTAGAGACGTGCCATGGCACGTCTCTACTCAAAAACTAGCTCTAGTTTTAGTCCATTTTAATGGACTTATGCTATGAGACTGGGACTTACAGTCCCAGTCGGACTTTCCTTTTATGAATCTCAAATTATTTTGATTTATACTTAACCTTACCAACTCTTATACCTTTATATCTTCCAATACCCTCTATCAAAAGAAATATATTTAAATCATTTTCATTAAGATTCACAGTTATTATAATAGATAATTTAAATAGTTATTTAGATAAAATTATTATTAAATAATTACACAATAAATTCCTAATTTGCTAACCTTTCATAGAGACTATCAAGCAAATTTTGCGGATTAATTTTAGCTTTGAGAAAATAACTGTTCAGGTTTGCAGACTACTATAGCCAAATTTTCCAGGTTAATACTGGAAGAATTTATGACCATCATCCAATTGACAGATACACTTTCATACTAGTCACTGACCCCGGACTAAAGTCGCGGGGCTTGGAAGCGGAAGTTTCACCAGCTTCTTAATCTGAGACTAAAACAGTGTCTAGCCTGTCCCTAGAGGAAAACTGAACTGTCTGGGTATGGTAGCCCAAAACACGTTAAGAATGCTTCCCTAGTTTTTAACCTCTGTGACAGTCAGCGGCGAAGGGATATATACACAGGTTTTGCAGAGTTCCTGGCTTATAGCATAAAAACTCTGCTTTTAAGGCAATTAAAATTGCCCGTGTCTGTTTCCTCTTAGGATTAGAAATCCTGAGTTTCCAACGTCCCGGAAATTTTTAGATGATTTGATTTTGTCAAAATCCCGTTGTCATGGAGTTTTGATATGACTATAGCGAGTCCCATCCAAACAAAGCCTTTAACAGACGAAGAACTACGGAAAATGAACGCCTACTGGCGTGCAGCTAACTATCTGACAGTTGGACAAATATATCTACTTGATAATCCCCTCCTCAAGGAACCGCTGAAAATAGAACACATTAAACCCAGACTATTAGGACACTGGGGAACAACTCCAGGTCTAAATTTCATCTACGTTCACCTCAACCGGATCATCAAAAAGAATGACCTGGACATGATCTATATCGCTGGTCCCGGTCACGGCGGGCCTGGTATAGTTGCTAATACTTATCTAGAAGGAACTTTCAGCGAGTACTACCCTAACATTTCCCAAGACGAAGAGGGGATGCAAAAGCTGTTCAAACAATTTTCTTTCCCTGGTGGTATTGGCAGTCATTGTACCCCAGAAGTTCCCGGTTCTATCCACGAAGGCGGAGAACTTGGGTATTCTATATCCCACGCCTATGGTGCTGCTTATGACAACCCTAATTTGATAGTTACTTGCGTTGTCGGTGATGGTGAGGCGGAAACTGGTGCTTTAGCTACAAGCTGGCATTCTAACAAGTTTCTCAACCCCGTGCATGATGGTGCAGTTCTTCCCATCCTCCACCTAAACGGGTATAAAATTGCTAACCCCACTGTATTAGCAAGAATTAGTCGGGAAGAGTTAAATAACCTATTTGTTGGTTACGGTTACAAACCTTATTTTGTCGAAGGTTCCGACCCGGAAACCATGCACCAATTAATGGCAGCAACCCTAGATACAGTTATCCGGGAAATTAAGGATATTCAAGAAGAAGCCCGTAACAATGGCTTCACAAAGCGCCCGCAGTGGCCGATGATTATCATGAAAACTCCCAAAGGTTGGACGGGACCGCAGGAAGTTGACGGGAAAAAGACCGAGAATTTTTGGCGATCGCACCAAGTTCCTTTTGGGGATATGTCTCATCCAGGACACCTCACACTGCTGGAAAATTGGATGAAGAGTTACAAGCCAGAAGAACTCTTCGACGCTAACGGGAAACTAATACCAGAATTAGCAGAACTCCCTCCTGCGGGTCAACGGCGCATGAGTGACAATCCCCACGCCAATGGTGGTATTCTCCTGCGTGACTTGAAGATGCCCGACTTCCAAGATTATGCTGTGGATGTTGCCGAACCTGGTAGGACAATTGCCGAAGCTACCAAGGTGACAGCAAAATTCCTGCGGGATGTGCTAAAACGGAACGAGGAAAGCCGCAATTTCCGCATTTTTGGCCCGGACGAAACCCAATCAAACCGCTTAGATGCTGCATTTGATGTAACAGAACGCACTTGGGTAGCCGAGATTCTCCCCGAAGACGAAAAATTGTCACCCGACGGTCGGGTAATGGAAATTCTCAGCGAAACTAATTGCCAAGGCTGGTTAGAAGGATACCTCCTCACGGGTCGTCACGGCTTCTTCTCCTGTTACGAAGCATTCATCCACATTGTAGACTCGATGTTCAACCAGCACGCCAAGTGGCTTGACACTAGCCAAGACATTTCCTGGCGTAGACCAATTGCTTCCCTAAACTACCTGCTTACCTCCCACGTATGGCGACAAGACCACAACGGCTTCTCTCACCAAGATCCCGGTTTTATCGACGTTGTAGTTAACAAGAAAGCAGGAGTAGTTCGAGTATATCTGCCCCCCGATGCCAATTGCTTGTTATCGGTAACAGACCATTGCTTGAGAAGCCGTGACTACGTTAACGTTATTATTGCTGGTAAACAACCCGCATTGCAATACCTAAATATGGATGCAGCCATTAAGCACTGCACCAAAGGCGTTGGTATTTGGGAATGGGCAAGCAATGACCAAGGTAGCGAACCCGATGTAGTGATGGCTTGTGCTGGGGACATTCCCACCTTAGAAACCTTAGCAGCAGTAGACATTATGCGGCAGCACTTCCCGGACTTGAAAGTGCGGGTGGTGAATGTAGTAGATTTAATGGCGCTGCAACCGCCTGGCGAA
Organism: Nostocaceae cyanobacterium; assembly: GCA_051861145.1. Lineage (GTDB taxonomy): Bacteria > Cyanobacteriota > Cyanobacteriia > Cyanobacteriales > Nostocaceae > JBHYDF01. The sequence goes on from JBHYDF010000154.1 coordinate 15,959, forward strand.
CATCCTCACGGTTTAAGTGATAAAGACTTCGATAGTATTTTCACCACTGACAAACCGATAATCTTTGCCTTTCATGGCTATCCTTGGTTAATTCACCGCCTCACCTATCGCCGCACCAACCACAGCAATCTGCACGTACGCGGCTATAAAGAAGAGGGAACCACTACCACACCCTTTGACATGGTAGTAAGAAATGACTTAGACCGTTTTAACCTCGTCGATGACGTAATTGATCGCGTATCCAAACTTGGGTACAAAGCCGCTTACGTCAAGCAAATGCTGCACAACAAACTCATCGAACACAAACACTACATCGCTAAATACGGCGAAGATATGCCGGAAATTCGCGACTGGAAGTGGCCGTACTAGGAAAAGTTAGGAGTTAGGAGTTAGGAGTGAGGAGTTAGGAGTTAGGAGTTAGGAGTGAAGAGTGAGGAGTTAGGAGTTAGGAGTTAGGCAAAAACTCTCTCAAACTCTTATTCCTTCGTGTACGAGTGTGTACGAGTGTGGTTTGTTTTTCCCTTACCCCTGCTTTCGTCCTAACTCCGCGCCTCCTGTACAGACGCGCTGTTTGAAGCGTCTCTACAACTCCTAACTCCTAACTCTTAACTCCTCACTCTTCACTCCTAACTCCTCACTCCTAACTCCTCACTCTCAAATCTTAAAAGATGCCTATCAAATCCGTTATGGTCGCTTCAGATTGTCAAGATTGGGTAAGTCAGACTTATATAGTCAGCAGCAAAAGAAAAAACGGCCTTGCATGATTGTGAGTTGATTTCAAAATTGTAGGGTGGGCACTGCTGCCCACCGTCAAACTTGGTAGGCATAGCCCCACCTACAATTTATTCCTAATTTATGCAACGCCAAAAAAACTATCCCTGCTGTTTCCAGCGCGAAAGGGAAGACAATAACCTTGGATTTAGTGTTTAGGAGATTGTATTCTTGGCTAAGTTGAAAGTTGGTATTAACGGGTTTGGTCGGATTGGGCGTTTGGTATTTCGTGCTGGCATTAACAACCCTAACATCGAGTTTGTCGGCATTAACGACCTAGTACCACCAGATAACCTCGCTTACTTGTTAAAGTACGATTCCACCCACGGTACTTATAAAGGTACGGTGGAAGCAAAGGAAGATGGCATTGTAGTTGATGGACATTTTATCCCTTGCGTCTCAATTCGGAATCCAGCGGAATTGCCTTGGGGTAAATTAGGTACAGATTACGTAGTTGAATCTACGGGACTGTTCACTAATTATGAAGGAGCGGCAAATCATCTACAAGCAGGCGCAAAGCGAGTTATAATTTCTGCTCCCACCAAAGAACCAGAAAAGGTAAAAACTCTATTAATAGGTGTAAATCATCACCTATTTGACCCTGCGAAAGATACTGTAGTTTCTAATGCTAGCTGTACCACAAACTGTCTTGCTCCCATAGCCAAGGTTATTAACGATAACTTTGGCTTGACAGAAGGCTTAATGACTACAGTCCACGCCATGACCGCCACCCAACCCACCGTAGACGGTCCCTCTAAGAAAGATTGGCGCGGCGGTCGCGGTGCAGCACAAAATATTATTCCCTCCTCCACTGGGGCTGCAAAAGCTGTCGCATTGGTACTGCCAGAGTTGAAGGGTAAATTAACAGGTATGGCATTCCGGGTTCCCACTCCCGATGTTTCTGTAGTTGATTTAACCTTTAAAACTGCTAAATCTACTAGTTATCAAGAAATTTGTGCTGCAATGAAGGCAGCTGCGGAAGGAGAATTAAAGGGTATATTGGGATATACGAATGAGGAAGTAGTTTCTACAGATTTTCAGGGTGATTCCCATTCGAGTATTTTCGATGCTGGTGCTGGCATTGAATTAAATTCAAACTTTTTCAAAGTTGTCGCATGGTATGACAACGAATGGGGTTATTCAAATCGGGTAATTGATTTGATGTTGTCGATGGCACAAAAAGAAGGAATATTACAGGGTGCAGCAGTAGCCGCAGCGGTGTGAGTTCACCAAAATTGCAAAATGATTTAAGGAAATTGCAAGCGATCGCACAACTCATCCTGTCATGAAGTGCCTAAAATAGGGCTGGAGGGGAAAGACAGGACTTCTTCCGAAATTCTTAATGTGTAATTGGTAATCAGTAAACAAGAATAATAGATTAATTCCCATTTACCAATTACTCATTACTACTGAGTTCGGCGCAAATAGCCTTAAACCCAAATGGCAAAGGTCCTGAACCAACAACATTCAAGAGGTCAAACATGTCTAAGAACTTACTAGAACAATTGCGAGAAATGACCGTTGTTGTCGCAGATACGGGAGATATCAAAGCGATTGAAAAATTCAAGCCACAAGACGCGACTACCAATCCCTCCTTGATTACTGCTGCGGCACAAATGCCGGAATATCAAGAAATTGTCGATCAGACTTTACTCCAGGCAAAAAAAGACGCTGGATCAAAAGCAAACCAAGCACAGGTCGTTTCTCTAGCATTTGACCGTTTGGCAGTGTCTTTTGGGTTAAAGATTTTGCAAATTATCCCCGGTCGGGTGTCTACAGAAGTTGATGCACGCTTATCTTACGATACAGAAGCTACTGTTGCCAAGGCACGAGAATTAATTGCTCAATACGAAGCCGCTGGAATTTCTCGCCAACGTGTTCTCATTAAAATAGCCTCCACTTGGGAGGGTATTCGTGCAGCAGAAATTCTGGAAAAAGAAGGAATTCACTGTAACCTTACCCTGTTGTTTGGCGTTCACCAAGCGATCGCCTGTGCGGAAGCTGGTGTAACCCTAATTTCCCCCTTCGTTGGACGTATCCTCGACTGGTACAAGAAAGAAACCGGACGAGACAGTTATCCTGCCGCTGAAGATCCAGGGGTAGTATCCGTCACCACGATTTACAACTACTACAAGAAATTCGGCTACAAAACCGAAGTTATGGGAGCCAGTTTCCGTAACATCGGTGAAATTACCGAACTCGCAGGTTGCGACTTGTTGACCATTTCTCCAGCGCTGTTAGGCGAATTGCAAGCGACAATTGGCGAACTACCTCGCAAACTCGACCATGCTAAAGCAGCAAGTATGTCCATTGAAAAAATACCAATGGACAAAGCTAATTATGACAAGATGCACGCAAGCGATCGCATGGCATCAGAAAAACTGGATGAAGGTATCAAAGGATTCACAAAAGCTCTAGAAACTCTCGAACAACTACTAGCAGAAAGACTCACTAAATTAGAGGGTGAAGCAAAGGTAACAGCCTAAAGTCAAAGGAACAGGTACAAGGTAAAAACATTTACCTATTTCCTTATTCCTAATGAAAACCTCACGCCAAGGCGCAAAGACGCAAAGTTTTCTCTACGTCTTTGCGTCTTTGCGTCTTTGCGTGAGATATAGCTACATTGCATCAAGTCGTTTACGTAATTGGCTGCTAAAAGCATCTATCACAGTCACAACTACCAACAACACCAGCATCATGGTAGTAGCCTTGGTGTACTCAAAACCGTCTATGTAACTTTTCAATTGAAAACCGATACCCCCCGCACCAACTACACCCAACACTGAGGCTGCACGGATATTGTATTCAAACATCCATAAGGTGTAGCCTAATCCTAATGGCAGCACTTGGGGCATAATCCCATATTGCGCTATTTGTAACTTAGATGCTCCCGTTACTTGCAAGAATTCTATAGAACGAGAATCAACCGCTTCAATAGCTTGTTGATAGAATTTAGCAAGGTAGCCAATGGTGTAAATACTTAAAGCCAAAGTTCCTGCGGGTGCGCCTAGTCCAGTAGCAGCGACAAAAATCAAACCAAGAATAATCGAAGGTACGGAACGTACAGCATTTTGTAACAAATTAGCCAACCATTGCAGCCACAGAGGAGCGATGTTGTGAGCGCTTGCAATGGCTATTGGTAAAGAAAGAATTGCTCCGAGGGTGGTTCCCCATAGAGACATTTGTACTGTTTCTACCAGTGCTTTAATAGCTACATCTAAAACTTGTGGATCTGGGGGAAATAACCTAGAGACGAAATCGATGATGTAAGGCCAGCTATCTTTTAAAAGTTTAAAATCGACTTGCAGACCTTGCAATGCCCAAGCATAAACTACAACCACAACACAGAAAATGAGCAGGCGACTCACCCAAGTGTAGGTATGTAAAAGTTTTGAGTTTTTGATTTTAAGTCTTGAATTTAAAAAGAAATTCATCTACTAACTAACCACTAACCATTAACCATTAACCATTAACCATTAACCATTAACCATTAAC
>JBHYDF010000155.1:0-20079 GCA_051861145.1 Nostocaceae cyanobacterium
TCCTTGCAGCTGTCTGTTGAGTTTTTCTATTAAATCGAGATTTTGCTCTATTTCCTTAGCTAAGAGGTATCCGGCAAAGCCAGACGGGGTTTTTCCATGAGAATCTGCCCATTTACGCAGATTTTCAAACATTAACTCGCTCAGAACTACCTGAACCCTCACGTTATTGGTCATTTCAGCGCTCTTTAAACCACAGACTCCATTTTATGACCTGCGTAACGGTGATTATCGAGTCAGACTGTCTTTATACACATTCCAGAGACAGTATTTGAACAGGCTTTTAACAAAGATTTACAAAAAACTGTGTCTGGGCTGTTTTTTCAATGTGTCCAGACACAGACATCCTTCATCAATAACAGTGCATGAGGGAGATCCAAAAAATAAAATGCCCAGCCCTATCAAATATATTTTTGGTAAACCCAAGAACTGGTGAGCGTTCCCACCTGGTGGGAACGCGAGGGCTGGGCATTTTATTACTGGTAGGTTCCTGACCTGTTACTTACCTGAAAGCTGGCTGGGAGGACACAGCAGGTCGCACCCTTATATGGCCAAAGCCTGTAAACAGTCCAGTTGATTATCCCCCAGAACTGAAAATAATCAAGGGTGCGATCGCCTTCTCTAAAGTACCCCGGCTGATTTTAGAAACATTGGCATCTGTGTGTGAAAAATTAGTAGATGCATCCTTATGGATAGAAAAGTTTTGGGCGCAGTCTGAACAAAAAACGCTTTCCACCACAAGTGGTATTCCTGATTCACCAGTTTAATCGCCTAAAAAAGGCAGATATTCACCTGTGACTGTGCTGTAGCATATGAGCAAAGGGGCTTTCATAAAGTTATCCAAAATTGCCCAGCCTTCATCAAATAATTAAGTAGGATAGGCTTTTGCGAGGGGGGTCACGAGGCGGTTTTACCGCGCTCAAAACAGTTTTTTCAGCGGTAAAACACCGCCTCGTGACCAAGGCGCTTGCTATTTTGGACAGGTTTTTCCCAAGGGGTGCGCGAGCATCTTTCTAAAATGGCAATGTCCCGCCGTCAAATGACACAAAGCGAGGTAATTATGCCAGAAATTAAAAAGAATTCATCCAACCGCAGTAATAGAAAAGGCGGATTGACAGTGGTAGAAAAATACCAAATTGATGTTCAACATAATAGTGATGTAGTCATTGTTACCTATTGGTGGGAGTAAAAGGGAACAGGGAATAGGGAACTCTTAACAGGGACAGCGGGCAGGTGGTTTAGTATTTTCTAGCAATAAACAAAGGGTAATTAGGGAAATTCGACTGCTAGGAGCATCCTGCTGACGAAAATATTTTGTTGATAGCATCGCTCATAAAAACTAGTACAGTGTATGATCACGATTAGACTCTAATCACAGATTTGCGTGTCCGTTCATCACAATTAGATATCTAAAGAATTGCCGTAAGAGAAGAGATTAGTATGAATTGAGAATCTAGGTAACAAAAATGACTGGAAATTTCACCGACGCGATTCAAGTGATTCTGATTGCTGCTGTTGCGAGCGTGGTGTTGTCTTCTGGTATTTGCTGGGGATTGCCCAAAGCTAAAAAGGCATTCCGGAGTTGTAGGTTTATGAGAGCGATCGCCCGGAGCATTTTGGCGTAGTGTAATCTTAGACTCTATTTCTAATCTCGCCTAAACTCCATTTGGGCGAAGTGGTCTTGTAGTAACTTGTGGATGAAGCGGTAGCGTACGCCTGCATGATCTTTTTCAATTAGGTAAAGCCATAACGCCATAGAGCGCGATCGCCCCAAAGCTGCCCCCAACCCACTATGACTGACATGCCCGTATGCCCAGCGATCGCAGCCCAAGGCTACGACCCCAACAAGCGATACGCAACAAGGGCGTAATCGCGCGAGCTTATCGCTTTTGCCGTGCCACCAGCCCCTAGTATCTTGATACATGGTTTTTCAAGATGTTTGTGTGTGAGCGAAAACTTCAAGGACAGAAACATCATCCCAATTGAGTTGTATGCCTTGCCTGCCATCGATATTGCCATTACCATCACCGATTTTGAAATCACAGTAGTGGTGAGAACTGGCACGCCTCACGTCTAATTTGGGGATCGACTGCTGAAAGGGTTTCCCGGCTGCCATCAAACTGCCTCTCCCGTTGGTCTCTCACGTTGGGAGGTTCCCGTGGAAAAAACCTGCACTGGTACCGCAACCATGCATGGCTTATTGCCTTGCCAACAGGATTTTGGGTAAGGGTTCTCACTTGCCTTGCGGGGTTAGAGCAGTAATACGCTCGAATATTCGCAGCTTTGCCCGCTCGTTTTGAGTGTCTTTGCGCGTTTTGTGTAGATTATTGCGTCCCCTCGTTGAGTGCGACTGCGCTTGAATTACGCAAAAATGTTGGAAAAAAACGGGAGCAAAATAAGTTTGTGTTTTTCACAAAAATCTGAAAAATGCCTCTATCCAAGGTATGAAAAGAAGTTAATAGATTTTTCGCAATTTCTCTGACTGTAAACTATTATTACCATTTAAATTATCTATTGACTTTAACCCTAATTTGTCACTTTTGTGATGAAAAAATTAAGAAATAATCTTACATGATTTAAAAACACTGAACTATTCTATAGCTCTATAAATTGGCAAATAGGCTCAAATTTTAACTTAATAAGCGTTTAAACCATTTTTTCCCAATTTTGACAGAACAAGATTAAATATTGCTTTCCTTTTGGATAATGCAAAGGACTGCCAACAGAAATAGAGAGCAGGATACAGAAACAAGCGAGTTTTCTGCTAATGGCAGGGGCTTCTTTTGGGCTCGCGATCGCTCTGTTAACCACTGATGTCGTCGTTTAGGCAAGGACTACGAAGTTCTACCTAAAACTGACGAGACTTTTGTGTATATTGCCATGATTCGGTTAATGCATCAGAAGGTTAGCTTAATTGATTAGTTTAATACTTTCCAAACATCCTCTAATTAACCAAGTATTTTTACTCATGGCGGGGCAGAAAAAAAACTGCATTCATATAGTGAATTGTATATTGTTAATAACAAAGGGAGATGAACTTTAGAGGTACTAAAATAACAAGAATTTAAAAGCTACTGGGTTGATTTTAGGATTCAAGAAGGGTATAGGGGGTAGGTATTTACTTAATATTCTGATCAAATAGTGAAATTTATGGAACGAAATGAAAATCTGATTGCAATAGTAATAGTCGTAACCTTGGGTTTTTTTGGTGCAAGCCTAGCTAGTATGTGGTTGATTGAAAATTTTTGGTCTCCAACAATCAGTGTCGAAAGTAACTCTTCGTCAAAAGAGAATCTGACAATTTTGGGGAATGACTTTAGTGGTTATAGTACTTTCCGTAGTCAAGCTTTTCAAAAAGCACTTAAAGAAGCTGGGTTAGGGAAGGTACATTACCAAGAGGAATTAGATTTTGCGAAATTGGCTGAGCGCTTGAATAAGGGAGAAGCCGATTTTATTCTGACGACGCTCGATCAGTTCCTTGTAAACAAAACTAAAGGGAAAATTGTTGGACTAGTGGATACAACGGTAGGCGCTGATGCAGTCGTATTGAACACTCGTAAGTATCCTAACCTGAAATCATTGATAGACTTACCTGAGTTAATCGAGCAAGCTTCGCTCAAGGGACAACAGTTAAGCATTGCCTTTGCTGGAAACACTCCTAGCGAATACCTGGCATTGGTGTTGAGTACTAAATTTGAATCCTTCAAACTGTCAAATTTCCAAATACTGAAAGTGGCGGATGCTGGTGAAGCTTGGAAATTGTTGCAAGACCCAAATCAGAATGTAGCAGTTGCCGTACTCTGGGAGCCTTATATCAGTACTGCAAAGCAACAAGGACACACAGTAGTACTATCGAGCAAGGATGCTCCTGGTGTGATTGTGGATGTGATTGTTGCCTCTAATCGCCTGCTCCAATCTCAACCCAGGGTTGTAGAGCAATTTCTATCTGCTTATTACCGCGAAATCGACATCAATATGTATGATGCTGAGCGCTTGCAATCACAAATTGCTTCCATTAACAAGTCATCCACTGCGGATGCCGTGAAAATTATGCAAGGTATTGATTTTTTTACCTCTCTGGAAAGCCAAAAATGGTTAACGGATGGCACTTTGGACAAACGTATTCGTTCAACTGCGGCAGTACTAACACTAGCAGGAAAAATGGATGGAGTTCCATACTCACAGGATTTGTACACTTCCCAATTGATTACTACTGCAATGTATAATACAAATTCTTTGATTGATGAAGTGCGCCAAGATAATCCAGTCTTGGCTAAGAAGCTAGAAGGTCAAGCTATTGCTCCTGTTGGGACTTTAAAACCCAACCAAATTGAATCAGCTCCTACTATCGGCAACTTACAATTGCGAGGTTCGGTAAAGTTCGCAACTGATTCTGCCCAACTTACAAAAGAAGGTCAGCAAACGCTAAATAAGCTGGCGGTTGAGATTGCAGAATTCAACGAACAAACAGTTGCAGTACGAGTGATTGGTCATACTTCTCGAAAGGGTGATCCGAATGCTAACCAAAAGCTCAGTCAAGAGCGGGCAATTGAGGTAATGAACTATCTACGCAAGCGTGGTTTAAAGCACAACATCGTAGCTCTTGGTAAAGGCTTTAAGCAGCCTTTAGCTGGATTTTCGATCTATGATCCACGTAATCAACGCACAGAAATTCGTCTAGTTCGCGTCAATTAATTTTAGGGATTCTCTTGTGACTAGTTTGAGTGCGAGGTTTTATGAAATTGCGTGTCTTACTATCCCTATTGGCGATGTTTTTAGTCAGCTTGTTTGTTGCCGTTAGTTGTACTTCTGGTGAGCAAACCTCTACACCTAGTAATTTCACCGCAACACCTGTAGCAACAGCACCAATTCAAGTCGGTTTTAATATCTGGGCAGGTTTCTTCCCTTGGCAAATCGCTCAAGAAGAAAAGCTATTTTCAGCTAACAAAATCAATGTAGAATTGAAGTGGTTTGACGCCTATTCAGACTCAATTAATGCCCTGAGAGCAGGTCAATTGGATGCAAATGGTCAAACATTAAATGATGTGATTAGCTCGGTCGCAGCGGGGTCGGATCAAGTTGTTGTTTTAGTGATCGACAACTCTACTGGCAGTGATAAAATTATTGTCCGCGAAGGAATTAATAATATTGCTGACCTCAAAGGCAAAAAAGTTGCTGCCGAAGAAGGAACAGTTGACCATTTTCTACTACTGTTGGGATTAAGAAAAGCAGGTTTAACCCAAGCAGATATTCAGTTTCGTCCATTGGAAACAGGTGCTGCTGCTGCTGCTTTTGTAGCTGGTCAGGTAGATGCAGTCGGAGTTTTTGCACCTTTCACCACAAAGGCTTTATCACGTCCTAGCAGTAAAGAACTTTTCAGTTCTAAAGACTTCCCAGGTGCAATCTCTGACCATTTAGTTGTGAGCCGAAAAATGCTTAACGAACGAACTCAAGATGTTCAAGCTTTGGTGAATAGCTGGTTTGCAACTTTAGATTTCATTCAAGCTAATCCCCAAAAATCCTATGAAATTATGGCAAAACGCGCTGGGGTTTCTGTAGATGAATACAAGGAATTTGAGTCAGGGGTTACACTTTTTGGATTATCAGAGAATTTAAAAGCATTCCGCCCTGCTCAAGACATGACTTCCCTACAATATGCTGCATCCGAAATTAGTAAATTTCTTGTCGAAACAGGACTTGCTAAACAAGCACCTGACCTGAGCAAATTATTTGATGACCGCTTTATCAAAGCCTACGCTGCGAAGGAAAAATGAGCCAAAACTCAGAAAAATTACAAGCAATTTGTTCTAAATATCCTCAAAAAATGTTGCCACCATCTGTTTTCTGGCGTCTCGCTGAGGATATTCCTCAAAATTTGGCGTGGACATTAATGTTCTTGTCAATTTGTGTTCCTTTTGTACTGTGGTGGCTTGTTACTAGTAGCGGTTTTATTTCACCACTATTTCTTCCTTCTCCTGGTCAAGTTTTGGGTGCTTTTCAAAGACTTTTAGCAAGTGGAGATTTACAAACAGATATTGCTTTTAGCTTGTTTCGAGTATCGGTTGGATTCTTACTTGTGGCTATTATTTCGATTCCCGTCGGGGTACTAATGGGTGCTTTTGCTAGTATCCGAGCATTACTCGAACCCATTATTGGCATTGTGCGCTATATGCCCGCCCCTGCGTTTATCCCTTTACTGATTTTGTATTTTGGGGTGGAAGAAACACCGAAAATTATGCTGATTTTTAGCGGCGGAGTGTTTTTTAATACCTTAATGGTGATGGATGCAGTGAAGTTTGTACCCAAGGAATTATTGCAAGTTGCCTATACTTTAGGTGCAAACAAAACACAGGTTTTACTGCGAGTTATTTTTCCGTTTATTCTCCCTACCGTTATTGATGCTTGTCGCGTCAATATTGCGGGAGCTTGGAATTTAGTTATTGTTTCTGAATTAGTAGCAGCGACAGAAGGTTTGGGTCGCCGTATTAGTGTTGCTCAAAGATTTCTCAAAACTGACGAGATTTTTGCAAGCTTGATTGTCATTGGTTTGATTGGTCTGGTCATTGATTTTATCTTTCGACTCTTGCTGCATCTTGTTTGTCATTGGGCTGTTGAGCAGTACCAGCCGTAGTTATCAGCCGAGCGAAAATTCTTGACTCATAACTGCGGCTGGTACTGAAGTATGATCACCGATGAGGGAGAAAAATCATGAAATACAAATTAGAAGAAGTCTGGTTTCCTTTATCCGAAACAATTCTGGAGTGGGATGAAGATTTTCACCAATTAATGTTGGGTGATCGCTTGAGAATGCACGCTTATAAAAAAGCCATTCAAGAGGTGGTCAAACCCGGTATGATTGTTCTAGATTTGGGCACGGGGACAGGAATTTTAGGTTTATGGGCGTTACAAGCAGGTGCGAAATATCTGTATGCTATTGATGTCAATGACAAAATACTTCCCCTTGCAATTCAAAGATTTGAATTAGGAGGCTTTTCAGGAAGTTATCAAGCTTTATTGGCTCTTTCTTATAATGTCAATCTCCCTGAACGAGTTGATGTCATTATTTCTGAAATCCTGGGGAATCTTGCAGACAACGAGGATTTTGTCCCAATTCTCAAAGATGCACGTCAACGCTTTCTTAAAAGTGAAGGACGAATGCTGCCGTCTAGTGTTTATAGTCAGTTGGTTCCTGTTAGTTCAGTCAAAGCTCACCAACAGGTCAAATTAAAGAATATTCAAGTCTTAAATGATAACTATTTGGAAAATCTTTTACAGCGACTTGCTATTCAAAATCCTTTTAATCTTTACTATGATGCAATCCTTCCAGACAACACTTACCTGAGTCAGCCTCAAGTAGCTCAGGAATTCAAAATGGAAGATGATGACCAAGCCTCTTACGAAAAATTTCTCACTTTCTACATAGAAGCAGACGGGATTTTTACTGGATTTAAAGGTAGTTTTGTTGCAACACTTTCTCATTCAGTCCTGTTAGATATTTCCGGAAGCAATATTGCAGAACGCACTACTTCCGATTGCTGGAAACACTGTTATTTACCAGTGGAAAATCCTGTGTCAGTTAGGCGTGGCGATGAAATTTACTTACTTTTTAGTCGCTCCTATCCCACTCAGAAAGATTCACCTTTTCGCCAATGTTATAAGTGGAGCGGTACGATTAGGCGTGCCAATAATACTATTTATGCTTTTCATCAAAAATCATATTGAATTTCAGCTTTTTGGCTAGTAACTGACATGACCAAACAAGGCACTCATTAAAAAGTTAAAAGGAAAAAGAAAGAAAAAGACGCTTTCTTCACAGGCCCCTAAATTTATTTATGGAATGATTGAGAAAACATTCCCGATCAAGACGCGGAGCTAGGAAGTTGCTATGTCCGTGATTATTTCCCCTCAATTTATTTATGGGGATTTTCTTTTTACTTTTTACTTTTATCTTTTTACTTTTTAACCGCATTTCTCACAAGCGGTGCGATCGCCCGGAGGCTGCCCCAACCTGAACGAAGTTCGGGTTGCATACTCGCTCTCTTTGCGAGTATGGACTCTGCACGGAGTGCAGAGTCGGGCTTTCCGGGCGCGCTCCCGCGATCGCCATTACTCAAACCTCAGCGTTTTGACCAGAAGCTAATTGCAGAACTCTCTGTCCATCTACGTCATGACGATCAGCCGAGCTCCCGCAGTGCGTCCCGCATCTCTAATGTAAGTTTTGCTCTGGAGCCAGCGCGCCACCAACCTGCATCATCACGAACTAGCAGTTGTAGTACATCCGGTCGAGTGTAGTGTCCGGTAGCATCGATAATGGCGTTGTGGGCTTTCCGCATCCAGGCGTGGCACTCTGCGTAGAGAATTATCGGCTGATTATGAACAGGTCCGGCAACTGGAATTCCCAATGGATTAATGATCGTACTGCCCCCATTTGAGTGGTTGTAATTCCGAAAGTCTGGTTCACCTTTGTTGTATGGAAAATCGTCAGGAATATCCTGCGGATCAAACCACGAGCAAGCACACAAGACAAATGCACCAGACTCCACCGCATATGCCCGTGATAGGGACTGTCCAAAAAACACACCTTCAGTATCATCTTCAACCAGAGTCGGACCTTTATGCAATGCGAAGGAACCATGCCAAACGGTAATGTGAAAATCCTGACCTTGAGCAATCATTGCAGCTTTCACCAAGGTCATAGCATTCTCACCGCAAATGAGTCCTCCAATGCGTCCAATATCTGTGTCAAATACAACTAAATCTGACGCATCTCCAACTCCCCAAAAAGTTTTTTCTTGGTGGGTCGGTGCTAGTTTCCGATGCCGTCCCAAAAATGACCCATCCCGTCCAAAAAACAACAAACTGCTGTAAATCGTATCGGCCTCAGGGCGCTCATCCATCTCATTGGCACCGATCACAACATAAGCATTTGCTTGCCGTGCAGCTTGGCCCAATCGTTCAGCATCTTCACTCGGTACTACAATCGCCGCATCATGGAAGCGCACCCGCCCCTCAATCCACTTGCGTTGCTCAGTATTCCATCCTTCTGTCCAATAAGGATAGCCAGCTAGCCAGTTTTCAGGAAACACAATCAATTGCGCGCCATTAGCACCAGCTTCTTGAATCGCTTGGCAAGCTCTGTCAATCGATTTCTCTCGATTTAGATAAGCCTGTGAAATCTGCACAACGGCGACTTTGACGCTTTCACGCCCACCCAAGATCCGCTTAGGACTCTTCTGCTTTGAGATAAACACCATATCTTCCTCCTTCAGACTTTGACAAACTAACCAGTTGGTCTATGACCAACGTAGCGTAGCTTGATGAATAAATCAACCAGTTGGTTTGTTAACTTTCACACTCAGTTGTTACAAGTCAGGTTAAGCTGTCTGTAGCTGTCTAACTGGTTGGTTTGTTAAATATGGAAGATACTCCCCGTCGCGTTCGTGACCCAGAAATCACGCGGACAGAGATTTTAAGTGCTGCTGAGCAGGAGTTTGCTAGATACGGGCTGGCGGCAGCACGAACTGAGGCAATCGCGGCTCAAACAGGTGTAACTAAATCTATGATTTTCTACCACTTCAAGAGTAAACAAGACCTTTATCAAGCAGTTCTAGCGCAAGCTGCTTCTGAGTTAATAAAACTTAGTCATATGCAAACTGAGGGTTATTCACCTGAGCAAGCACTACAGCAATTAGTTGAAAAACTTTTGAAATGCCTTGCTGCTAATCCCAATTTGCCCAGACTCTTTCACCTTGAAGCGATTCAAAACCAAGGGAAATACTATGAACAAATTGGTATGCCGATGTTCTTTGATAAATTGATTTGTGTTTTACAGCAAGGGATCGCTAAAAGCGTATTCCGACCTCTAGAGCCTCGTCAGACAGCAGTCAACATTGTTGGAGTTTGCGCCTTCTACTTTGTGGTCAATGAGAATCTGAAGTACTTATGGGCAGATCAACAAATGTTTTCCCAAAAAAGGCTAGATGAACATACACAAGAGGCAATAAATCTGATTATGGCAGGTGTAAAAAAGATGTGAGCTAGTTTCTCTGTCCAGGGCTGTGGTTTCAACAACACACTCAATATGAAAAATAGCTTGTCTTCTACTCGTTGCAATAAGCGCCTTTGTACCCCCTCCCACAGAACGTTTCCTCAGTTACATCCTCGTTCTCGCCATAAATTGAGGAATTGCGTGGATGCGTGCGATCACAGCGATCACTGCGGAATGGGGGTTAGGAGCGGTGTGTGGTTTTGGGAAAAAGATTCAATCTCCTAAGCGATCGCCCACATCTAAGATACCCCGGCTGATTTTAGAAACATTGGCATCTGTGTGTGAAAAATTAGTAGATGTATGTTTAAAAGTTTTGGGCGCAGTCTCAATACAGTAAGGGTTTTGGGGGAAAGGGGAAGGTGGGGTCCCCTCTGGGGATAAGGGGCAGGGGGAAAGGGATAAAACTCCATATTTTCCCCTTTAACCTTTACCCTTTAACCTTTACCCTTTACCCGAACCGTATTGGGCGCAGTCTGAACAAAAAACGCAAACCGCTTAACAAAACAATTCAAAATTCAACGCCCGCAAAATTCACGCATTAAAGATTCAAACATTTTGAATTTAATAAATGAATTTAGTTGCTTTCTTACCTAAATTTATTAATTTAACAGCAGTTTATTTTTTTTATTTCTTAATCTTCAATTTTGAATTTTGCTCCGTTGAATTTTGAATTTCCCTCAGGGGTTGGTTGGGAGGGAAATTTCAGAAAGCACGCTTTTGGGGTTTGGGTGCGCGATTGAGAGATTTGTGGCGCGTCCTATAGTCCGCGATCGCTCTCGGACCAACCGCCGTGCTGAGCCGCTACTCCATCTCTTTGAGCTTGAGTGGCTTTTCACTTCTTCTGAACTAGAGGGGCGTTCTTGGGTGCAAGCTCTTGAGTGAACAAGGGCGATACGCATGACGGCGTAATCGCAGAGCGCTTCGCCAGTTTACTTGCGGTTCCCAAGCTGTGGGTGTGAAGTCACAGCACAGCTTGGGAATCAGTCAGCCACAGAAGGGTCAGGAGTAGGGTGCGATAAGCGAAGCTTAATGCCAGAGGTGTATCGCTCTACACTGAAGGTAAAGTTGGAGTTAAGTAACAGGTTACTATCAATCAAGAATCCAGCATTATATACGATTAAACTTATTTCTGTACTATCATGCCAGAATAAATTTTGTAAACTTACTCTCTGATTGATTATTCTAATATCTAACCACCTATTAATCTGCTTTTTGGGATCTAAGAAATATGTGTTTGAGATTAATTTCGTGGTAATAAATGGTTTTTACGACTGTTTTTTACTATTCTTGAACTATCAAAAATAATCTAATGCCTCATATAAAAATACAGAATATTAATTTCAACAACTGGGGATTATCAGTCAGAAATTATACACAAAATTTCATTTGATTTGATGAAATTTATCTGCAAATTCAAGCTTTTTCAAAGAGTACAAGTGTTAAGTATTATTGTATATTTTTTGTGCCTGACCTTTTCTGTCAAATTTACGGTTGTATAAGGAAAAAAAATTATAAATTATTAAATATAGTTTTGTAAAAAGATTTTGCGCTATTGTTTTAAATGGTGATTGTTTAAGGAAAGTACAAAAGAGAGTAAGCACACAGAGCCTGTGAATGTAGTGTAGTAGTCTTTCTCTTTTTACTTATGTTCTCAAGGGTAATGGTGCTTAAACTCTAGATTCTTGTAGCTGCTGCTTAACCCGACCAAGAGCCAGCAGCAGCACTCCCATCTACATTACTAAGTTAACGAGAGGTAAATGTATTATGGCACAAAGTCAAGACACCTCTAGAAGATATCTGTTTTATTCTCAAGATTCTTTACAGTTTGGCAGATGGGGAGATAGAAAAAATCAAGAGAAATATAACCCCCTGCTCCCAAAAGCTTCCCCAAATCAATATCTGCTGTCCAATGCGTAAGTCCTAGTGTTAATAAACTCAGAGTTGGTGATTGCTACTTGGTGTTTTAGTCGTGATCACATCACCATCTCAACATCTGAAAACCATACCCTACAATGGTTTGAGAATTACCAAGCATTTTTTACCTGCCTACGATCCGACGGGTGCGATCGCACCTCACAGAAGTCGGCTCCGGTTGCCCATCCCACGCGCTTTCTTGGTCTGAATCGCCGCCTGCCAACTTGGGGCATGGGGGACGCACGCTTTCTACACAAAACGCGCAAACATAGCTCAAAACGAGCGAGCAAAGCTGCGATTATTCGAGCGTATTACTGCGTTCATACTGCTCGCGCGTGAGAACCCCTACCCAAAATCGCTCTTTGGCGGCACAGAGCCAATCATGTTTGCGGAAAAGCGTGCAGGTTTTTTCCACGGGCATCGGGCATCGGGAAAAATCCAATTGAAGCGTGCCCAATTCACAACGGGGCCCGCGAAATCCCCATAGCTCCTGTGGCCGAAGGATGAGCTTAACTCGTCATAATTTGCAGTTTCAACAAAAAAGCGATGTTACACAAACGTTTGCCCTGCGTGTCAATATGTCTTTGGAGTTTCTCATCCGCCTGTTTTGTGGCGAAAACTGAGCGTCCAACTCGTCATATCGGTGATGTGAAAGCTCTGTTTTTTAGGCAAGCTTTGTTTTTTTAGGAGTGAGCAATTGTGATTCATGCAAGAGCTACCAAGAGCATTACTAGGGAGTTTATTTCTTCCAAAGCAGCAAAGCTTACCGAATCCAAAACTGTTGCAATTTCTCTTAATGCACTTAAGTACAAAGCAATCGATCTTGCCCTTGGAAATCCTGATTTTCCGGTCCAAGAAGAAATAAAAGAGGCTGCGGTTCAAGCCATTCGAGGTGATATTAACCACTATGCTGATCCATGTGGTCCAAAGTTACTGCGGAATGCCATAGCCGAGAAAACTAGCCAATACCTGAACATCAAGGTTGATCCAGAAACGGAAATCACTGTCACCTGCGGTACTACTGAGGCAATGATCAATACCTTAATGGCCATTGTTGACCCAGGAGACGAAGTGATTGTTTTTGAGCCATTCTTCGGAAACTATGTTCAGACCATAACTCTCAGTGGTGGGGTTCCACGTTATGTCCGGCTACATTCTCCAAACTGGTATATTGATGAGCCAGAGCTGACCTGTGCGTTCAACGCTCGAACAAAGGCTGTTATCCTTAATACCCCTAGCAATCCTACAGGTAAGGTCTTTAGCCGCAGAGAAATAGATCTCATTGCTGATTTGTGCCACAAGTGGGACGTAGTGTGTGTGAGTGATGAGATCTACGAACACATGGTGTTCGATGGATTAAAGCATATCTCACCAATTCAGTTGGAGGATATGCGCGATCGCTCGATTGTAATTAGTGGAATGTCAAAGACATACAGTGTTACTGGTTGGCGAATTGGCTATGCCATCGCACCTCCAAAGATTACGAATGTGCTTCGTGCAGTACATTATTGTACTACTGCGGGGACAGCAGCCCCACTGCAAACGGCGGCAATTGTACCTCTACAAATGCCAGAGGAATACTACCAAAACCTGCGTAGAGATTACCAGTTTCGCCGCGATCGCCTGAACAACATTCTTGAGCCGCTTGGCTTTGTCTGTTACAAACCTCAAGGAGCTTTCTACCTGATGGCTAATATTAATGGCTTTGGTTTTGCCAATGACGTTGATTTCACTAATTTTCTGCTCAAGGAAGTTGGCGTTGCTGTAGTACCTGCCAGCAGCTTTTACTCCAGGTCGGCTAACGTTAACAACATGGTTCGCTTCTGCTTCGCTAAATCAGAAAGTACCTTAACTGCTGCCGAACAGCGGCTGGCAAAACTTGCCGAATACAAGACATAGAAGATGGTATTCTTGGCATTCATTGTTAATGACGTAGTCAGAGAATAGTGCCAAATATGTAGCCGATTGTAGATTTTGACAGCAGACTGGTCGTAGTTTATGGGAAATTTTTCGCTACCCACTCCAGATTTCTTCTCAATCTCTTCCACAATCGTTAAATGAGACTGGATTGTAGATTTTAAGTCTTTTCAACTTTTAATGAAGGATAATTGTCATGCTTACCATCACCCTGAATCAAACAGCATTAAACCTGCAAAATCAGCAACAAATAGTACCAAGAGTCTCAAGATATCGTGATTTTATCGAAAACGAATTCATTCAAGGATTGTACAGATATGATGAGTATTCACTAGAGGCTCTTAAAGAGGATCTAAAACAGAGAATCCAAAGTAAGCAATTCAGTAAAATTGTATTTACTGGAATGGGGTGTTCTGCAATTGTCTCTGATTTAATCAAAGGATTCTTTGTTAGTGAAAATATTCCTGTAGAGGTAGATGTCATTAACGATTATGATTTAGACTACTTAATCGATAAGAGTACTCTAAAATCAGAGTCTACCTTAGTAATAATCAGTTCATACAGTGGTTATTCTCAAGAACCTATCCATGCATATAATGCAATCAAGCAGTTCACAAATAACATAATATTCCTGACATCAGGTGGAAATTTGGAAAGGATAGGCAGAGAGGAAAATGTATCCATTATTCACTGGCGGCTGAAAAACCCTGATAGAGAATATCCTCTGTTTCACGTTCCACAATACTTTAGCATCCTGTTAGATGTATTTTATAGGTTAGGCGTCTTGAATTCAAACTACCAGGATAAACTTGCAGAAACTGCTCGCTTTTTGAAAAAAGAATTCTCTGAGGAAAAAATTGCACAAGCAGTAGAGGTAGCTAAGCAATTAAGGGATTGTGAAATAGTTTTACTTGCAAGTCCAAAATGGTATCAGACTTTACTAAAGATTGTCAAAATGCATTTCAATGAAATAGCAATGACTCCAGCTCATCGTAATCACTTTCACGAGTTTTGCCATAGCGAAGTGGCAATTCATAATGACCCAATCAGCAAGCAAGCAATAATTTTGTTTAAAGATAAGGAAGATGATTACACTGAGCAGAAGATGAGAAACTTGCGGAAATTGCTGTCAACAGATATCAGGCAAAATCAAAAGATTAGTTTTGTGCAGATCGAAATGAACCACGATAACTTCTTCCAGCAACTTTTCTCTACATTGCTTTTTGTTCATCACGTTACCTATGAATTAGGTAAATACTATAACGTTAAATCCAGGGATTTAATTTCTCAAGCTGCACAAAATCAGTGGTATAGCATTGATACCATCAGACAAGAGCAGAGGGAAGGAAAGCAGATGGTAGGTATCTATGATTAATAGCATGAGGGGGATAATATAGCCTCAAATCCAGGGATTAAATTTGTAATGGCAAGCCAATCTAAGGCTTTGCCATATCCCTGGTACAGTATTAAAACTGCGATTTTTAGAGATAAAAAAGGCAGACGACAGGACTTCATAATGAACAATCTGTTTGACTTAAAAAGAAAGTGGGCACTTGTAACTGGTGGAAGCAGAGGGATTGGTAAGGCTATTGCATTAGGACTAGCACATGCTAGAGCCAACATAATAATCAGCGCTACCAACGAAGAAAAACTAAAAATGGTTGCTGCTGAAATTGAGTCATTGGGAAGCAAAGTGATTGTCAAGGTTTGCGATATGGCAGATCCAGATGCAATCTTGAATCTTTTCCAAGACTTGGATGGTGAAATAAATAGTTTGGATATATTAGTTAACAATGCTGGCATCATCCGCCGATTTGTGCCGGCTGAAGAGTTTCCGGTAAAGTATTGGGATGATGTGATTCAGGTAAATTTGAAAGGATTGTTTGTGGCTTGTCAGCAGTTCGCTAAAAGAATTATTAACCAGAGAGGAAAAGGTAAAATAATCAATATTACCTCTGTGCTAGGTTTTACTGGAGGAATTGCAGTTCCATCCTATGCTACCAGCAAAGGTGGAGTGATTCAACTTACAAAAGCACTAGCTAACGAATGGGCAAGTAAAGGAATAAATGTTAATGCTATTGCTCCCGGATATTTTCAAACTGAGCTAACCGAAGAATTACAGAATGACCCTTTAAGAAATAATGGTATATTAAGTCGGATTCCAGCAGGTAGATGGGGCAAAGCAGAAGACATTCAAGGTGCAGCTATATTTCTAGCATCTTCTGCATCTGATTATGTAAATGGTCATATTCTTACAGTTGATGGAGGTTGGATGTCTCGGTAATTTTGCCAGAGTTAAATTATAGGAGTTTTTACTTGGAGAAGTTGTTTTTGATGGTTTGGCAACAATGATATATTGAAATATCCGTCCCTTGACTTGAGAATACGAATTGTCACAAGGACTATTTGTAAAATCTTCTAATAGTAACTCAAGTTACTAGTCATGAAATTTCGCCAAAAGCACAAAACTTTTTGATAGAGAATAACCAGAATTTGCAAAATTCAATTTCTGGTATATTAATATACAGATACTTAGCAATTTTGGTAATCAGAAGATTATAACTAGCAACTTACGTTAGTAGTAGTATGTGGCAGGTATTGAGAGAAACACAATGAATAAAAATATCGAACCAGCAAAGACTATTTCTCATGCGAACAACTGCTTAAATTGCTGCTTTATATCGGGACCTATCCTCTCTCCCTCGTTGCTACGTGCGATCCAACGCTGGGGAATTTCCGTGTATGTGCAGCCACCGACACCACCCTTACCGCAAACCATCAGTACTCTTAAAGATACGGAGGCGGCGTTTTTAATCCAAGATAAAGATGCAGTGGCAATTATGAACTGGGAGGCAAGTCTCTCGTTTCTTCTCCAAATTCTCCCACGCCAACGCATAGATCAAGTTAGTGCATTTAAAAATAAAGCTACCTTCCGCCAACTAGTGACACAGTTGTATCCGGACTTATTTTATATGGAGATGACAAGGGAGGCTCTGCGGGATTTTCGGTTCCCACGCGAAGTTGAGACGGTAGTACTCAAGCCCTCTTTAGGAACCGCCTCTATAGGTATTCGCACTGTGCATGGACAACAAGAGTGGGCGCAGGCGGTGGATTTGGTTCTTGATGATATCGATCAAGCTACAGAACACATGGACCCCGCTATGTTAAGCGACTCGCTTTTTCTTGTGGAAGAATTTGTAGACGGCGAAGAATTTGCCTGCGATGGTTTTTGGGATGGGAACGGCAAAACAGTAATTACTGGTATATATCGCCACCCTTTTGCTTCGGACTCGGATGTTAGCGATACTGTGTATTATACATCAAGGCAAGTGGTGGCTGAGACAATAGAGCCTACAATACGGGTGATTGAACATATCGGAACTAAGCTGAGTATGCGCCGCTTCCCATTTCATTTCGAGTTTAGAAAGTCCAGCGACGGCACTATTTTCCCGATTGAGTTGAATCCATTACGCTATGGGCAAGCCGCTCTTCCTGATATATCAGAATATGCCTTCGGCTTCAATCCCTACGATTTGTTCTTTGCAGATGAAGCACCAAATTGGGACTCCCTACTAGCTGATGCAAGTTTGTCTAAGGTCTATGCATTTGTTCTTGCCAGCTTGCCACCAAAATATGAGCCTGAGAAATACCGGTTCGACGAGGAATCTTTCTGCAATACTTTCGGGCATAAACTGTTGAACTATGTCCCAAGTGACCCGGCTATTACTCCTTTTTTTGGAGTGGCGCATATTGTTGCGGACAGGCTCGAAGACGTGCTTGCATATCTTCATCTTGACTTTGATAGCTTTCTGCGCCCACGTTTGTCAATTGACTAATTGAAGCAGTGTTACGGTAGCTTTCACCAGAGGTAAAGTAACGAAAAATATTTGAGAATCAAACGAACCCTGCTGAATGTGAGGTTAAGAATTCAAGACGAATGAAAGCTTTGAAAACTCTGATGTTACCGCTGTTGGTGGCAGCAATTGCATTTACCATTTTATCGACTCACACCTCAGCCATTAGCTCACCCAGCCTCATGCAAGCTTTCCAGGTCATCAAAAGTAAACAATTTGTTGACTTGACTCATGCTTTTGAGCCGAGAATTCCCCACTGGAAAGGCTTGCCCGACGAAACACGGGAAACCCTCTACTGGTATGAACCTGGTGTCGGCAAGCTGGGTACTGGCTTCTTTGTCCAGTATTTCTGCCATGCGGGGCAGTGGGGGACTCACGTAGACCCGCCAGCCCATTTCATCAAGGGGTTGCGCACCGTAGATCAAATTGAGCCAAAAGAGATGATTATGCCCCTAGTGGTGATTGACGTGCATCAAAAGGCGGCTCTGAATCCTGACTACACTATCACAATGGATGATGTCAAGTCTTGGGAAGGGAAAAATGGCAAGATTCCAGAGGGGTCTTTTGTTGCGATGCGAACCGACTGGTCGAAGCGCTGGCCCGATGAAGCGGCGATGCAAAATAAGGATGCCAACGGCATTGCCCACTACCCTGGTTGGAGTAAGCCAGTGCTGGAGTACCTTTATGAAAAGCGGAAAATCACAGCTAATGGTCATGAGACGACGGATACTGACCCTGGCATTGCCACCAGTAAGGATGATTACTCGCTGCAAACTTATATCATGAAGCAAAACCACTACCAGATTGAGCTGATGGCTAATTTAGATCAAATGCCGGAGGCTGGTGCAATGGTTGTGGTATCTTTCCCGAAGCCCAAGGGGGGTTCCGGTTTTCCAGCGCGAGTCTTCGCTATTTTGCCGTGATTAAATCTGTTGACGGAAAATTTTGAGGGGTGAGATTCAAACTCGCACCGACCGCGATCCAAAGGTAGTGAGGAAAATCTACCTTGAGTAGTAATTGTTGTTACTGTACGTCCGCTCATTTTGTCAGGGTGAGAGGAATTAATGCCTTACTGTCCAAGGAAACAACCTTCTTCGACTATCCTTGCCAATCGGTCATCACTAGTATCTTTTCCCCTATTGACCACCCCGTACTTAACTCTAAAATCTGTCGATGTGCCTGCACCCAGGCTTCCACTGCACACAACCGATGGTCTGACTGGTTGACACTCCCCATGCCTAAAGGCAAGGGGAGTGTCAATAAGATTCTGGCAACGCAAACAGGTACAATCTTGGCTCCTTTTGATTTGATTGTGGTAGATTTATCGATTCCTCCTAGTGAGGGAATTATTGCGACTACTGATACTGGAATTGAGCTGATTAACCCTCTTTTGTCACTCTCGCGAGAGTATAATCAAGAACAACCTTAAAAGTGTTGCCAGTACTATGGTAGAGCCTCGTCAACCAGTACCCACAGTCAAATTTATAGACGAATACTGTCAAATTTATCAAAACATATTTCCAGAAGTTAGGAGTTTTGAAGCTTTTAAGTACCTACATAGCGGTATGATGTCTGACATAAAACGTAAAACGCTACCATCAATAGCAAAAATTGTAGGGCTAGATAATCATCAACCATTACACCATTTCTTAACAGAATCGCCTTGGGATGTAAAAGAATTAAGGAGGCAACGATTAGAATTAATATTATACATACTTCAAGGTCGGCCAATAGTACTAATAATTGATGAGACAGGGGATAAGAAAAAAGGAGATACGACTGCTGCATGTGAAACGACAGTATATTGGAAATTTAGGGAAAACAGATAATGGTATTGTCGCAGTTACAGCATATGGTGTCTTATCTGGAATGACTTTTCCTTTAATATTTGAAGTCTATAAACCGAGAGAAAGACTACAACCAGGAGATAAATATTTAACCAAACCTGAAATCGCTGTGAAAATGCTCAGAGAATTGCGCTCAATGGGATTTAAATTCAATCTTGTCCTGGCAGACAGTTTGTATGGAGAAAGTGGGAAAAATTTTATTCAAATATTAAATGAATTCAATCTGAATTTTATAGTAGCAATCCGCTCAAACCATAAAGCATGGGGAGTTACAGACTCTAAATTCAAGTACTCAGAATGGCAAAAATTCAAGCGTGTTTTCTCAGATTTCAGCTCGGAAGACAGGTATATTAGAGAGATAATCTGTGGCGAACGCTCGGAGATTAGATATTGGCAAATAACAACGGATAAAGAAGAACTCCCAAAAAACACGACTTGGTATGTCATCAGGGTAAGAGCATCTCAATCAGGCTTGACACAAGGAATCAGAAGAATCTAAAGT
>JBHYDF010000156.1:0-19822 GCA_051861145.1 Nostocaceae cyanobacterium
CCTAACTCCTAACTCCTAACTCCTAACTCCTAACTCCTAACTCCTAACTCTTCAACCTGGGATAACGTTCCATCAATTCCCTCACTTGCTCAGCATGATACGAGCTTCTTGTCAAGGGAGAGGAAACAACTTGTAAAAATCCGATTTCTTCTCCGAATGCTTGCCAAGCAGCAAATTGATCTGGGTGGATGAACGAATTTACTTGCAAGTGTTTTTGACTGGGTTGGAGGTATTGCCCAATCGTCAAAATATCACAATCTACAGCCCGTAAATCCTGCATACTATTGCGGATTTCTTCATCAGTTTCGCTCAATCCCACCATAATACCGGATTTGGTGTAGATCCAAGGAGCGATTTGACGCGATCGCTTGAGTAATTCTAGAGTGCGATCGTAATTGCCTTGGGGACGCACGCGGCGATACAAACGCGGAACCGTCTCTGTATTGTGGTTGAGAACTTCTGGCTGTGCTTTGAGAATTATCTCTAACGCTTCCCAGTTACCGCACAAGTCGGGAATTAACACCTCAATAGTGGTGTGAGGAGAGATGGCACGAATTTCTTCAATACAATGGACAAACTGTGAAGCACCCCCATCCGGTAAATCATCCCGGTTTACAGAAGTGATGACCACATGATTAAGGTTCATGCGGCGTACAGCTTCTGCTAGTCGTGCAGGTTCCGTGGGGTCTAAGGCTTTGGGTTTTTTCTCAAAATCAATATCGCAGTAAGGACAGGCACGTGTACAAGCTGGCCCCATAATTAAAAAAGTAGCCGTACCAGCATTGAAACATTCACCAATATTCGGACAGGACGCTTCCTCACAAACCGTATTGAGCGCTAAATCCCGTAAAATTTCTTTAACGTTTCCAACGCGCTGCCACTGAGGCGCTTTTACCCGCAACCAGTCTGGTTTTACAGTCACAATCCGCAACTCACCACTTGAAGTTATCAAAGTAAATGGTAGCAAGCTTGGCGGGTTGATGGGTGAATTTCTTGTAACAGGCTTTGTCTTTTTCCAAAGTTTGTGGTAATCTACTTAATATATTGGCGTTATAGTGCCGGGATGTAGCGCAGCTTGGTAGCGCACTTCGTTCGGGACGAAGGGGCCGCTGGTTCGAATCCAGTCATCCCGATTTGATCTGTTGAGTCTCAGATTAAATGTCGTTATCTCAAATTAGGTGTCATCGTATCAAATTAAGCGTCGCTATCTCAAATTAATGTCGTTGAATGCTGCACTGTTTGGTTTTAAAATTCAATCCCGAACGAAGTGCGCCTTTCAACCCTCCCTAATTTTGATGATGATTACAACAACCTTGG
Source organism: Nostocaceae cyanobacterium (assembly GCA_051861145.1). GTDB lineage: Bacteria > Cyanobacteriota > Cyanobacteriia > Cyanobacteriales > Nostocaceae > JBHYDF01. The sequence goes on from JBHYDF010000156.1 coordinate 1,318, forward strand.
TGTTGAACTGATTGCGCGTCAGTCCCCACTCTCAGCAAAGCGGAGTGGGGAAGGATAGCGCGTCAATCAATGGGGTTCAATGCCCCATTGATTGACAATTTTCTTATCAACTCACGAATAACATCAGATTGTGTTCTTTCTGTCAATTGGCAAAACTTTGATAAGTGTTCATATTCTCTATCTGATATTCGTGTTGTTACTTGCTTCATTGTTGTCAACATGCTTTCAATACTTGGGGGTCAAAGTTTGGAGCTTAGAGGCTGTATCTAAAGAAATGTAAAGAGAACAAAGTAAAGCGATCGCTCACGTATTTTCACTAATCTGAAGACTGTTGTCAGCAACCAGACGTATTGTCTCAGTTGTGCTAATTGTCACTAATTTTCTAGCATCACACATACTGAAGAACCCTTGTAATAATTCAAGCAATAAAAATACAGGGGTTTTCCGTCGTCTCACCAGTCGTCCACCGAACACAAGCAGCATTTCCCAAAGTTCGATTAGACCAGTTTAAGGTAATGTGCATTTGCATAATTACCATGAGCTAAAGGAAAAAATATTTTAGGCAAATGCCTAATGAACAGACGCTCATAAGTAAGTAACTTTAAAACAGTTGCCCCCGAAGATAAAGATGCATGTCACACGTAAATCAACTGTTGCAGCAACTGTCTATTTCTCGGATAGCGATCGCTCCCTGGATTAGAGGTTTGAAATGCTACCTGAAGTTTGGAAGCATGTACAACGAGTTTTAGTGATTCAAGTAGGTAGCCAGCAAAATTTAATGCAGACAATTCCTGCATTACAAAAGTTGCGCGACTTACTTCCAGATGCTGTCATTACTTTAATGGTTTCCCCAAACCTTAAACAATTAGGTTTACAGATGCCTTGGGTGGATGACGTATTGGTGTATGAGGATGATGACTGCAAATTTATAAATACTGAGTGCGAATTGGCTTTGATTACCAAACTTCGCCAATATGCTTTTGATGCAACCGTAATTTTCACAAATCCTGGAGAATCGCCTTATGCCCTCGCTTACATTTGCTATTTGGCAGAAATTCCCATTCGTATCGGTCAGTCTCAAGAGTTCGGTGGTAGTGTTCTTTCCCACTGGGTAAAGCCAACACAGGGACGCGGAGAAAATACTTCCTTTGCAAATCCCAAAGACTATCACCTCTTCTTACTAGAATCAGCATTTAAAACTTAGTAGTCCGCCAAACCAAAAATGCCGGGTGAGGGTGGGGAGTAGGGAGTAGGGAGTAGGGCAATGGGCAATGGGCATCGGGCAATGGGCAATGGGCAAGGGGTATCGGGCATTGGGCAAGGGGCATCGGATATCGGGCAAGGGGCATCGGATATCGGGCAAGGGGCATCGGATATCGGGCAAGGGGCATCGGGCAATGATAAGAAAATCAATGCCCAATCCCCAATTCCCAATTCTCAATTCCCAATTCTCAATGCCCAATTCCCAATGCCCAATTCTCAATTCCCAATTCTCAATGCCCAATTCCCAATGCCCAATGCCCAAAACTCTGCGCCCCTCTGCGTATACCTCTGCGACCCTCTGCGTTTAAAATCTTCTTAACTATGCGACCATTACGCATCCTTACTTGGCACATCCACGGCAGCTATCTCTACTACTTAACCCAGAGTCACCATCAATTTTATTTACCTGTTAAACCAGGACTACCCACAGGTTATGGTGGTTGTTTAGGTGGTTTTCCTTGGTCAGATAACGTTCATGATGTTCCAGCATTGGAAGTCAAAAATCTTCAATTCGACTGTATTTTATTTCAGTCACAGCAGAATTATTTAGAAGACCAGTATGAGATTCTCTCACAAACCCAGCGACGACTTCCCCGCATTTATTTAGAACATGATCCACCGCGAGAAAGTCCAACCAATACACGCCACATTGTAGATGATCCAGATGTATTGCTGGTTCATGTGACGCACTTCAACCAGTTGATGTGGGATAGCGATCGCCCTCTAGGGGATGGCGACAGTAGCAATGCTACTGTCGCGGCGGCTTCGCCGCCAGCGCAAAATCTGAAAGATTTTGCGCCCCCGCCAAGCGCGCTTCGCGATCGCACTTCAACCCGCGTAATTGAACACGGTGTAATAGTGCCTGAAAGTGTTCGTTATACGGGTGAATTAGAAAGAGGACTAGTAGTGGTAAATGGTTTGCGATCGCGCGGTCGTCGCTTAGGCGCTGATGTATTTGCACGTGTACGCCGAGAAATTCCTGTGGATTTAGTGGGTATGGATTCAGAAAAACTGGATGGACTCGGAGAGATACCACATCATCAACTACCAGCATTTGCCTCACGTTACCGCTTTTTCTTTAACCCCATCCGCTACACCAGCTTAGGACTGGCTGTATGCGAAGCCATGATGGTGGGTTTACCAATAATTGGACTGGCAACTACAGAAATGGCCACGGTAGTAGAAAACGGAGTTTCTGGTTATGTGGATACAGATTTGGAAAAACTGATTTTGAGAATGCGCCAACTTTTAGACAATCAAACCCACGCCCAAAATCTGAGTAAAGGCGCTTTAGAAACAGCAAAAAAACGCTTTAACATTCAACGCTTTCTTGATGACTGGGACAAAACATTCAAATCAGTCATTGCTATGAATCTCCTTCACCAATAACCAATGACCAATGACAAATGACCAATGACCAATGACAAATGACCAATGACAAATGACCAATGACTAAATTTATTGCCCTAATTAGCGAACATGCCTCACCACTTGGCAGCTTTGGTGGTGTAGATAGTGGTGGTCAAAATGTGTACGTAGGACAGCTAGCTAAACATCTAACAGCTTTAGGCTATAAAGTTGATATTTTTACTAGACGGGACAGTAACGAATTACCAGAAATTATCCAATGGATAGATGGCGTTCGGGTTATTAATGTACCTGCTGGTCCTCCTAAATACGTGCGCAAAGAAGACATGCTGCCGTATATGGAGGAATTTACAAATTATGTCTTGAATTTTTGTCAAAATCCCCCTCGGTCTTACGAAGAAATAGATAGTTTGCTCATCCAACAGACAACCCCAAAATACGACTTAATTCACGCCAATTTCTGGATGTCAGCAATGGTGGCAGCGGAAATTAAGCAAGTATTAAATATACCTTTTGTTGTCACATTTCATGCTCTTGGTCGCGTCCGTCGTTTTTGGCAAGGTGATGCAGATGAATTCCCTGATGAGCGCTTTACTATAGAAGACCGTATTATTACGGAAGCTGACCACATCATTGCTGAATGTCCTCAAGATGAACAAGACTTGTTACGTCTTTACAACGCCAAGCCAGAGAAAATTACAATCATTCCTTGTGGCTTTGACACGGCTGAATTTTGGCAAGTGGAAAAAACTACAGCCCGTCAGTTGCTAGGTTTAGTACCGAATGAGAATCTCATCCTTCAGTTGGGGCGTTTAGTACCGCGTAAAGGCGTTGATACAGCAATCCGCGCCTTTGGGTGTCTGCGGAGACTGTATCAAATTCAAACAAAGCTCTTGATTGTTGGAGGTGAATCAGAAGAACCAGACCCTAGTTTCACACCTGAAATAGGTCGTTTGCAAGCGATTGTTTGCGAAGAAGGCGTTGAATCACACGTAACTTTTGTAGGACGACGCCGCCGAGAGCTACTTAAGTATTATTACAGCGCGGCAGATATTTTTATTACAACTCCTCTTTATGAGCCATTTGGAATTACACCAGTCGAAGCGATGGCATGTGGAACACCTGTAATTGGTTCTAATGTTGGTGGCATTAAATTTACCGTTAAAGATGGGGAAAGTGGCTATCTTGTACCAGCAAATGACCCTGATGCCATTGCTGAAAGAATTGCTTATCTTTACAAAAACCCTCAAGTACTCCATTGTCTAGGTCATCAGGCAATACAACGTGCCCATCAGATGTTTACTTGGAAACAGGTAACAAGTACCGTTGCTAGTCTCTATGAGAAAGTTTTGGATACAGCAAAACACAACCATTGGATCAGCAGGAGAGGAGAGGAAATACTCTGGCAAAAAGTTCCCCAAAACCTTCAATCTCAGACTTTAGACCCTACTCCTCACAGGTGTAGACTTTTGACAATTTCTCAGGTTGATAAAAGTGCTGAACATGTCAACGAATTTTCAAACTTTCACCTCTCGCCATCCCCCCAACCCCACAAAGTCGGGACTCCTAGCCCCCCATCTGCCTCACTCTTCACCTTGATTGACAAAAACTTTGTAGCTGCGATCGCTGCTATCGAGCAATCTCGACAAAATCTTGCACCTGCAATTATTGAAGCAGCAGAAGCAATTAGTACTTGTTTTGCTCTAGGTGGTAAAGTACTTGTTTGCGGTAATGGCGGGAGTGCCGCAGATGCCCAACACTTTGCCGCAGAATTTGTTGGTAAATTTCGCTGCTATGAACGTCCGGGACTTCCCGTAATGGCGCTCACTGCTGATTCATCTTTTTTGAGTGCTTGGGCAAATGATGTTGGATACGAGTATGTCTTTTCTCGTCAGGTAGAAACTTTTGCTCAACCGGGAGATTTACTACTGGGCATTAGTACCAGTGGGCGATCGCGCAATCTGATTGAAGCCTTCAAAGCTGCACGTCAAACCCATATTAACTCTATTGCCTTACTAGGTGGTGATGGTGGTGAATTGCGATCGCTAGCAGATTTAGCAATCATCGTTCCCGCAACAGATACCCAACGCATTCAAGAGGTGCAACATCTTGTACTGCATATTTTGTGTGAATTGGTTGAGGAACAATTAGGACAGTGGGAAAGGACTCCTAAAAAACACGGGGAGTGGGGAGTGGGGAGTAGGGAGTGGGGAAGAAGAAAATAAGTGTTTCTTTCATGCATAACGAGCGATACGCCTTTAGGCGTTAAGCTTCGCTTATCGCCACCGGTGGGGGTTCCTATGAAAATAAACGCAAAGACACGGGGACACTGTGACATAAACATGATTTTTAATACATGATGATTAAGTATTTTACTGTTAAGGGACTTCCAAATAAAAAAATATTTAACTACTCTTGTGGGGTGGGCATCTTGCCCGCCCAAGGTCAAGGGCGGGCAAGATGCCCACCCCACAATATTGAATAATTTATTTATTGGAAATCCCTAATTAATTACAACAACAAAGGAAAAAAACTATGGAAGAACTCAAAAATAAAGTAGCACTGGTGACTGGAGGCGGACGCGGATTAGGTGAAGCCGTTTGTCACACTTTAGCATCTGCTGGTGTTAATGTTATTGTTGCAGATATTCGAGAAGAATTAGCGCAAAAAGTCGCCGGTGAAATTCAAGCTAATGGTTTGCAAGCAATGCCATTAGTAATAGATGTTACCGATGAAATGCAAGTAGAAACTGCTATCCACAAGATTGTATCTCAGTATGGACACTTAGATGCTCTCATCAATAATGCCGGAACAGACGTAACTCTTTCAATAGAGGAGCTTGCAATTCAAGATTGGGATAGAATTATTGCAGTTAACCTCCGCGCTCCCTTTATTTTGTCAAAATTCGTTTTACCCGTGATGAAAGAACAGGGTAGCGGTCATATTATTAACATAACTTCTACAGCAGCAAAGCGTGCTTGGGCAAACGCTTCAGCATATCATGCTAGTAAATGGGGACTATTGGGATTTAGTCACGCCTTGCACGTAGAGGCACGTCCTTACAACATCAAGGTTACAGCCTTAGTTGCAGGCGGAATGCAAACCCCATTTTTGCTAGACCGATTCCCAGATATTGATGTTAGCAAATTGCAAGACCCCAAAAACGTCGCCGAAACCATTCGATTTTTGCTATCAACACCAGAAGGAACAGTAATTCCGGAAATGATGGTTTTGCCAATGCGTGAAGGTTCTTGGCCATAGATGGGGGGAATGGGGAATGGGGCATTGGGCATTGGGCATCGGGCATCGGGCACAATGACTAATGACTAATGACTAATGACTAATGACTAATAAAGCTGTTTTTCTGGATAAGGATGGAACTCTTATAGAAGATGTACCGTACAATGTTAACCCCGATTTAATCAAGCTAACGCAGGGTGCGATCGCGGGTTTGCAGTTACTGCAAGCATCTGGATACAAATTGATTGTTATTAGCAATCAATCAGGTGTAGCACGAGGTTATTTTCTAGAATCTGAGTTGGTAGGGGTTAAGGAGCATTTGCTCAAACTTCTCTCACCGCAAGGTGTAACGCTGGATGGTTTTTACTACTGTCCCCATCATCCAGATGGTGTTGTTTCCGAATATGCAATTACTTGTGACTGTCGCAAACCCGAACCAGGATTAATTCTACGTGCTGCTTGCGAACACAATATTGATTTGCAAAAGTCTTGGTTTATTGGCGATATCCTCAATGATGTGGAAGCTGGTCATCACGCTGGTTGTAAAACGATTTTAATTGACAACGGCAATGAAACTGAGTGGCAGTTGTCTCCGATACGAATCCCAGATTACGTGGTTGCTGACTTAATGATGGCAGCACAAATGATTATAAGGAATTCTCAAAAATGAGTTATGAATTATCAGGTTTTCAATCTTTAGCATCCCGGATGTCGCATTTAGATTGGTTATTGGATGCAGTTACTAATCTAAATGTTATTGTCATCGGTGACGCGATTCTTGATTGTTATCTAGAAGGATTTAGCGATCGCCTTTGCCGAGAAGCTCCAGTACCAGTTGTTAATATTACCAAGAGTGAGTATGTACCTGGTGGTGCGGCTAATACTGCTGTTAATGTCCGCAGTCTTGGTGGTAAAGTAGCATTTTTATCAGTGATAGGAGATGACTGGGAAGGTTTTTTATTAAGGCAAGCTCTCTCACAGCAGCGTGTTTCCTCAAAAGACCTGATTCTTCAGCCAGGCAGACAAACGCTTGCTAAACAACGGGTGATGGCGTCTTCACAAATACTAGTAAGATTTGATTCTGGTACTATAGATGCCATTGATGAAGATGCTGAGCAAGCGTTAATTGATGAACTGGAGCGTAGATATCCAGAATCTGATGGGAGGCTCCGCCGACCGAGGCTTGACGAGAGGCAAAGCCTCTCGAAATACATTCCCAGCCTGGAGGCGCTTAACGAGGCAACACAAGACTTTGGGCTTAACAAGCGTGCCATTCAACTATGGACTATTGACCATTGACTATGGACTCTTGACTAATGACCAATGACCAATGACCAATGACTATTAATATTCTTATTCCTACCTATAATCGTCTAGCTGCTTTGGCTGTCACTCTCACTAGTTTGATAGCCCAGACTTACCGCGACTTTCGCATTGTTATTTCTGACCAAACTGAAGACAGCAACCCTGGGGAAAGTGCTGAAGTTCAAGCGGTTTTACGAGTGCTTCGCGTTCACGGTCATGAGGTTGAAGTCCACAAACACTTGCCTCGTCGAGGCATTGCAGAACAGCGACAGTTCTTACTAGAACAAGCAACGGCTCCCTATGTGCTTTTTCTTGACGATGACTTGATTTTAGAACCTTATGTAGTTGAACGAATGCTCACAGCCATTAAAGAAGAAAGCTGTGGTTTTGTTGGCAGTGCAGTTATCGGACTCAGCTTTATTGATGATATTCGCCCCCACGAGCAAAAAATTGAGTTTTGGGAAGGGCAGGTGCAACCGGAGATTGTGAAACCTGATACACCTGAGTGGGAACGTTGGCGTTTGCATAATGCTGCTAATCTCTACCACGTCCAGCAAAGGCTTGGTTTGACGCCGCATCAGCAGCGCAAGTACCGCGTTGCTTGGGTGGGTGGCTGCGTTATGTATGATACTACCAAACTTCGCAATCTAGGTGGTTACTTGTTTTGGCGAGAACTTCCCCCAGAACATTGTGGCGAGGATGTCTTGGTACAACAGCGACTGATGGCGTTATACGGCGGCTGCGGAATTATTCCTTCTGGTGTCTACCATCAAGAGTTGCCAACAACGATCGCTAATCGTAATGTACCTGCGGATAAATACCTATCAAGGGAGTGAGAAACTGTGAAAAGGTAAAAATTAATATGCGTAAAATCCTATTCATAGAGCTATTAGGTGGAATTGGCGATGTTTTAATCGCTCTTGGTGCTATACAAGCACTTTCACGTTCTGATCCAACAGCTGAAGTTACAGTTTTAACTTTCCTACCTGGAGGTGAACTACTACAAACCGATCCACTCATTCACCGGGTTATTTACGCTGAACCAGGCAAGGCAAAACAATCAGTTATTGAGTTATTAACTCGTGAAACTTTTGATTTGATTGTTTCAGATACAAATTACGACGATATTGATGTAGAGACGCGAAATTTCGCGTCTCTACAACATGGCGCATCGCGGGTGGTAACGAATTTGTGGCGACAACCTCCACCAGATGAACGGGTGGGCGATCGCTTTATTAAAATCCTCTTGGCAGAAGGTTTAGTCAGTCCAGATGCGATTAAATCTGCCCAACTCCACCTCACACCACATGAACTAAACAAAGCACAAGAGCTATTTAATCCTCTCCGGCATCCACTTGTGTTTTTGTGTCCAGATGCAGGGATGGCGATTAAACGTTGGCCCGAAGTCAATTTTATTACTTTAGGTCAAATTTTACAGCAGCGTTGGAACGCAACTATCATTATTCCAGTTGGTTCCAGTTACAATCAATCAGCAAGCATTGTGGAAGGAATTGGTGGGCAAGCACAAATTTTACCCCGTGGGAAGTTGCGAGATTTAGCAGCAGCTTTGGATTGTGCTGATTTAGTGGTAGCCGCTGACACTGGCCCTGCTCGGATTGCTGCCGCTCTTAATGTGCCAACAATTACTTTATTTGGCCCTTCTTGGCACGGGCGCTATGGTCAGCCGCCGCCTCATGTCAATTTGCAAGGTTATCCAGAATGCCCAGAGCGTCATATCAGTAATTTTACGGTGCAAAAATGTTGGTATAGTGGCATATGCCCTTTAGATAAGGGTTGGCAAAGTTGTATGGAAGGGATTTCGGTTGAAGAGGTTTTAGCTGTTGTAGAAGGGCTTTTAGAAGTCAAGAGTCAATAGTCAATAGTCAACAGTTCTTTGACTATTGACGAATGGCACTAAGTTAAGACACAGCCCTTGCCCTGACTGGTTCCCAGCCTCCAGGCTGGGAACCCCTGATTGGGAGGCTCCGCCGACCGAGGCTTGACAAGAGGCAGAGCCTCTCGAAATACATTCCCAGTCCAGAGGCTGGGAATGAGGCAACACAAGACTTTGGGCTTAACAAGCGTGCCATTCGACTATTGACTATTGACTATTGACTATTGACTATTGACTAATGACTAATCAAATACGTAACATTTTAGTCATGCGCCTCGATAATATTGGCGATGTGATTATGACGAGTCCCGCTTTACGGGCGATTAAGGAAAATTTGCCTGACTGTCGTTTGACGTTGATGGCAAGTCCAGGTGGGGCAAAGGCTGCGGCGTTATTACCTTGGGTGGATGAAGTTCTACCTTGGCGATCGCTTTGGCAAGATTTGGGGAAGTTAGATTTCGATCCCGAAAGAGAGTGGGAATTAATAAGGACTTTACAAGCTGGCAAGTTTGACGCAGCAATTATTTTTACCAGCTTTAGTCAGAGTCCTCACCCAGCTGCTTTTGTATGTTATTTGGCTGGCATACCTTTGCGGTTAGGAGAGTCTAAGGAATTTGGTCAGGGTGTACTTACACTGGAAATTCCAGCCGCACCAGATGAAATTCATCAAGTAGAGAGAAATTTACGATTGATAGAGGCTGCTGGTTTTGAAGTGAAGGATCGCAGTCTTTGCATCCAAATCCCAGAAGTTGCACAACAAGAAGCCTTAACTTTACTATCACAGAGTAGTAAATATCAAAATTACGAATTTCCCCCCTATCTCTTACTAAATCCCTGGACAAGTTGCCAATCACGCAATTACGACTCCCAGCGTTTTGCTATTGCTGCCCATCAGCTAGCAGAAGCTACACAAATGCCCGTAGTGGTAACAGGTGTAGAAAAAGACCGCCACAAGAGTGCATCTTTATTGTCGATGTTGGGCGACTATGCGATCGACCTAATTGGCAAAACAACTTTAGCTCAACTTGCAGCACTGATTGCTAACGCCGAACTAGTGCTAACTAATAACACCTCAACGATGCATATAGCTGATGCGACTCGCACACCTACTGTAGTGATGTTTGCCGGAACTGAACTTGAGTCACAATGGCAACCGCGCAATGGTTATTCTCGTTTGTTGCGTCACCCTACTGTGTGTAGTCCGTGCTATGCCTTTACCTGTCCCTACGATTTGGAATGTTTGGATATTGCACCAGAGGAAGTGGTAGCTACTGCTTTAAGGTTATTGAAAGAAACAAAAAAGTTTTTCGTTAATTTATGACTCGCATTGCTATTATTGCTGGTACTTATAAACCTAAGCATTGCGGTGTTGCTCACTACACTGCACGTTGGCGAAATGTCCTCAAACAGCAGGGTATTGAATCTATTGTTCTCACTACCCATACAGCTGCCACAGAGGTAAATGATTCCAGCGTTAGGGGTGTAGTAAAAGATTGGCGATTTGCTGATTTGATATCTTTGGTGCAAGCAGTACATTCAATCGATGCTGATATCTTGCATATCCAACATGCAGCAGGAACTTATGGATTTGAACGTGCCATCTTTTTTTTACCACTACTTCTAAAAGCTACGGGGTATAGCAAGCTAATAGTAACAACTGTGCATGAGTACGGCTGGTGGGAATGGCAACCCAAGCATTTACCGCCGCAGTTTGTGGAATGGTTAAAAATGTGGGGGCAAAGTCACAGTTGGTGGGATAGAGAAGACGGGTTTTTACTTACTTTGAGTGATGCAATCATTACTACCAACTCGGAAGCAGAAGCAGTAATTCATCAACGCTTACCACAACTTAGCCAACGTGTTTTTAGTATTCCCATCGCCGCAAATGTTGAGTTGACACCAATTAACCAAACTACAGCCCGCCAGCAATTGCGTAAAATTTGTCACTGGGATTTAGATACAATTGTCATTGTCTTTTTTGGTTTTCTTCATCCTGTCAAAGGGTTAGAAACACTTTTGAGCGCATTCCAAAAAGTGCTGACAATTCACCCGCAAGCGCGACTATTACTAGTTGGTGGCGTGGAAAGTTTGGCTTTGCGAGGAGAAGAAGCAAAACGCTACTGGGATCAGCTTCACAGCTTAGTTAGGAAATTGAATTTGAGCAACAAAGTGCATTTCACAGGCTATCTAGATGCTGAAGCTGCTTCAAAATATATTGCTGGTGCTGATATCGGAGTATTGCCTTTCAACCACGGAATCACTATGAAAAGTGGTTCGCTTCTGACTTTGTTAGCTCATAATTTGCCAGTTATTGGTACACAGCACAATACACCTTTACCAGATGGAATGAAAGTGCAACTAGTACCCCCTCGTAATATAGATGCTTTGGCGGATGCACTTTGCCAGTTACTGAATCATCCAGATCAACGCAGTCATTTAGCTGAGGCTAGTCGTGCTTTTGTAGAAAAATTGAGTTGGTTGAGTGTAGCGCGATCGCACCTCGAAATCTACCAACAGCTTTTTAACCTATGATTGGCGATCGCCTAATTGTTTTTGGGAAAGCAACCACAGATGGACAATAAATAAAAGTTTTTCCTCTGTCTTCCCCCCTTGTAAGGGGAGCCACTGCGCCCGCAGCGGGTTTCCCGCGTTGTAGCAAGTGGCGTGGGAATGAGGGGGGTGGACACAGATGATTATCTATCGGGAGCATCCCAATTTTGACAAAATACTTGTGAAAGACTTTTCCTAGTCCTCTTGTAGAGGAATGCGCGCTTTCAGACAGGCACTAAAGTGCCTGGCTGGCTGGCTATCTGTGTCTATCTGTGTCTATCTGTGGTCGATTTCTAAAACCTGATTTTGCCCGCCGTTTTAATTCACATGGCTGCGTAAGTTGCTATTCTCCGCGCCAATTAGAAATACCTAGTTTCCGCAGCAGCAAAGCTAAACGAATTTGTACAGCTTCATCAAAGTGACGCGCGTCAAGCCCAGTCAGCAGGTTAATCTTATCTAAGCGATAACTGAGAGTATTTCTGTGAATAGAAAGCCGATTTGCTGTGGAAGAGGGACAGCAATTTTCAGCGAAGAAAGCATCAAGGGTAGCCAGCAATTCCGGTTCGTGGTTAAGAGGACTTAGCAAATAAGCAGCTAATTCAATTTTTGTTCGCTCATCTCCAATCCCAACAAAAGCGGCAATTCCCAATTCATCTAAACAATATACTTGGTTGCGATCGCAAAAGCGACAGCCCAAAGATAAAGCAGCTCGTGCATCCTGATACGATTGAGCAAGTCCCCTAATTCCTGGATGATAGCGACCAACACTAATGTTAATCGACATACCTATCCGATCCTGCAAGTATGTTAATAGTGCTTTGCCTGCTCGCTTCAGTGCTGTTAAATTTGCCCAAGAAGAACTACACTGTTCTGGTATATCCCCATGATTTGCCCAGCTAACCAAGTTTTTTGTATCGCTTGCCTTCAGGACAGCCACTTCACCATCGCTGATATAGGCACAAATTGTGTCGTTAGGTAGATGAAAAAAGCTAACAATATTACGAATAACTATATTTCCCCATTGCCGTATCTCTACCTCATTATTTTCCTGCTTAATCTGATGAAAAAGATTACTCCCGCTTATGGAATCAGCAGGATTTATCAAAATAACCGCACGAGGTGGAGACAAATCTATTCCTAAAAGCTTGCCATAGCGAATAACACTTTTTTCATCAATCAAGCCATGAAGTAGGTCGTAGATAAACTTATCCTTCAACTGGTGTTGATTGAGTAAGGTATCAATTACCGTAGTTTGATTAATTACTAGTTCAACGACTTCCTGTACTAGACGGGGAGAAATTACTTCCCCATTGTGCGGTTTGCAAACAATCACTTCCCCAACTTGCATATTAAATGATAAAGGTACTCGCAAGTAGTCAAAAGCAATTTTTTTATGGATGTCGTTGAAGGAAAGTTTGATTAACTTGGGGTTGCTACTCGCAATAACACAAGCATGTTGATCTAATACAAAAACTTGTGTACACAATAGCTGTGACACCCGCTCTGTAACTATTGTAGCAACTTGCTCAAGCTGTGTAGTAGTGTTCAATAGGGCTTTCATCTAATAAAATTTAGAGATTTTATCCAATTCACTCATTACTAAAACAACTGCTTCTAAAGGTATAAAAAGCAGATAAAAATAAGTCAATTTTTTTGACATAATAATTAGTGTGGAAAATTACTAAGTAAAGATATAAACAGATAACTAAACTTTTTATGGAAAAGCATCTTACTTAGGTTGTAATTGTAATTAACGCTATTGTCTCTAATTAGAGAAAAATACGAAAAGTTTTAACATTTCTTCAAAGGGTAGTGTTAAGGAAGCTAAAGCCAAAACTTTAAACTAAACCGTTTAGTATAAAAATCGATAAACTCCTGATCTAAAAATTCTTCATTGTTTTCTTTTCATATAGCATTCCTATAGAAGATTTATTATCTTCTTTCCCAATACTGAATCACTCTTTCTTCCCATTTTTTCCAGAAATCATTCATTAGATCCGGCTCAAACCAAAACACCTCCGCTTCAGTTTCCGGTATCGCTACCACCAACAGCGCATGATTTACATCAATACCGTAATCTCGATAATATTCGTTTACAGCTCCCAGATACGCTGTTAATTGCAGTGGATATTCGTACAAACGTTCAATAGATTTTTTCGGTTTATCAGCAGTTTTCCACTCACAAACACAGGGAACACCTTTGTAAGAAGCAACACAATCAACTTTTCCCGAATACCGCAAATTGTAGTTAAATACCGAACCTTCTATCAGTCTAATTGTATTAATTTCTTCTAAAACAGGTTTAATACTTTCCCAATAGGGACGACTTGCTTGTGAACACACTGGGTTTTTACCAAGTAGGTAGCCTTCAATGAATTTATGGGTTTGGGTTCCTCGACGGCTGGCGGTTGTGGAAATGCGAGTTGCTTCCTCTGTACCCACACGCGCTTTCCAATTCAATAATCTTTCACGCTCCTGTTGCGGTTTGGTGGCATTTAAGATTGTAGTGACGCTGGGAAAGCGATTTCCCTTAGTATCTAGGTAATATTGTTGACCATTTTCTCGTAAAGCTTTGGCATTAATTTGGGGTAGTAGTTGGGTATCAAATGGCATTGGTTAGAAGAGAGATTTGCAAACAAAAAATTTTCCTCTATCTAAAGACGTACCTCTTAGATAAGACGAAAAATTTACACACCTTAACTAAGCTAAAGGATGGTTCAATTTTTGCTTTAACAAAAAACAGCGTTATGAAGACTAATTACCTTTCTGTGTTTACTAAAAAGGTTGCAGTCATAGCTAGTCTAATAGGCTTAAGTGCTTTAACTGGTATTCCAGTAATAGCTCAAACCGATCCTACTACTCCCACACCAGAGGCTACACCTACTCCTGGTGATACCACCACACCCACACCAGAGGCTACACCTACTCCTACTCCTCCTGGTGATACCACCACACCCACACCAGAGGCTACACCTACTCCTACTCCTCCTGGTGATACCACCACACCCACACCAGAGGCTACACCTACTCCTCCTGGTGATACTACCACACCCACACCAGAGGCTACACCTACTCCTACTGCCGCACCTGGTACTACTGCTACTGGCAACGTTGTAGAAGTTGCACAAGGAACCGGTTCTTTTAACACCTTAGCACAAGCCGTACAAGCAGCAGGGCTGGCAGATAAACTTTCTACTGGTGAATACACCGTTTTTGCACCCACAGATACAGCCTTCACCACATCTTTACCTCCTGGCGCAGTAGAATTTCTGCTACAGCCAGAAAATAGGGAACTGTTGCGGGAAGTTCTTACCTATCACGTGGTACCTCGTGAACTCACTGCTAGTCAATTAAGAACTGGATCTGTGAAAACCCTTGGCGGTGGCGTTGCAGTTCGTGTTACTCCTCAACGGGTAATTGTAAACAATGCCAGTGTAGTTCAACCTAACATACAAGCTTCTAATGGAGTTATCCATGCAGTTAACCGCGTACTACTTCCTAGGGAACTACGCAAAGATATAGCCTCTAAATTAGAAGAAGCACAGCCAACTCAAACAGCACCTGGAACGACTACTCCAGAACCTCAGCCGACAGCACCCGGAGTGACAACTCCAGGTGCTGAACCCACACCTACTCCTGGAGTGACAACTCCAGGTGCTGAACCCACACCCACACCCACTCCTGGAGTGACAACTCCAGAAGCCGAACCCACACCTACACCCGGAGTGACAACTCCAGAACCCACACCCACACCCACACCCGGAGTGACAACTCCAGAACCCACACCCACACCCACACCCGGAGTGACAACTCCAGAAGCCGAACCCACACCTACACCCACACCTTAATCACAGTTCTGGTGACTGAGTACTGCTTTGCATAAGTTCGTAGCGTTTTTAAACGCAGAGCCTGTCTGAGGGACTTCCAAATAAAAAAATATCCAACTACTTCTTGTGGAATGGAGCAAAGCCGGAGACTGCGAAAGCTCCACAATAAGTATGAGCTAGGGCTTACCAGCGGTAGCGTAGCTCCTCGCCGAGCGAGGCTCATAACTTCAAACTGTTGGCGAATTGCTGAAAATCTCAATTTGTAGGTGGGGCAATGCCCACCATGCAAGATGTCGTGGGCATTGCCCACCCTACATTCGATTCGCCAACAGCATCTTCAAAGCGTCTAGCCCGCCCGTAACTAAAGGCGGGCTGTCTGAACCACCTCACTCATATTGGATAATTTATTTGTTAAAAATCCCTGAATTTAATTCGTTAAGAATTTGTGCAATATTGTACTATTTTTTTTGTAGTTTGTGATACCAAAACAGTCATTCTGAGCGGATAAACCAACAATAGCCAAACCGGACTTTACTGGAAAATTCTGTAAACATATTTACTTGGATTTATTTCGCTCAGCATAACATTTCTTTATTAGCTTCGTAGCTGGTATTGTTTTACTGTGTAAATAACAGTAACTAAAATTACACCGTTTGAAAAAATGTTTGTCACAGATGGCTTGTAAAAACATCCGATTATCAGGATTTTTACAATCCAAAATCGTATTACCTTTTACTCATCTACACTTGTCAGTGTTAACTTTAATTAAGGAAAATGTATACTTAATAATTAAAGTATGTTTCAATACACGCTTTCTTTTTGACTATGGGAAAATAGGTTAAAAAATAGCTGAAAGTCAAATAAGAGCAAATACAACTAGACTAATATATAGTAGAGTTTGGATAAAACTAATGAAATCCAAAATTACTGCTGCTTTAGCCATCATGGCAGCGATTGTGGGCTTATCTAACTCTGTGAAAGCGCAGTCGCCTGAAGTTCCAAGCTCAAATGCGGGACAATACACTTTGTCGGGTGATTCGCTAATTGGAATAGATAATAGAACAGCTGATAGTGACTTTGCAAAATTTTTTACCCTGGAACCAAATTTTGCAAACACAAACAGCAATGGCAATAATGTTGGAGATAATATAGTAGACCCCTACCTTGGTGTTTGGCAAATCAGCGATGGAGTCCAATTGCAAAGAGTAGACGAACCGCTTTTACCTACAAACACTTCAGAAGTTATCCTCCAACCGGCTCAATCTATTAATGGTAATGATGGATTGCAAGTACAGTTGGATTTACGGGAACAAGGTAGATGAAAAATAGCCAAGAGTCAATAGTCATTTGTCATTTGTCATTTGTCAAAAAAGTTTGAACTATGGACTTTTGACTATGGACTCTTGACTCTTGACTATCTCTTTATGTTTACTTCATTAAATGTAACTTAAGCTTTGTTTCGGCATACAAACAGCCACATACAAACCTTGATAATATAAAGCATAGTTCTCTGCTGTCATCCAAGAAGGGAACATTTATATAAATGTATCAAAATAGGTGATAGCGATGATAGGAATGTTATTGTTTTTAATTTTCGCCTTTCTTTGGATTATTGGTTTCACATTATTAGCAGAAATGTTCTTCTATGAAGAAGAACAAATGTTTTGATTAACAGAATTGCGATCGCTCATCCTGATGGACAATTTCTGTAACAAGTATTCGCCTGCTTTTGCTTATAGACAGCAGGTTTTTTTTGGCGATCGCTACACATTTTATCAGGCTTAATACTCCAACTACTCAAGTGCGTTACGCCTTTATGCGTAACGGAAGACAGCCGTATCGCGATTTGCTTGCACTGAAATCGCCTCTACAAATTTGCTAAGGTAACAAGTAAATGGCTTGGAACCTGAACCTATGTTTAAAAGTTTAGCCGCCTTAGCAACGACCTTGACGTTGGCAACTATAATTTTCTATCCATCCAGAACACTAGCGCAAACACCGAATAGCGATCGCACCACCACACCTCAATTAGGTTGTCTGTCCGGTTATTCTAATGGTACATATAAAGGTTCACAACCAGTTACTCGCTATGAATTTGCTGCTGGTTTGAACACTTGTTTAAATCAGACTAATCAACTTCTTCCCACAAATAGAGCCAATTTAGCAACAAAGGCAGACTTTGAAGTTTTAATCAAACGGCAATTGCAATTGAACGAACAAGTTAGAGAACTCAATCAGCGAGTAGACAAAATTTCACCTGCCAAAAAATAATTTAACCATAAAAAATCCTTTACACAACTTCCTTTTGATTTCAAAAAGCAAATGAATCAACAACGAGAGTTTCCTAACTGGGAAAATTTATACCAAGAAACACAAGTAGAATCGATGCCTTGGTATAATCAAAATTTCGATGCGGATCTTGACAAAGCGTTAACAGAGTTAAATATTCACACAGGAACTGTATTGGATCTTGGTACTGGCCCGGCTACGCAGGCTATAGCATTAGCTGAAAAAGGTTTTCAAGTTACTGCTACTGATATTTCTCAAACAGCTATAAATCAAGCTGAAAGTAAAGCCAAGCAAAAAGGCTTAGATATTTCTTTCAGACAGGATGATATTTTGAATAGTAATCTGAACCAAGAATTTGATTTTATATTTGACCGTGGTTGTTTCCATGTGTTACCTCCAGAACAAAGACAAAATTATGTGAGTGTTATACATACTTTGATAAAGCCTAAAGGTTATCTGTTTCTAAAATGCTTTAGCTACTTAGAAACAAAGGAAGGAGGTCCTTATCGATTTACACCCGAAGAAATAAAGGTAATTTTTGGTAATCGATTTAACGTCATATCTATTGAAGAAACAGTTTACCAGGGTACATTAAACCCACCACCACGGGCATTATTTTGCATTTTGGCTAAAAAATTGAACTTTGTCTCTTATTCCGCTTGACACTTCCTCGCCTTCTATAGACATCCACGCATCATTCGTAAGAACCGAGAAACCCCACCCCTTAATCCCCTCCCCGCAAGCGGGGAGGGGAGGTGAAGCGTAGCTT
>JBHYDF010000157.1:0-3001 GCA_051861145.1 Nostocaceae cyanobacterium
GAGTGAGGAGTGAGGAGTGAGGAGTGAGGAGTGAGGAGTGAGGAGTGAGGAGTTAAGAGTTAGGAGTTAAGAGTTAGGAGTAGTTACTAGGAGCATCTTTTTAGGAACATTTTGGAACTTTTCCATACATTTGTGCGACGATAAATAAAGATGTGAAGCTTTTGCTCCGTCTTTGACACAAGCAGACTTTAACTACGAAAGTTATAAATTGCTTGCACGGGATACAAACATATGCTACGGCGAGTTGTTACTGGAAGCCCGGTGTCTGAAATTAAAAAATTAGAGCCTTGAAGCTTGCTTTGAGGCGTTGCTGGATACGCCTGCATTCAATTCGTTGGATGTTGTTATACTCAGGATTGCTAAGATGTCTATGATGGATGTCTGTAGTTGTTCGGGTTAAAAGTATCAGTTATAGAGACGCTTCAAACAGCGCGTCTGTACAGGAGTGAGGAATTAAGAGTAAAAAATTACAATTTAGAAAAACTCCCAACTCCTCACTCCTAATTCCTAACTTCTCACTCCCAACTCCTAACTCCTAACTCCTAACTCCTAACTCCTAACTTAAAACACCGTTAACCTGTACGTACCTTTTTGTTGCGGAACAGGTGAAAGAACTACAACATAATAAGTACCATCTTCAGGTAACTTGGCTCGGTCAATGAGGGCACTGTATTTGCCATCTTTATCGTTATCGGTGGCAATTATCTGTCCTTTGGAATTGAGCAAGACTATGTAGGGAGAAAATTCTTCAAAGATACTATCTACACGTATACTCACTAGTTGGTCTCTTTTCCCCTCAAATTTGGAAACATTGTAAGGACTACCATTTTTTCTTAAGCTAGAGCTTTGTGCTGTTAGTTGCTCAGATTCGTCTAAGGTATAGCTAGCTCTATCATTTCTTAGAGCTAGACTGTAACGGCCGATTTCGTTACGATTGCGGCTGGTGACTGCGATCGTGTAAGTACCCCTGACAGGTAGACGTGCAAATATAAATGCATCGTTGACTCCATTATTAGTGGTTTCGCCACCGCCTCTTTTGACAAGAACGTTATTATTTGGATCAAGCAGAATCATGAACGGCTTTAGGTTCAAGTTGTTTGAACGACGGCGATCGCCACTACCAACAAGCCTGATTTGAACCAGTTGGTTTTCTCTGCCCTCAAACTGGTAGAAATGAAAATATCTACCTTGAGATTTATAGTCACCCGGAGCCAAAACACCCATTGCAATATCTACAAAGCTAATCTGTTTGGCGTTAGGTATTTTGGAAGGGGAAACAGGCGAACTTGCAGGAGGAGTTTGATTATCGTTTCTACGTTGAATTGTAGTTGGCGGCGCTGGTTGCGTATATGTCGGTTGGGTTTGTCTGCGAGTTGGTTGAGGAGTTTGTCTACGAACTGGTTGAGTTTGTCTGGGGGCTGGTTGAGTTTGTCTACGAGTTGGTTGAGGAGTTTGTCTACGAACTGGTTGAGTTTGTCTGGGGGCCGGTTGGGTTTGTCTGCGAGTTGGTTGAGTTTGTCTGCGAACTGGTTGAGTTCGTCTGGGAGTGGGAGGGCGATTGACAGGTTTAGGAGTCGAGGGAGTAGTTGAAGGTTGGGGCGTTGTGGTCGTCGGTTTTGTAGTGGGAGAGGGTGTGGGAGTCGAGGGAGTAGTTGAAGGTTGCGGCGTTGTGGTAGTCGGTTTTGTGGTGGGAGAGGGTGTGGGAGTTGCAGGGATAGGAGACTCTATTGGTTGATTGGTTTTTTGAGGAGATACAGGGGGTTCTGAAACAGGGATTTGCTCGATACTTTGTTGTACCGCTTCTGGTTGTCTCTCATCTGGTGGTTTGGCTATGATGAATTCTCCGGAAAAGGCTGGAATTTCTTGAGCTAAGGTAGCCGGAGCATAATTTGTTATTAACAAACTACTGCTGACGGAAAAAATTAAAGCTAAGTCAAATCTGCCTGAATATTTTTTGTTAAATTTTCTTGCCATAGTTTCACTCCTCATCCTTGTAGGTTTTTGTTATTTTTATGTCTTTAGACAGTTACTTTCACCTACTTTCTAATGCTTAATCACAACACTAAAAAATTTTGATTTGTGTGCAATCTATTTTACCTAGACAAGTGATATTATTTGTCAAGTTTTTCGTGAAATTACCAGTAGACATGTTAAAGCAATACCTATATAGTGCGTTATTTGCAGTACATATATTATGTACGACAACGCACATTAAACCGGTTTGATGCTGCTGGTAGCTATTATGCAAAAATATCTATAGTTTTCATTAAAAATTACCTAGTTACCAGTAGTAGATTACTTACATGATTCAAAAGTATGATTTTGGCAAATTCATAGCAAAAATATGACGAAATGAATTAATATATACTCAAGCTGCAAATTTCTTTTTGGTATGATTTGCTGCCTGAATCCCGATTGTCAAAATCCATTAAATCCTGATGGTAGCCAGTACTGTGCAAATTGTAAAACACCATTGGTTTCGCTTTTAAGAGGTCACTATCGTGTTATAGAAAGACTTTCTATTGAAGGTGGATTTAGTATCACCTACCTAGCGGAAGATATAGATAAACTGAACGAAAGATGTGTAGTCAAGCAATTGGCTCCAAAAGTTCAGCAAACAGGTGCATTGCAAAAAGCAGTCAAGCTTTTTAAACAAGAGGCCCAACGATTACAAGAATTAGGGGAACATCCACAAATTCCCCATCTTTTGGCTTATTTTGAACAAGATAATTATCTTTTTTTGGTACAACAGTTTATTGATGGGCAAAATTTATTAAAAGAATTGCAGCAGCGAGGAAGGTTTAATGAAGAAGATATTCGGAAACTTTTGTTGGATTTGCTGCCTGTCCTCCAGTTTATTCATGAGCGGGGAATAATTCACCGAGATATCAAGCCACAAAATATTATTCGTCGAAGATCCCCCCAACCCCCCTTAAAAAGGGGGGCTAATTCTCCCCCCTTTTTAAGGGGGGCGGGGGGGGATCTACCCTTAGCTAGAGGG
>JBHYDF010000157.1:3101-19785 GCA_051861145.1 Nostocaceae cyanobacterium
AGGGGCTAATTCTCCCCCCTCCTCAAAAGGGGCAAAAGGGGATAATTCTCCCCCCTTTTTAAGGGGGGCGGGGGGGGATCTACCCTTAGCTAGAGGAGCAAAAGAGGATCTTGTACTAATTGATTTTGGAGCCTCAAAGCTTTTATCAGCAACAGTACAACCAATCAAAGGGACAACTATTGGTTCACATGGCTATACCCCGATTGAACAAATGCAGGATGGAGAGGCTTATCCTGGTAGTGATTTATTTAGTTTGGGTGCAACTTGTTTTTATCTGCTGAGTGGAATTTCTCCATCTAAATTGTGGATGCAATATGGCTACAGTTGGGTAGGTTCTTGGTGGCAATATTTGAGTAGTCCAGATCGGGGTACGGTTTCCCTATCTATGGAATTGGGTATGGTTATCGACAAGTTGCTGAAAATTGATATTCAAGAACGTTATCAGTCTGCTGATGATGTTCTCAAGGACTTAACACGTCAAACATTAGAACTACCAGCAGCGGAAACCATACTGTCAGGTTCGCCCACAAATGGGGAAGCAGTTTCAGCAAAACCGGCTAGAAAGTTCAAAACTCGACTGCTGGTGAATAGTGCGATCGCATTACTAGGATTAGCAGGAGTTTGGTATTTACAGTCTCGCCAGCCTGCAATTACTCACTCTTCTGACTCCAGTCAACCCATAAACAAGTTTACGGGAAATTCTCAGCACCCCAGCACATTAAAGGGACATGCTAGTGATGTAAATTCTGTCGCGTTTTCCCCTGACGGAGAAAAACTCGCCACTGGCAGTGATGATAAAACTATTAAAGTGTGGGATGTAGCAAGCCAACAGAAAATTTTCACCCTTGAGGGACATCCCGGATGGATTTGGAGTGTCACCTTCAGTCCCGATAGTAAAATTCTAGCTAGCAGTGGCGCAGATAAGACTATCAAATTATGGAATTTGGAAACTGGCGAGGAAATCCGCACGCTAAAAGGACATACTGACGGAGTGACTTCCGTAGCTTTTAGTCCCGATGGTAAAACCCTTGCTAGCGCCAGTTTAGACAGTAGTATTAAACTGTGGAATCTAGAAACTGGAAAAAAAATCCGTACCCTCAAGGGACATCCCCAAGCGGTTGCTTCTATAGCTTTTAGTCCTGATGGTGCTACCCTTGCTAGTGGTAGTTGGGACAAGACTATTAAACTCTGGAATTTAGCTACTGGAAAGGAAATCCGCACTCTCAAGGGACATTCTGACTTGATTATTTCTGTAGCTTTTAGTCCCGATGGTACTAGCCTTGCTAGCGGTAGTAAGGACAAGACTATTAAACTATGGAATTTAATTACGGGAGAGGCAACTCTCACACTTAAAAATCATACCGATAAGGTAAATGCTGTTGCTTTTGTACCAAGCACAGCTTACAGCAAAAGCTTAGATGGAGTCAGCCTGGTTAGTGGTAGTAATGACAACACAATTAAATTGTGGAATTTGAAAACCGGGAAGGAAATTCGCACTTTAAAGGAAGATTCTGGTTATATTTATTCCGTGGCGATTAGTCCAGATGGACAGACTGTTGCTAGTGGGGGTAGTGCGGAGAATATTGTCAAAATTTGGCATATGTCAAATTGACGGAAACAATTCAAATTTCACGTTTAAGAGGATATTTGGAACACTTCACAGTTTTAGAAATCGACCACAGATGAACACAGATACACACAGATTAATTCATTTCGCAAACCTTTTCTAATTCAGCCAATAAATCTTTATCTATTGGTGTTGTTGAGAGAATTTCGTATTTTAAATCTCCCCACTTTTTGCCAGAACGAGTTTTGTATAAAGTAATATTTTCCGGTATACGTGAAGATACTAATACTCGCGCTGGTTCGAGTTGTCCCAGTAGTCTTGCGTGTCGATACTGAGGAGATTGTTGCAACGCAATATCTAATTTAGCTGCGAGTTCTTGAGGTTGCACCGTAGTATAATCTAGTAACAAAATGTAATGCTCTCTCGGTTGTTTTGCGGGTACGAGACTTTTAAAAAAAGTTCCTGCTAGTGGTAAATTATCGAGGACATCGCGGACAAACTCAGAATGCAGCTTTTCACCAACTAAATCACTAATTTCCTGAGTACGTCCAAGAAATTCCAAGCAGGGTGTATTTAAGTAAAAATGCGTGACACGGACGCGATCGCCAATCCGATAACGATACAATCCCCCCTTCTGGGAAAGAATAATCTCATAAACTCCTCCCACCTCTAGTTCATGTAGGTGGTAAATTTTCCCTTGTGCATCCTCAAACTCAAAAAATACTTGATCGAGAATGGGTACGCATCCCTGTGCAGAAATGAGGGGAATAGTCATCGGTGCTTCAGTTGCGAGGAGTCCTTTCCCCTGTACTAGGACATTGGGAAATTGCGATCGCACAAATTCCGCACCGTCGGCGGCGTTGACACTATCCCAGCAGGAGATGAGTTTGAGTTTTTGCCAAAGTTGCGTCCAAGGAACCCCACCCCCTTCCCCCTCCCCGCTTGCGGGGAGGGGGTGTTTGAGGTATGGGGGGTGTTTGAGGGGGAGGGGATGTTTGAGGGGGAGGGGGTGTTTGAGGTATGGGGGGTGTTTGAGGGGGAGGGGATGTTTGAGGGGGAGGGGGTTTGAAAGGATTTGGCGGCGTTGGGGTGAAATGCGATCGCTTAATTCCCAAGCTAGGCGATCGCGATTAGTTTGGATGTAGTCGAGGATAACCTTGAGGAAAGTTGGACTCCATACAGAAATAACTTCCAGGTTTTCTGCAAGTAAAAGCGCCTGGGAAAGTTGGTGTTTGAACTCCTCAGCATTGCGAAGGCGGTTTAGTCCTTTGGGAGAAACCAGAAATGGACTAAGAAACCACCTCAAGCAGTTATCTAGATATTGAGAATCATCTTGTAGAGATGGGGAGTGGGGAGTGGGGAACTCGGGGCCCCTGAAGGGGATTAGGGGCAATGGGGAGTGGGGAAATTTCTCCTTCTTTGTTTCCCTTGGTTCTTCACCGTCACTTCCCAACTGTGGCGAAATACAAAAATATATTTTTCCTGTAGAAAACTTAGGGCCATGTACAATTAAATCATGCGCCCAAACACAGAACATCTGATTAAAAGAACGGCGCAATGATTTTGTATAAGGAATCAATTTAGCAGCACCACGACTACCAGAAGTTTTTTCGTAGAACAGGATAGATTCATTAGTCAAAATAAATTTATTCGTTTCTTGCTGTTTGAAAATCCACGTTTCAATATCGTGATATTCAACGATAGGAATGCGATGCCAATCATTAATAGTATTAATGCCTAAATACTTACCATACTCGCTATTAATCAAACGTTGTAAAATTTCTTCTTGTACCTTTCGCTGTGCCACTTGTGGATTTTCCAACGCCTGATGAAACTGACGGCTAAAAGGAGCAAGAAATTTTCCAAAAAGTTGTACAATCTTACGCATAATATTACATCCTTAAAATCTCACGCAAAGCCGCTAAGGCGCTAAGAAACTCTTTGCGTCTTTGCGCGCCAGTCGCCTGCGGAGGGAAACCCTCCTATGTCCTAAGAGGACACGCTACGCGAACAGCGCTGGCTTGGCTTTGCGTGAGGCATTTCCAATTACCTTATTCGGATACAAATGGCTACCCACAGCCACAAAAGTCCCATCTTCAACTTGCACGCCAGGTCCTATATATGAACCGGCTCCCAAAAACACATTACTACCAATTTTCACTTTTTTTACATATAACATCAGGTCTTGTTTTTTGGGTTTGATGATGTGACAATAAATTCCACTTGCATGACCGAAAACTACGTTATCTCCTATTTCTAATAACGAGCGATCGGCTATTTCTAAATGTGGTGTCCAGTAAACTCCTTTGCCAACTTTTGCACCCCACAATCTTAACCACAAAGAAAATACACCAGGGATAAGACGCAGTAGTGCTTCTAATGCAGGAAATGTAATGTATATTACCTGTATTTGATGACTACCCCACCAAGGAGAATATTCTTTGCCGAGTAAATAAGTTATTCCTTCTTTAAGTGGATAAAAATGCTCGTGTATTTTATATACAAATAGAGGAAATAAGTACAAAGAAAAAAATAAAGCTGTAACACTAAAGATTCCTGGATAAAAACAAATCCACAGAAAAGAGGCGAATGCCATCAGCATTACCAAAGCGGGAAAAAAAGAGAGAAAAGTACTAAGAAAAGTCATAATATTTTGGATAGGCTATTTGATTTTTTGTATAAGTTAATTATTGATAATTTAATTACTGTTGGATTAGTCAAATGGAGGGATAAGTAATGTCTGAGCAAATTAGTGAGAGGGATGTGCTGTACAATTTCTTTGTGCAATTTGACTTACCTGAAAAATGGTGGGATTTAGGTTTATTTTATGTTGAACAAGTAAAGGAAAAAGAATCACTATTTTACCTTGTCAAACTTAAAGGCGTAGAAGGCACAAACTGGGGAGGATACGTTGACGAAAATGGGAAAATTATTTTTTTAGATTTCACCTCAGATTGGAATATATCGCATGGCAAGCACAATTACAAACACTTACCTTCAGACTTGAATCAGTGGTTAGATAGCTTTGCAGTGGATGAAATTTTTCTTGAACCTCTTGACGGAGATGACGAGGAAATTCTACAACCAGAATCACCAAAAGATATTGAAGCATTAATTCTACGGCTACTACCAAAATTAGAGGCTGAACAATTAGTAAATATTTTAGAAACTGTTTTAGAAATGCTTGAAACTAATATTAAGCAGTGATTTGAGACAATTGTTACAATTCCATGTTGGTTGTTCATCGTTCATGGCTATTAACCATCAACCATTAACTATTAACCATTAACCATCAACCATCAACCATTAACCATTAACCATTAACTAATCGGTAAGAATAGTTTCTGGATTAAAGATAGTTTTGTCTTGATACCCAAAGACTCTGGTACTTTCTCACATTCATAATAAGTCCCGTGCATTTTATCCCAAATTTTGATATTTGCGCCATAGTTACTGTCTGTGCAATCACAAGCGTGATGCCAAGCGTGGTCTTGGGGTAAAATTAGCCAGGGTGACAGACAATGATAAAGTAAGGATTTGGGTGTGGGTGAAAAAGCACTGTGTCGCCATAAATCTAAAGCAGAAGTTAAACTAACACCGAAAACATACCAAGTGGGGTCTAGCAATAGGTAAATAAATAATGAGTGAACCCATAGGTAAATAATGAAAAAACTTGTCCATAGAGTATTACGAGAAGTTCCGAAAACGTCCATTTCAGTAACTGTGTGATGTACTTGATGAATAGACCACAGCCACTTGGTATGAAATAGGCGATGATTCCAATAGTAAAGGTAATCTACAAACACAAAGCTGAGGCAAAATGCGGCAATAGGATGTAGTTTAAATACACCTTGAAAACCAGGAAGTAAATGTTGATAGAGTTGATAAACAAAAGCGAGTTGAAGAATAGGAATCACTATTCCTTGAAAACATAAACCAATTACATCTAAAAACCAGTCTTCACGATTCTTTACTAAAAGTAATGTAAATAGTTTATTTTTATTTGCAGTTAATGCTAACAAAATGACGAAAGAAGCAAAAACAAACATATAAGTTAATAAGTGTTAATTTATACTATTTGAATTTATTATGACAGTTATACTATTTTTCAGGTTCTACCTGGGAATTACTTAGAAGTGGCAAAGCCACTTCTTTTTTTAAAGATGTAGAAAATAGTAGTTTGACTAAACCCAAAAATGCACACGTACAGATTTATCTGATAGGGTTCTGGGGTCTTCTCCGGCGGCTATTTTGTTGCGGATAGATTCAACAAAAACGTGGATGGTGTCAGCGGGGGTGTTGGTAAAATGAGTACCGTATTTTTCAATGACTTCCCACTGAATGCTTAAAGCTTTGACATCTTGACGGATAATATACTGAGCAGTCCAGTGGACAAAGAGTCGTGCTAGTTTGTTCCAAATGCCGTAGTTAAAGGTGACGTCGGTGTAAACTAAAGTTGAGTTTTCGGCTTCGGGAATTGATTGGCTGGTAATAAATAACCGTCTGTGGGTTCCCATGTCGTACTCGACGCTGGTAATGTTTGGCATATGAAAGCGATCGCTATGGCGAATTTCGTATCCTTTACGGTTTAGGAAGCGTGTAAACCAGCCAAGGTTATTAGTTTCATTCTGATATTCTGCAAATACACTACCATTTCGTCTTTCTACAGTCATTTCTAGTTTTTGCTGGCGAGGTGTGCGGAATACGCCTGGGTGGACGCTAACTGTATGGGGGATGTCGATAAAATTTTCAGCACAGTTGGTGACGTTATTGCGGAAACGGTTAATTACTCGCACTGTCTCCCATCCTGGTTGTTGGTAAAAAGGCATTTTGAAAGGTTCAAATTCTTCAGATGGGTTTTGCGCTAAGCGTACGTAAACATACCCATCCTGTTCTTTGGTGTCATAACACAATGTCCGTCGCGCTTGTGTCACCCAGAAATTATCGCCTTCGGAAGGTACAGCTACGACTTGGCCGGTTTTGTCATAAACCCAGCCGTGGTAAGGACATTGAATTTTTCCTTGACAGATTTTACCTTGAGAAAGACGACTGTTTCTGTGAATGCAGCGATCGCGTAATGCGACTGGTTTACCATCATCGGCGCGAAATACCGCCAGCCATTCATCTAAAACTCTACGTTGCAAGATAGTTTTTGATTTCAACTGTCTACTTTCAGCGACAACATACCAAAAATCCTCAAATTTCATTTTGAAAATCCAAAATCTAAAATTCTTTAATCTCAATGTCACCTGTTAATTCCACTTGACAGGCTAATCTTGCTTGTTTATTTCCTGGTGCGAATATTTCTAAAATTTCTTTTTCTTCTTCGCTGGGAGGTGGAATATCACCTTCTATAATTACAAGGCAAGTTCCACATATTCCGGTACGACAACCAAATAAAACTGGAGAATTTTTGACGGTTAAGTGTTCAGAAAGTTTTTGATGCTTTTCCAGGATAATTGGTTGATAATTTGTTCCTGGGAAGCGGATAATACAATCGTGCTGATTCATTTTTTCACGCAGAGGCAAGAGAGGCGCAGAGTTTAATATAGAGATAAGTTTTTTTATTAACCACAGATGGACAACAAATAAAATTATTTCCTTATCTTCCCCCCTCAAGAGGGGGGAGTGAGGGGGGTGGACACAGATAATCTATTTTATATCTGTGTCTATCTGTGTCCATCTGTGGTTGCGAATCATATCAGATTAATCTTTGGCAATAAGTCTATTACTTTTGTTTAGATTTCAGGTCTAGTACGTAAGAAATTAGCAAAAGCTTTTCTTTGAATTTCTAAATATTTGGGAATAGAATTAGCTGCCATGATAGACATTTTCCGATTACTGTCCCAAACATAATCCAGCTTGTCTAGGTAGACTTTATAAGATTCCATCGCTTCTGAGTGGGTTTTGTAGCTGCGGTGTAGTCCTTCAGTTTCCTCTGTAAAAGAGAGACGCATCATTTCTTTCGCATCCGTATCACTCATGCTAAAAATAGGCGATCGCAATATTTCATAAATAGCCAAATACAAAGCGGGATCATACCAAAAAATCCCATTAATAGCTACAGAAAAATGGTAATGGTCTTGTTGACAACCACGTATCCCCAAGTTTGCAACTAGTTTTTCAAACGCTGTTGGTGGTTTCAGACAATGAATTACATCATGGGAAATGATTGTCGAACTGTTAAAATGAAAACTCTCATCCATGAAGTGATAATAAGAAATTTTAGCAGGAATAGGAGCATTTTCTTTGTCGGGATGCTTTTGATAGTAATTGCTGAGTTTGTGCTGTACCAATTTACCATTCAGTGTTCGCACTCCCCGGACGGTAAAATATTGGCAAGCTAAAAATGTGTTATCTGATGACAAAAGTCCAAAGGCTTGTAATTGTAATTTCTTCCACTGCCGCTTCAATATATTAGTATCAGCAAATACCATGGTTTCGACAAAGGGACTGCGCATCATGTAGCTGAAAATGCGCTTGTTAAATAAAGTTGATTCTACTTGCTTTGCGACTGTCCGAAAAGCATTAATATGGGCACGTTCTTGAGAGGATTCTAAATCGAGTGTATCGCATACTAAGCGAAAATCCTCTTGGGCGTAAAGTCCGGCGGCGCTAGTTTGATTAAAGTAGATAGTAGCAATTTCAGCGGAAATAATTTGCGAATAATAAGCCACCCAATAAAGTTGGTTTAATATTATTTTTTGACAAGGACTAGCTTGTTCCCATAAAGGAGTTCCATAAAGTAGGGAAAATTCCTCTGGGTTCCAATATTCATTTTTGCAATCTTCATAACAAAAAGCCGTAGCAGCTTCGTCCAGTAACTTTGTATGGTCTTGCTGTTTGTTGCGAGTATGATTTATTTGTAATTTCCGATAGACGTTTTGATTATCTAGGTTCATGGTTCATGGTTCATGGTTCATGGTTAATGGTTCATGGTTAATGGTTCATGGTTCATGGTTCATGGTTAATAGTTAATAGTTCATGGCTATTAACCATTAACTATTAACCATTAACTATTAACCATTAACTACTAAATTACACATTTTTCTGCTGAGAAAGGCTGAAATGCTCCCCGCGCTTCTAGTTCTGCAACTATAATTTCTGTATTTGGGTGTAATAGGAGCGATCGCAATAATTGCAAGCGAGTACCACTGTGATTTTCTGTCTCCAGTTCTTCAAAAATCTTTACTTTCTGTGGTTGGGAAAGATGACCTTTGACTTTTTCAATTCCTGCAACTACACTTTGAGGGCCCACTTGTACCATCTGCAAAAATAATGCTAGCGTCTCGATAATCGTTTCTTGACTAGATTTGCTGACAATTGTTTGCTCAAACAAGGTTACTCCTGTGGCGTGGTGACGACTTTCGTCTTGCAGAAACCCCCACAACACCGAACTCAAATCTGAATCTTGACAGTCTTTAGCAAGACTGCGGTAATGGCTTAAACCCCATCCTTCCAGTAAAATTTGAAGTATAAATAATAGTACAGTTTTATCCGAACTTTCAACTAAATCGCCTAGAAAACGCAAAAAAACATTATCCGTTCCCACAATTTCTGGAGTTGGCAAAAATTGGCTAATTTGTGCTAAATGAGTCGCTTCATCGCCACTGAAAATAGCATATAACATTCGCTCCTCAGTTGTTTCTGCTAGTGTTACCATTTTTGCCATATAACCCACACCAGCTTTTTCGATAAAGTAAGCTTCTTCTAGGAGTTTATAATTACAAATGTGCAAAATTTCAACTTGCTCCTCTATGGGAGACTCTATAAAAATATTTACTTTTTCCAAATCGAAATGTCTAGCATCCCAGTAAATAAACTTCTCTCCCCTCTCCTTGTGGGAGAGGGGTTGGGGGTGAGGTTTCCCTAGCCTACTTGTGAGTGCAGAAGATAACACGCGACGCAGCTTGTTTTCTGCTGGTGCATGGGGTAAATCAAATCCAGAAATTTTTTGATTAGTCATTAGTCATTAGTCATTTGTCATTTGTCATTTGTCATTTGTCAAGAATGAGGAAGTAGGAGTGAGGGACTTCTCCTTGTCCGCCACTCCCCCCTCTTCTTTAATCGCTAATTTCCTTTTCTTCACGCCTAATTCGTGTTTGGTAGGAATTCCGAGTTCCCCAAGTTTCTCCATCCCCCCATGTTGCGATCGCTTGTTTCCAAGTTCCCCAAGCAAGGGCTTTTTGTTTCTCAACGTGTTGGATAAATTGGATAATGGATAAGTCGGCTTTAGTTGGGGTTTTTAAGTCAAATTTGATAGTTTGAAAAACTCTGGTGTCTCCTTTCGCAAAGTAATTACCTACTAACTTAGTCAACCAAAGCACAATTCGATTCAATAACCAACCATGAATTCCCCGACGCTTTTTAGTAATTAGTATGGTTTGACCTTCAGCTTTTCCCCCTTCCAGAAGACGCAGGGTAAACATTATATGAAAATGGAGAAAGTCGGGACCTACTGTCACTGTACCTGTACTGCCATACCAATAACACATATTGTAAGTAACAGTATTTTTGTAAAAGGGACGGATCAGTTTCAGGAATAAAGAATTTTCACCGCCGCGTGTGGTATTGCTAAAAACAATGGCGTTTGCGTTTACCTCCTCTCTCTCAAAAATAATTTCTACCGGAAAGTTGTGAACTGTATTAAAGTGATGAGCGTCAATAGCATTAATCATCACAACGTTGGGATGACAATTCTTCAGAAAATGCGAACCAAAGGCGGTATCGCATTCTGCATTTTCTAACTCTGGAACAAAGGGTAAGGGTTGGTGGGGGGTTTTCCCTGTCCAAACCCAAATCATTCCATATTTTTCGGCGGTAGGCCAAGTTTTGAGCTTTATGGGAAGCGCTTCCCCTAAACAGGGAACTTCAATACAACTTCCATCAGTATCAAATTTCCAGTTGTGGAAGAAACACCGGAGTCCATTACCATCTACTTTACCTTCAGCAAGGTGAGCGCCCATATGTGGACAGTAGGCATCAACGGTAACAACTTTGCCATTTTTACCACGGTAAATTGCCAGTTCTCTACCTAAAAGAGTAACAGGTTTTACTTGACCTATCCGCAGTTTGTGAGAGGGTATTGCCCAATACCAACCCTCGATAAAACGGTCTGGATTGTTGAAATTTTTGCTATTGCGATTAGAACTAAGTGGCTGCGAGTTGACATTCATCTTAACAGTTTCACTAGAGCAGAATCGGCTGATTATATAATTCCTAATCTCAAAAAATAGTTCACATCAATAATGATTAGTAATTAGCCGTGAAATAAATTTCCACACTTTAGCTTAAACCCATTAAAATGGGTTGAAATTATTAGCCAGTCGGTTAGAAACCGACTTTAGCTTTTAGCCCGAATTTTAATTCAGGGCTAAATTTTGGGTTATTGAGAATAATACAGGATGTGACTTCATCCGTAGTTACTTCTTTGCGTGCAAAATCTGCAAACCACATCCGCCGACCGGCGCGAGTCAGGTTATCTTCGCTAATTTCTGTTAAACAAACTAGTTCGTCACCTTGAATGTTACCAGGGTTACGCTTTCGGAAAAACTGAATGTGCGGGTCTTGCAGTCTTTCTGGGGGAATACCTCGCAGTCCATCACGCAGTACGTAGGGATGGGGAAAGCGAACTACTCCAGCTTGTTCGTCGTAGTATTTACCGAAGCGATCGCTTGCCAAAAATGCCATTAACTCAGAAATATGTTTCGGTGTCGGTACATCGTATCGCGGATAAAATTCCTGCCAAAAAATTGGTAAAAAACGATAGGTGCGATAACCACCAGAAATCAGCAACCAGTAAAGTTTTCCTTGACAATATTCATGACGAAGTTTATTAACTGCGGCAATCCAAGCACGAGATAATATTGAACTTGACCAAGCACTAGGATCTATAATTGTGTCCCCTGAATAAACAACGCTGAAATTTTCACCCTCAAACTTAGTTTTATAAATTAAAAGTGTAGAAAAACCCTTTAGTTTTTCTGTTTTTTCATCTTCGATTAGGATTACCCAGTTTTTATTTGCTAAGTCAGCATCAAAAACGCTTCGCTTAACACTCTCAAAATGGCTGCTAAGCAGCAAGTACATGCCCTCCGCATCTTCTTTTGATAAATCTGCGATGCGAATCAAGCGACTCTTCATAGTTTTATTATAATTAATTATGTCGTTCTATTATACGCAGTCTAATCTTAAATTTTGGTCAGGTATGAAGATATGTGTCAGAAATTTATCTGTCTAATTTTTTCTTCTTTCAAATGTTATTTTTTTTGCTTTTTAGAGGAAAATTATTCAGCTAGGTAGACACAATCAAAAGTCAAACAATTGCTTGAGCAAAACCCAAATTTCTTGATATAATATGCAAAAAGTTTCAAGAACAAAGCGTAAATAATTTTCTACTCTTTTTTACCTTTCTTTAAAGAACTTTATACCAATTTCCTATCAGGATAAAACATATCGTTCTGTAGAGACGCGATTTATTGCATCTTTGCAGGATTTACAGCCATTTTCAGGTGAATAGACCATATTAGCAATGGGGGGCGGGTTTTGTTGCAATCTCGAACTAAAACCAAAAATATCTTTGCTAAACCCGCCCCTACAAAAATAGGCATTGCTGAATTTGAATATGAACCTCAAAAAACAACTATTCTAAACTCTTACTCTCTGCGGCTTTGCGCGCCAGTCGCCTGCGGAGGGAAACCCTCCTTCAGCGCTGGCTTGGCTTTGCGTGAGATTAACTCATATTCTGATTCAGCAACGCCCAAAAATAAATTAAATTTGCTCCTTACCCAGCTTTATTACCTGGGGCTATCCCTACTCCCCACTCCCTATTCCCCACTCCCTATTTGTTTAAAATAGTAAATAGTAGGTTCACCAATACCTTGCTAGTGGCTCCCAAAATAATACAAAACGTAAAACTTAGATAAATTGGGAAAGAAACCGTGTTAACTCAAGATAAGAAGTTACTTTTAATTGGTCAGGTAACAACTCTTAGCGGCATCCCCATCAGAACAATTCGCTATTACGAAAGTCTTGGTTTAATCCAATCTTCAGGACGAACAGAGGGAGGTTTTCGGCAGTTTTCAGCGGATGTACTCACCCGTTTATCATTTATTAAACGCGCTCAAAGCCTTGGTTTGAGTTTGCAAGAAATAGGTGAAATTCTGCAAGTCTATGATGGCGGAAAACCTGCTTGTGATGAAATTGAACATAAGTTGAAAGATAAAATATCGGAAATTGACCGCCAAATAGAACAGTTGTTGACTTTACGAGGTGAATTGAGGGGATTACTTTCAGGATGGGATAGTGTACCAACCAAACCAGAAGATACGATTTGCCCCATTATTCAGAAAGAATAAACTGGGCGGGCGAGACGCTCCGAAGTTTGCCGGAAAGAACATCTTCCCGGCAACTTCTCTCCACCCCACAAGATACCCCACAAGATTTAAATCAGGTGATAACTGTCGGCTTGGACATGCCTGTATGGGTTTGAATTTGGGCTATTTCGTCAGCGATCGCTATCAAGTCACCTAATGCTTGCTGCACGTCTTGATTTTGCTTGCTTGGTTCGGGTTCGTAACTCTCAAAATAAACCCGTAAAGTTGCTCCCTGAGTACCAGTTCCTGAGAGTCGGAACACAATCCGAGAACCTCCGACAAAACCAATGCGTACGCCTTGTTTATTGCTGACGCTACCATCAATGGGATCATGGTAGCTGAAATCGTCCCCATACTCAACTTCGTATTTCCCAAACTGCTTACCTTTCAGCGTTGGGACTAGGGAACGCAGATTATTTATTAAAGTATTGGCGCGATCGCTATCTACTTCTTCATAGTCATGGCGAGAATAGTAGTTACGGCCGTAAGTTTGCCAGTGTTCCTGTACAATCTGCTCAACTGGTTGTTGTCTAACTGCGAGGATATTCAGCCAGAATAGCACTGCCCACAGTCCATCTTTTTCGCGGATGTGATTAGATCCAGTACCAAAACTTTCTTCCCCACACAGGGTAGCTTTACCCGCGTCTAACAAGTTACCGAAAAACTTCCAACCTGTGGGCGTTTCATAACAGTCAATTCCTAAGTCTGCGGCGACTCGATCTACAGCAGCACTTGTTGGCATCGATCGCGCTACTCCTGCTAGTCCCGAACTGTAACCGGGAACCAGCTTGGCATTTGCAGCTAACACGGCGAGACTATCGCTGGGAGTAACAAAAAATTTGCTACCCAAAATCATATTGCGATCGCCATCCCCATCGGAAGCAGCACCAAAATCTGGGGCGGTTTGTCCGTATAAAATTTCTACTAAATCATGAGCATACACCAAATTTGGATCGGGATGCCCACCTCCGAAATCTTCCAAAGGTGTACCATTAAGCACCGTTCCCACGGGTGCGCCCAATTGCTCCTCGAAGATAGCACGGGCATAGGGACCAGTGACAGCGTGTAGCGCATCAAAACACATCCGGAAATTGCCAGAAGTCAGCAGTTGATGAATGCGATCGAAATCAAATAGAGATTCCATTAACTGCTTGTAATCTTGCACAGAGTCGATTACCTCGACCACCATATCTCCCATCTGGAATTCACCTAATGTGTCTAAATTTACATCAGGTGCATCTATAATTTTGTATTTGTCAATGACTTTACTGCGGGCATAAATTGCCTCTGTCACCTTTTCTGGTGCGGGACCGCCATTACTAATGTTATATTTAACACCAAAATCCCCATTTGGCCCTGCTGGATTATGGCTGGCAGAAAGAATTATACCACCCAGAGTATTGTACTTACGAATGACACAAGACGTTGCAGGGGTAGACAAAATGCCTCGATGACCGACTTTGATGCGTCCAACACCGTTTGCAGCAGCCATTTTTAAGATAGTTTGAATGGCTTGACGGTTGTAATAGCGACCATCGCCACCTAGGGCTAAAGTTTGTCCCTGTAAACCTTCTAAAATATCAAAACAGGATTGAATAAAATTTTCTAGGTAATGAGGTTGTTGAAAAACAGTGACTGCTTTTCGCAAGCCAGAAGTACCAGGCTTTTGGTCTGAAAAGGGAGTAGTGGAAACTTCAAGGATATTCATCTAAAAATCTCCAGGAGTGTAGAACATAAGTGGCTTTAGCCCAAGGAGGAAACACGACATGCGCTTATTTATCCAGCGTCCCCTGAAAGGGGTTGGATAAACAGAGGAGTAGTGTTTATCCAAATCTCCTGTATGCCGGAGAACGCCTTGCTACCCCAGTAAAGTTAGCCTCGACAATGTTATTGGTCGGTACTTTCTAGAAGACACTGGCTTAACCCATAAACCTGTTTAATCCTCCAGTTCTAGAGCTTGGGGCTGGCTACGCACCCCAAGGTAGGTCTTTAACTCTTGCCAATAACGTAGTTCCCTACGGAACTGAGTCTGGTAAGCTAGGGCTTCAGTTTTTTTTGCTGAAGCCCCCGGATTAAATCCGTGGGTTGCTTACGGTTCAGCGCTATGTCCTGACTAACCATTATGTAACTGTAAACTAACCTCCACCATACCCGTAAGGATTGGTCGTGGGCGAGGGCACAATTTAGCTAAAACCGCCACTTCAAATTATCATTCTCTTTGTTACATAACTTCAAGCTTTTAGAACTAGCCCTTTCAAAGTGACTTCTACAATCCTTTTTTCTTCCTCCGTGTTCTCTGCGTCTGTGTGGTTAAAAAGTCTTTTGATTTAACCACCCCAGACACAGAGAACACTGAGGCAAGAGGGGAAAGAGGAATTAATTTGAAAGAATTTTCGCCCACCTTGAAAGGGCTAGGTTTTAGGATTAACGCAAAAACCAGAGCAAAGTCTTATTCCTATGTCCCGTAGGGACACGCTGCAAGGGGAGATTCTAATTTTTAATTTTTAATTTTTGTGACTGCGGGTACACGAGCAAATTTCATCCTCATTTCATTTCTGCTTGCCATGCTGGGTAGTTAGTGAGTAGCGAACACGCTGTGACTAGGTGTTTAAAGCAGCGATAAGCGAAGCTTAACGCAAGACAGGCGTATCGCGAATATATAGGTGTGGAGCATTGAAATGGAGTTGATGAAATCTTCTTTAGAAAATCCAATTCAATTGCACAGAGTCAGCCAGCAGATAAGGACTGCTTTACTGCGCGATGTGACTGAAGCTGTCGGTATGGTGCCTATTGTGAGGTTGAATCGATTTAGCGAGTTATGCCAACAGCATGATTTTTATTTGAAACTAGAATCTTGCAATCCGGGCGGTAGTATTAAGGAAAAAAACGCCGTTTATCTAATCACGGATGCTGAGAAGCGAGGGTTACTAGCACCAGGAGGAACTATTGTTGAATCTAGTTCCGGTAATTTCGGTATCGGACTAGCCATGGTCGGTGCTGTTCGCGGCTACCGGGTTATTATTGTCGTGGATGCAAAAACCGCTCCACCCATGCGGCGGATGCTGCAAGCCTATGGTGCTGAGCTTGTTGATGTGCCACTCAGTGCGGCCGATGCTAACGGCTCTATGCAAGTGGCGCGGATGCACAAAGCCCGCGAATTGTCAAGCTTAATACCGGGAGCTTGGTATCCATGCCAGCATCAAAATCCGCGCAACACAGATGCTCATGAGGTTTTTACAGCACGTGAAATCGAGGCTGCTTTTGGCGGCGCTCCCGATGTTATAGTTGTCGGCGTTAGCACAGCCGGACAACTGGGGGGCATTAGTCGATATTTTAAACAGTACTATCCCAAGACACGCATTGTCGGCGTTGATGTGGCTGGCTCGGCTGTCTTTGGCACTCCCCGCCATCCCTACAAAATGACGGGTTTAGGCTTGTCCTTTGTACCGCCTAACTTTGAGCCAGAAGTACTCGACGCTGCTTACTCAGTGAATGATAGGCTTGCCTTTTCCGTTTGTCATGTTTTGGCTCGTAAGGAAGGACTGATGCTAGGAGCCTCTACAGGGGCGATTGTGGCTGCGGCTCTTGCCTATGGAAAAAGAAGTAGTAGCCATCAACGCATGTTATTGCTTAATCCAGATCGAGGCGATCGCTATTTGGAAACCGTTTATAATCCTACCTGGCTAAAAGAGCAAGATTTAATCGCTAAATAGTTTGCTAAACTTCCTCATAGTTCACTTAA
>JBHYDF010000158.1:0-4218 GCA_051861145.1 Nostocaceae cyanobacterium
GTTAGGAGTTAGGAGTTAGGAGTTAGGAGTTAGGAGTTAGGAGTTAGGAGTTAATAGTTAATGGTTCATGGTTCATGGCTATTAACCATTAACTATTAACTATTAACCATTAACTATTAACTATTAACCATTAACTATTAACTATTAACCAAAATGCAAAAACCTGGTCAGGGTTGACCAGGTTATGCAAACTTCTTTGTGTTCAAAGTGAAGTTACCGAAAAGTGTTTAGAAAAAGTAGACAACTAGGGTGGACATCACTAACTGCAAACTTCAGCATATTTTTGTTTTTCCGCTTTGGGATTTGGCTTCCACTTTTTAACAAGGGAATTTGCCACTTTAAGTATTATTATGCTGATAGTTTACTTGGGCTTTTGACAGGGGACACCGGGTCATTTGCCCGATTCAGTTTGGTTGTGCCTTGTTTGGTGTCCTATCTATTAAGTTAGCACCTCAAAAATAAGTTGCAACTACCTTTTTACTGAAGTTTACGAGTCTTTAAACTTCTCAACAATAGTGGTTCATGGTTCATGGTTCATGGTTTATGGTTCATGGTTCATGGTTCATGGTTCATGGTTTGCCTATTAACCATTAACTATTAACCATTAACCATTAACTATTAACTATTAACCACCAACAAATTACCAATTCCACATGATGGGGTTGTCGTCTAGATGGTCGGTGACAATGCGTCCAATGCTGTCTATTTCTTGAAGTTCAGCTTCAGATAACTGAATATTTGCAGCTTGGGCGTTTGCTGTTGCTTGTTCGGTATTACGTGCGCCTGCGATCGCTTGAGTTTGTGGTTGAGCAATTAACCAAGCTAACGCTAGCTGAGCTAAGGTACAATCATGACGTTCTGCGATTGGACGCAGTTTTTCTAAAGCCTGGTGGGCACGTTCAAAGTTTTCACCCTGAAATAGCTTATTATCTACACGGTTATCTTTAGGGTCAAATTTATGACCAGGAGCAAATTTTCCTGTCAACAATCCTTGTGCTAAGGGCGAATAGGCAAGAATGGATATATTATTTTCTACACAATATGGCATTGCATCTTTTTCCACATACCGCCAAAATAAAGAATAAGGTGGTTGTAAGCTGTCAATACGACCATATTGCGCTGCTTCTTCCAATTGGGCGCGGGAAAAGTTAGAAACGCCAATTGCTCTGATTTTACCTTGTTCTTTCAGGTAATTAAGGGCGCTCATTGTCTCCTCAATGGGAACGGTTTCAGTCTTGAATGAACCAGAGGGCCAGTGAATTTGGTAGAGGTCGATGTAGTCTGTTTTGAGGTTTTTCAAAGAGCGATCGCACGCCTCAATTACCTGGTCATACTTGAGATGATTGGCAAATACCTTAGTTGCATACTCAACTTACTCGCGTACATCAGATACAGCTTCGGCTACAATTCTTTCTGAGTGTCCCTCTCCATAGACTTCGGCGCTGTCAATTGTTGTGATACCGGCTTCAAATGCCGCACGTATGGCTTTGATTGAGTCAGCATCCTCGATTCCCACCCACATTTTTTGACCGGCTTGCCAAGTTCCCATCAAGATAGGTGTGATTTTCACATCTGATGTTCCCAAGCGCCGTTTTTCCATAACTATTCCTTAACTATTGTTTAATTCATTTCCCCAGATAGTGTCACAGTGTATCGGTCTTGGCGTCAAATAAAATCGGAGTTAAAGTAGATTTCTGATGGAATTAACTACAACTATTCACGCACTCAAAGAATGGGCTGTTGCTATTACAGCTTTGGAAGCTGGCAAAACTATTATGCTGCTTCGTAAAGGCGGTATTCACGAGGAAAATGGACGTTTCCGAGTTGCTCACGATCGCGTTTTGCTTTATCCTACTTACGAGCATCAACAGCCTTTCCTACTCAAGCCGGAGTATGCCGATTTGGTTATTCCCGTCACACCAGGCTGGCGTCCAGAAACAATTCGCATTGGCAGTTGGGCTGAAATTACTGATATTTTTCCCATTTATGATGAGTCTATTGTTAATGCCTTGCTTCCATTCCATATCTGGAACGAGCATTTTATTAGCGATCGCCTGAAATGGAAAGCGCGTCAGCCATTGTATGTTTTGCTGCTACGAACTTACCAACTAACCGAAGTTCGAGAAATTCCATTTTTATCGGAATATGGAGGCTGCAAGTCATGGATTGATATTGCTGAAATCTTTGATTTACAAAGAGCAGAACCAGTTTTATCTGATTATAGCTATTCCCAATTAGTAGTGAAAATTCGTGAAGTCCTTGGTGATAAATTTTACGTACCATCCGTTTAAGGAAGAAGACAGAAGCTGCAAGAATTTTCATCCACATTATTGCAAATGGATTTTGTAGATGTTTTGTACAACTGTCAAAAAGCCATTTGCATCAACGCTTAATTTGCATTCATATCTAGTCATCCTAAATCATTGGATTTTAGATTTTAGATTTTGGATTTTGGATTGGCAAAGCCTTGTGAATAGGCAATTTCCAATTCAATCACCTTTGTATGACATGAAGTCAAAATTTCATAACACAAGGCTGTTTGACTTTTGAATGCGTGACTTTTGATTTATTCGTCGGGAGCGTCTATGATTGAGTATTTATATCAGGTTGAGAATTTCTAACAGCAATAAAACCGCGTTATACTATACAAAATTAATACCCAAAAATCGTATTTATTGATACACCCATTTTTCTTGACAGCATCTAACATGAGATGAATACAGGTGTTTTATATTGCTGCTAATTTCTATGAGTCTCAATGTAATACCAGGAAAATAGTTAATGGTTAATGGTTAATGGTTAATGGTTAATGGTTAATAGCCATGAACTATGAACTATTAACTATGAACCATTTCCCAAAATGGTATCAGAGTGCTAATTATTACTCATACCCAGGACAGAAGTATTTGATTTTACGCATCTATAGGATCAGACAAAAAAGTATCTCACAAGGATGAAGTAGGACTTGACAAAAGTCTGCTATTATGCATTAAAGGGCAAATACAAAGGAGTTCCCCATGCAACGAAGAATGTGCTGGTTATCTGCATCTGGTGACAACGGAGATAAGATTCTGCATTTGCAGACATCACCTAATCAACCGTGGCGTCCTTACACAGCTTTTCCTCAATATGCAGTGCCAGATTATAAGATACCAGGCGGTTCTAAAGGTTGGGCAACTTATCAAAAGCTAATGAAAGCTGGTTGGACTTTGGTACCTAGCGCACTTGCAAACGAGTTTTCCGCATCTGTCGCAAAGAGTGGAGTTATGAGTTAGGAGTTATGAGTTAGGAGTTATGAGTTAGGAGTTATGAGTTATGAGGCGCGGTAGGGGTGAAGGATTTGCGCAGATAACTTATCAATGAATTTCAGCCTTCTTGGGCGCAAATGCACACGGCCTACAGGAGTTATGAGTTAATAGTTATGAGTTATGAATTAGGAGTTGTTAATTTATTGTTTCTTAAATTCCTAACTCCTCACTCCTAACTCCTCACTTTAAAAGCCTCTAGGCGAACCTTCTCCACGTGGATCGGCTGCACTTTCTAGGGTTCCCTCTGGTGTGACTACGATCGCGTTAATATTACCCCAAGGTGGAGTTTGTTTAATTTTGTGTCCCCGACGCTGTAATTCTTGCATGGTAGTAGCATCTAAGCCAAAGGGTTCTACTTGCAATTGATCGGGAAGCCACTGATGATGAATGCGGGGAACAGAAACAGCTGCACCAATATCCATGTCGTATTCTACTACGTTGAGGATGACTTGCAGCACTTGGGTAATGATGGTGCTACCACCAGGCGCACCTAATGTCATGCGCAGGCGATTGTTTTCGGTGACAATTGTGGGAGTCATGCTAGACAGAGGTGTTTTTCGTGGTGCGATCGCGTTGGCTTCATTTCCCACTAAGCCGAAAGCATTGGGAACTCCTGGTGCTGCGGCAAAATCATCCATCTCGTTGTTTAATACTATTCCAGTGCCAGCAGCGACAACGCCAGCGCCAAACCCCAAGTTAACGGTGAATGTTAAACTTACGGCGTTGCCTTGTGCATCGACAATGTTGAGATGACTAGTTTCAGTAGATTCGTTGCCAAGTGTGTAGAACCCCACCCCGGCTTCGCCACCCCTCCCCGCAAGCGAGGAGGGGTTAAGAGGAAATACTTCGTTTTGTTTGCCTGTAAGTAGGGGAGAAAATACTTCCCTTTCCCCACCCGTAAGTAGGGGAG
>JBHYDF010000158.1:4318-19607 GCA_051861145.1 Nostocaceae cyanobacterium
AAAATACTCCCCCTCTCTGCTTGCGGAGAGGGGGCTGGGGGGTGAGGTTCTGCTGAGGAAATACTTCCCTTTCCCCACCTGTAAGTAGGGGAGAAAATACTTCCCTTTCCCCACCCGTAAGTAGGGGAGAAAATACTCCCCCTCTCTGCTTGCGGAGAGGGGGCTGGGGGGTGAGGTTCTGCTGTAGTATTTTAATATCTGCTGGTTTCACTTCAGCAGAAGGTCTAGCCCTATCCATAGTAATCTCTGCACGCCGCAGTTTGGCATACGCAGGGTTAATTAATTCTTGCACGGGAACTTTGACAAAATCTGGATCGCCTAAAAATTTTGAGCGATCGGCGTAGGCTATCTTCATGGCTTCTGCCATGAGGTGTAAAGCGTCAGGGTGATACCATCCTAAAGATTTTAAATCAGTATCACCGATAATATTCAACATCTGCAATAAATGAACGCCTCCTGATGAAGGTGGTGGCATTGAACAGATGCGCACTTTCCGAAAATTGCCACAAACGGGAGTGCGCCAGATAGGTTTATAAGATTTTAGGTCTTGCAGAGTAATTAAACCACGGTTTCTTGCCATGTCATTAGCAATGGCGCGGGCAATATTTCCGGTGTAGAAACTGCGGGGGTTGCGGGAAATTTCTGTTAAAGTTCGTGCTAAGTCTCGCTGCACCAGCCTTTCCCCTGGCTGATATAATTCTCCATTGCGAGTGAAAATTGCTCGTGCTGCTGGGTTACTAAGAATTACTTGCTTGCGGTTCCCCAACTTTGCCACCTCACTCAGCGATCGCCAAGTGACTTGAGGACTGATAATAAAGCCATCTCTAGCAAGAGCGATCGCGGGTTGCATTACCTCTGGCCAAGGTAGCTTACCATAACGGCGATGAATTTCGTGTAGTCCTGCTACTGTTCCTGGTGTCGCCACAGCCAAATGGCCATTTACACTTGCATTTGGACGCACTTTACCTTTAGCATCCAAATACATATTTCTTGTTGCTTTCAGTGGTGCGCGTTCACGAAAATCTAAAGCTTGAATTTTCCCAGTTTTTCCATCATGAAACAGCAAAAAGCCACCGCCACCAATTCCGGCTGAAAATGGTTCTACCACGGAAATTGCAAAAGTCGTCGCTACCGCTGCATCAACTGCATTACCACCCTTGCGTAACATTTGCAATCCCGCATCACTCGCTAAGGAATTAGCTGAAACCACCATTCCTTTTTTAGTGCGCAGGGGTAAGGTAACATAAGCGTTTGCTGATTTCTGGTTGCCAAACAGCAAAACCGAAAAGCACAGATAAAATACGAAAACCGAAAACCGCGTGTATCGGTGAAAAACACGCATTTGGTGTTTCCTTTTGCTGAATTTCAAAAATGTATGCTTTCTAAGCAATAATGCTATTAAATCACGTTTTGTCGTTCAAATAATCAACTTATTTTATTGCAAAAATCAAGATAATGCTTAATTACTACCACAGATGGACACAGATAAACACAGATATCTGTGTCCACCCCCCTCATTCCCCCCTTTTTAGGGGGGGAAGACAGAGGAAAAACTTTTATTTATTGTCCATCTGTGGTTAATTTTTGTGAAAACAGACTTTTGCAAAAAACCCCATGAACAAACTTCACAACGTTCGTAATGAAAATATCTCTTTCCCTAGCCCCTAACCCAAGCGCCCCTATTTTCATAGCAGTCTAATCAAGAACCTTTGCTGACAAATACAAAACCTCTTGTTTTACCAGACACAGAATCAGTTGTGTTCATTGCCTTCCATAAATCTGCTGCCTTTACCCACACAGGCGGATATTTATAACGAGAAACATCCAGAATTAAAAATCTGTCTGTTTGCTCATTGTAAGCTGCAATGGGTGAAATATGCCCGCCTTTTTCTTGCCCAATTGCTTTACGTAAATAGTTAACTAAAATAAAATTGTTTGGTTGTTTTAAATTTTCTGAAGCTAACTTGCGAAACTGTTCTAAATTCGTATTACCAGCGTGATAAACATTGACTTTCGCACCGTAACTTGATATTAACTGTCCCATCTGTTCTAGCGTCATTCCCATACGAGAAACAACTTCAGAACTAATAACTTTTCGCGTTGCTTCGTTGTTAAAAAAGTTTTCTTGAGTAAAAAGATTATAGGGTTTATATTCTGCTGCTTCTGGTGCCTTAATTCCCAAACCATTTAGCACCATAACGATACTAGCCACTCCACAATAAGCTTGATTTTTTTGAGTAATAAACTGTGTACTGAGAGGAAAGAAATCTTGCCGGTAGCGACTTCCCATGAATAATTTTTCACCTTCTGATGTGGTAAAGCCAATCAAGTTAGGTGACAATGGTAAAGTTTGAGCCAGAATACTACCGCCAGTAAAATAAACTCCCAAAATTAAAGCATTTATCAAATTTTTAACAGCTTTTAATTCACTATTTTCCATAAATTATAGCCCCTGGTATTAAAGGTATTTCAAAAACTCTACGTTGTCAAAATTACAAATGAACATCCCAATTTTGACAACATACTTGTTAAAGACTCTTCCCAGTCCTCTTGTAGAGGAATGCGCGCTTTC
Source organism: Nostocaceae cyanobacterium (assembly GCA_051861145.1). Lineage (GTDB taxonomy): Bacteria > Cyanobacteriota > Cyanobacteriia > Cyanobacteriales > Nostocaceae > JBHYDF01. Next base: position 6,891 of record JBHYDF010000158.1, read on the forward strand.
AGACAGGGACTTATAGTCCCTGGCTGGCTGGCTGTCTGGCTGGCTATTCATACAAAATTGAGATTCTCCCATTCTCAAAACTACAATCCCTTTGCTTTTCTAAATTCACTTACAACTTCTTTAATATCACGTAACTCTCCCTCAACTAAATAATTCAATTGTTGCATTTCATCTGCGGAAATACGCCCAGCTAGTTGGGATATAGCTTTTCCTACTTCCGGATATTTTTGTAATGTTTCTTTACGTACAATTGGAGTGGCTTCATAGGGTGGAAAATATTGCTTATCATCCTTCAATACTGCCAAATTCAAGCGGGAGATTTGCCCATCTGTAGAATTACCATTTGTCATATCTACTTGCTTTTGAATTATTGCCCGGTATACTAACCCTAAATCCATAATGCGCGGAGCATTGGCAAAATTGAAACCATAAGTTTTAGCTAATCCCGGAAAACCATCTTCCCTTTCCACAAATTCATAACCGAAACCGGCGCGCCACTGGGGTGTATATTTAGCAGCTTCAGAGAGAGTTTGAATATTATATCGCTTTGCATCTTCGCCGCGTATAATCATTGCATAATTGTTTTCAAAACCCAGAGGTTCCATTACTTCTAAATTGAACTTCTGGGCGTAAATTTGTTTTAACTTTTCGTAAACTTTTTTTGGATCTTTGTCTGCTTTTTGCTTTAATATACCAACAAAAGCTGTACCAGTATACTCTACATAAGCATCTATTTTCCCAGCAGTGAGAGCTTGATGAGTAATCAAGGCACTAGTAAAACGGCGCTGGCCAACTTTGAAATTAGTTTTTGCTTCAATTTGCTGTGCTAAAAGTTCGCTTAAAATATCTTGTTCAGTAAAACCTTTAGAAGCAACGACAATATTACCTCCACCACCGCCATTATTGCTAGGTTGACAAGCAGCGATCGCAATTATTAAGGTAAAAGTTAAAAAGCACAAAGCAAAAAATCTTTTCATTATACTCTATTTTTTAACTGTTAATTTTCCCTCCAGCCAACCAATACCCAAATCAGCAATTAAGGCAATTACGGCCGCTGGAATTGCACCAGCTAATATTAATTGGTCGTTTACCACACTAATACCGCGAAATATCAACTCTCCCAAACCACCTGCACCAATGGCGGCTGCAATAGTTGTAACGCCAATACCTATCACCGTCGCCACTCGCACCCCTGCCAAAATTATCCCCATTGCTAAAGGAATTTCGACTTGTAATAACAATTGTTTATCTGTCATTCCCATTCCGCGTCCAGCTTCTCGAATCGCTGGATCGACACTAGCAATACCAGTGTAAGTATTCCGAATTATCGGTAATAAAGAGTACAACACAAGAGCCAAAATAGCAGGATTTGTACCAATACCGCCAATGATAGGGACGGGAATGAGTAAACCAAATAATGCCAAACTGGGAATAGTTTGGAGAATATTGGCAATGCCTAAAATCGGTTGACGGAGGTTTTTTTGGCGGGTAATTAATATACCAAGAGGAATACCCACAATAGTAGCAATACCAATGGAAATTCCTACTAGCAGTAAGTGTTCCAGAGTGCGTTCTAAAATTTCTGAACCGTATCTAATTAGGAAGAAATCGTTAATATTCATAAAGCAGGTTTAAGACATTGGAGAAAAGCTTGGGTTTCTGGGTGTTGCGATCGCATAAATTCTGCTGGTGTTCCCAACACAACTAATTCTCCTCCATCCATTAAACCAATTCTCGATGCTAAAACAAATGCTTCTTGGATATCGTGAGTAACAAAGACAACCGTCTTGCCTAACTCCTGCTGTAAACGCTTAAATTCTTGTTGCAGTTCCAACCGCGTAATCGGATCGAGTGCGCCAAAGGGTTCATCCATTAACAATACAGGCGGATCAGCTGCTAGCGCCCTCGCCACACCAATTCGTTGTCTTTGTCCTCCCGACAGTTCATGGGGATATCTTTGAGCAAATTTTTCTGGTTCTAAACCAACAAGCTGCAAAAGTTCATAAACGCGGCTTTTAATTTGTTTGGGTTTCCAGCCTTCCAAAGTAGGGATTAAACCCACATTGCGTTCAACGGTGAAATGGGGAAATAAACCAGTTTCTTGAATAACATAACCAATCTTGCGCCGCAGTTGAATTTCATCCCACCGGGTTGTAGAAATGCCATCAAATAACACTTCGCCTTGGGTGGGTGTGAATAGACGGTTGATTAATTTCATTGTCGTGGTTTTGCCACTACCACTGCGTCCAAGTAATATCAGTGCTTCTCCCCAAGGTATGGTGAAATTGAGATTTGATACCAAGGGGCGATGGTTGCGGCTAAAGGTGACATTGCGAAATTCGACGGCAATTGGGTTATTATCAGCCATTGCTTACTCTTGTGGTCGTTCGGCTTTCTGTAATTATGTCCTGATTTTCGGCAGTTGATTAACTTAAATCTTTAATAGTCATTAGTCATTAGTCATTAGTCATTGGATTTTTCCCCATTCTCAATGCCCCATGCCCAATGCCCCATGCCCAATGCCCAATGCCCAATGCCCCATGCCCCATGCCCCATGCCCCATGCCCAATGCCCATTATTTGTTAACTTAATAAAACTTAATTAATAATAGAAGATGAATAGAAGACAACTTTTAGAAGCAAGTGCGGCTGTAGTTAGCACGCTATGGCTATCAAATTCTTTAACTTGGAGATTAGGAGTTATGGCAACTTCCAATAGTGAAAAATTTACAATCAATAAAACCGAGGAAGAATGGCGGACAATTTTGACACCCGAACAGTTTCGCGTTTTGCGTAAACATGGTACTGAACGCGCTGGGACTAGTCCATTAGATAAAAATTATGCTGATGGCACTTACGTATGTGCCGCATGTGGTCAGCCATTGTTTACATCAGAAACCAAATTTAACAGCGGTACTGGTTGGCCGAGTTTTTACGCACCCATTGAAGGCGCAATTAGCACAACTATAGACAAATCATTTTTTATGACTAGAGTGGAAGTGCATTGTAGCCGCTGCGGTAGCCATCTGGGTCATGTGTTTGAAGATGGTCCCGCACCAACTGGCCAGCGTTACTGTATGAATGGTGTAGCGATGAATTTTGTCCCAGAAGCGTAAACAATGGCGGCATGATTAACAAACGGATTTCCAACAAATAATTTATTCAATTTTGTGGGGCGGGCGAGACACCCACCCCACAAAAAGTAATTGCATCTTTTTTTTATTTGGAAGTCCCTTAGTACAACATTCCATTAATTCGTAGTCAATTTTCTTCGGAAAAACTCTGCGTCCCCACCGAAGTTCTGATCGTCCGAGCGGGGATGGCTGCAAGGCGCTTCGCCTTGCAGCGTCGGGCGTTTGCCCGACGGCGGAAAAATCGGAGATTTTTCCGCCCCCGCCGGACGCGCTTCGCGATCGGCGGAAGCCGCCGCTCAGACTTCTCTCTGCGCTTACTCTGCGTTCCTCTGCGTTTAAAAAACGCCACGATTTTACGCAAAGCCGTACTTAGACCTTTTCCTTGGGTGGTGTAGCAATACCGCGCTTGATTAAACCTGCCTCAAGTTCCTTAATGAATCTAAAATCCTCCTCCAATAAAGGCTGACTTTCGCTAGTAAATATGTCCTCACTCACAAAAGCTTCCTTCTCAAGAAAAGCAAACGCCTGCCGAAATTGACGCGGACTTGCTTCAATTGGCGAGTCAAAGTGACAGGAAATAATCCGCTGAAAATCCCAACTTGCAACCTTGTCAGCCCAGTTAAGTACTTGCGTTGGTGCCTGGGGAAGAATAAGGATTTGTAAAATCGGTGCCACAAATGGACGCCCATTTCCGCGTAGGATATCAAATGACTGTTTCCAGTTCTCTTGCCATCGAAACGGAAATAAACCAAAGTAGGCTTTTTTAGAGCGATCCGGTGCTTTCAAAGCATCGCTAAAAACCTGCCCTAGTCGAGTCATCTCCAGCGCGTTGGGACGAAAATATACCACAAATAAACAGATGCGTTGCCATCCCTTACGGCGGTTTGCTTCATTGTCCTCGATGACTTCCAAGGCATTGTCTCTGGCATGAAACAGCAAGGGGTATGGATCTAATTGCGAGATTGCAGGTGGATCTTCTGGTACAGACAGCACAGAATCTGTTACAAGTAGGGTACGCGATCGCTTGTGGAAAATTGCAACTTCTGCAAAAGATCCCCGTCTCAAGTTGATGTCTAATATCGCATAGTCAAACTCATTAGCAAAAGGAACTTTGTTGGAGTCCTCTGGCAACACCTGAGTCCTTTTTGGAGGAAAGCCAAGCCAACTAAGCGGCAAATTTAGCGGAAAACTCCACTGATTGGGGGCAACAAACACCTGTGCCTGTGGAAAACATCTGGCAAAAGGACCTACAAAAACCTTGTGTTCTAAACCAGAACTAGTTGGCAAGATAATATACTTAACCTCACCGTGCTGTACCACCAACTCATTTAGGAGGCGTATACATTCAGTCGTTGGCGCAACGGGAGCATAAATGAGGAGACCCCCTGTTTCCAGCCTAACAACAGTCATACGAATCGGCGCGATGGCGTAGAGAATGCCTTGAAGTTGGTCAAATGTCCAGACAGAATTCTCAACAATTTCCCTGCAAAGTGTCCGCCGCCTACCGTAAGGATAAAGTGGTACAGCTGGCCAGAACGACCATGACCAATCTTTAGAATCGGTACTCGGATGCATCCATTGTTCATGGGACTGTATTTTTGACTCGCGTCCCTTTGCGTTCATCGTCTTCTACTCAAACAGTGCATATTCCAATTTTTAACACTGAAACGGTTTTTGGTGATATCGGAAAAAGTTTTTGAGTAGAAAAGAGATTTGGTATCAGAATGTTTGTGACGCGATCGCTCTCAAGTAAAAAACTGATACAATTGTGGATTTTTGATTTTTGATTTTGGATTGTAAAAACCTTTTTAATTGACTGTTTTTGCAATCCATCTGTCGCAAATCTCTTGCCAAAAGTATTAATTAATACTTGGTAATGACCGCGTTTAAATAGATTTTTAGAGACATGTATGTAACTATTTTTACGACTTTCTCAATACAGTGATTTGGTTATCAACCTCCTTGATAAATTTTATTTTTTCTTTATCTACCACTGCCGCGATCGTCATCTTCGCTGCTAACAAGATGCTCCTTCAAGATACGACTTACAATGTTCACAAGATGCTCCCTAATGATCTGATCTGCTTAATTTCATCTACAAAACAGCCGTGATAAAAACAGGAGTAGTTAGCTAGAATATGGCATTTTGGCAGAGTTGCTGCGATGAGAGACAGCTGTTAAATGAATAATTGATGGTTAATAGTTCATAGTTCATAGTTCTCGCGCTATTAACCATCAACCATCAATCATTAACCGAATGGCACTAAGTTAAGACACAGCCCTTGCCCTGACTGGTTAAGCGCCTCCAGGCTGGGAACCAATCCACCGGAGGCTCCGCCGACCGAGGCTTGACGAGAGGCAAAGCCTCTCGAAATACATTCCCAGCCTGGAGGCGCTTAACGAGGCAACACAAGACTTTGGGCTTATCTTAGTGCCATTCAATCATTAACCATTAACCATTAACTATCAACCATTAACCATTAACCATTAACGCTACCCCTTGTAATAAAAGACCCCGGTTTTCACCGGGGAGAGGAGGATTTTGCAATTTGCAATGGAACGGCGTATATTCAGTCAATTTACTTATTTTTAGTTTAAAAAAGTTGCCAAAATGCCAAAATCTCTGTAATGCTCATTATTTGATGATCCAATTCTGTAGCGATCGCAGTTAATAGTATTAAGCGATCGCCACCACTTTTGTTACTTCGGTCAACAGCCCTTCGGGCAGGGAAAAGGGGAAAGGAGAGGGGTAAAGGGTAAAGGAAATATCTGAAAAATCCCCTTTCCCCTTTCCCCCTTCCCCCTTCCCCTTTCTCGGTCATTGAAACAAAACCCACCCCTACAATCATAAAATGCTCTATTTACCTGAAAATGGCTGTAAGGATGGGATGACATGCAACACGGTGGCTGTAGTCAAAGCAACATTTTACTTAAGTATAAGCTTTTGCCTTCTGACCAAAAAGTAAATCATGCGATCGCACTTCTACACTTTCCTCATTAACCTGTGCAAGTTTGCCTACAATCGCGTCAACATTTTTCTTCGCATCACCAAATAACATCCGGGTGTTGTGCTTATAAAATAGTGGATTCTCAACTCCGGCGTAACCACTAGCCATACTGCGTTTCATCACTACTACAGTGTTAGCTTTCCAAACTTCCAGTACAGGCATACCAGCAATTGGGCTATTTGGGTTTTCCAAGGCGCTGGGGTTAACTGTGTCGTTAGCACCAATCACCAACACAACATCGGTTTTTGTCAAGTCCTCATTAATCTCATCCATTTCTAGGACGATATCATAGGGTACATTAGCCTCTGCTAAAAGAACGTTCATATGTCCGGGCATTCTACCTGCTACTGGATGAATGCCAAAGCGAATCTGTACACCGCGATCGCGTAGCAGTTTGGCAAGTTCTGATACGGCATGTTGGGCTTGAGCTACTGCCATACCGTAACCAGGTACAATAACAACACTCTTAGCACTACCCAAGAGTTCGACAGTATCCTCAATCGTTGTTGCCATAACTTCACCGGCAGGGCGATCGCTATCTTGAACAGCTGCGCCTGTTTCTGCACCAAATCCTCCCAAAATCACGCTGATGAATGAGCGATTCATGGCTTTACACATGATATAGCTGAGGATTGCACCACTACTACCCACCAACGCACCTGTAATAATTAGTAAGTCGTTAGATAGCATAAAGCCAGCGGCGGCGGCTGCCCATCCAGAGTAACTGTTGAGCATTGAGATTACCACTGGCATATCAGCACCACCAATCGCCATCACCAGATGAATACCCAAGACTGAGGCGATCGCAAACATTATTAACAAAGATTGCAGTCCACTCAGATTTTCTGTTCCTAAAAACTGGACACCCAACCATACTGAAGCCGCAATCATGCCCAAGTTGAGTAAGTGACGCGCTGGCAAAAGTAGAGGTTTGCTGCTGATAATGCCTCGTAGTTTCCCAAAGGCAATTAGTGAACCTGTGAAGGTAACAGCACCGATGAACACACCTATAAAGATTTCGATTTGGTGAATTGTGGATTCAACTGGGGTAAGCGGCGACTGTTGTAGATAATTAGCAATGCCCACCAGAACTGCCGCAACACCAACAAAGCTATGTAGAATTGCTACTAGTTCCGGCATTGAAGTCATCGCCACACGAGAGGCTACGATTGCACCGATAACGCCCCCTGGTATGACAACTGACGCCAAGATGCCGTATGCATTCATGTCAAGCGAGAGTGCAGTAGCAACGAAGGCGATAATCATGCCAATAATGCCGAAAACATTGCCTTTGCGGGCAGTTTCTTGATCGGAAAGTCCTCCCAGGCTGAGAATGAATAAAGCACTAGCCACAATATAGGCCACTGTCAGTAGGTTATTTGACATAATTTCCTTCTACTTTTGGAACATCCTGAGCATACGTTGGGTAACTAGAAAGCCACCGGAAATGTTAATTGTTCCGACTAAGATAGCGATCGCACCAAGGATAGTTGTAGTTGAATTTAATACCCCGGAGATTTGCAGCATACCGCCAATAATGATAATGCCGCTAATCGCATTGGTGACACTCATCAACGGCGTATGCAAAGCCGGTTTAACGTTCCAGATTACTTGCCAGCCAACGAAGCAAGCTAGGACAAACACAGTGAAGTGAGACAGGAACTCTGTTGGCGCACTGATCCCAATACCGAAAAGGGCTAAACCAACAACAAGCAGCCATAGCAAGTTAGCATTGCTCTTTGAGGAAGAGGAGGGGGAAATGGGGGGTGTAGAGACGCGCCATGGCGCGTCTGGAGTAGGGGACGACGAGACAAGCGGAAGCTCTTTCTTTTTGTCTTCTTCTTTATTTTCCTTTGTTTCCTTATCCTCTTTCTTCTCAGGCTTAGGTGGGGGCCAGGTAATCTCTCCGTCATGAACTACCAACATACCCCGAATAACTTCATCTTCGAGATTAACTTTGTAGTTACTAGCCCCGCCCATTTCTTCAAGGAGATGGCAAAGATTGGTACCATAAAGCTGGCTTGCTTGTTGAGCCATACGACTAGGCAAGTCGGTAAGACCAACAATTGTTACTCCTTTGTAACAGTAGACTTCATTCGGATGAGTACAGGCACAATTACCGCCCTGTTCTGCGGCTAAATCGACAATAACTGAACCCTCCTTCATACTCTCAACCATTTCCTGGGTGACTAGTACAGGGGCTTTTTTACCTGGAATTAGCGCCGTCGTGATGATGATGTCAACCTCTTTAGCCTGAGTGGCAAACAGTTCCATCTCAGCCTTGATAAATTCGTCACTCATTACCTTGGCGTATCCACCCTCACCCGTACCGTCCTCAGCAAAACTGAGTTCTAGAAACTCTGCTCCTAGACTTTGTACCTGCTCCTTAACCGCGAGGCGTGTATCAAAAGCGCGGACAACTGCACCTAAGTTTTTAGCAGTAGCGATCGCTGCCAATCCAGCTACACCAGCACCAATCACTAATACCTTTGCTGGTGGCACTTTTCCGGCTGCTGTAATCTGCCCGTTAAAGAAGCGCCCAAAATGGTTAGCAGCCTCAATTACAGCGCGATAGCCAGCGAGATTCGCCATTGAACTCAAGACATCTATCTTTTGGGCGCGGGTGATGCGTGGCACCGCATCCATTGCCAACACAGTTGCTTTACGTGCTACCAGTTTTTCCAGCAAATCTGGATTTTGGGCTGGCCAGATGAAGCCAATCAATGTACCTCCCTCGCTAAGTAGTTCGGCTTCATGTTTGTCAAGCTTCGGGTGCATCTGGGGCGGACGTACCTTAAGTACAATATCCGCCTCAGCCCAGAGAGTTGGAGCATCTGCAACAATCTTGCATTTGGCTTGCGTATAGGCATCATTTGCAAAGTTTGCACTTTCGCCAGCACCGGACTCAATTAGCACATCAAAACCGAGCTTTGCCAGACGCTCGGCTGTATCCGGTGTGGCTGCTACGCGACATTCGCCAGGGTAGATTTCCTTTGGGATACCAAGCTTCATTCATGTCTCCTAAGTAATGTCGTTGAATTCCCCAAGTAAAGAGAGACACTTACTCATTTAGAGTTTGGTTTTCAACATACTATCAATGGTAATGTTTGATATTTATGTTTGTTTTAATTCTTCACATTAATTGTATTGATTTATAACAAAAGATTGGGAATAATGCCATTTTTTTATTATTGTTATATTACCTCAGTTACTATTTATAAGTGAGGAAACAACAGTAGAGCGATCGCGTTCTTGATGGCTTCAGTTTTTCTTGACGCGATGGAGTGATAAACAATATAATTAAAACAGTTTTTTATTTGTTGTCATAACAAACTCAGACTAAAAGCATTTCTGCATATTTTTCCTTAGTTTTTAAGTTACTTTTCTAAATTGTGGAGTGTAACAAAACTTATAAAAGCGGAGTATGTAAGCACCGCTTCTCCATAGTAGCCTCACGTCTTTCATGAAGAAGTTTGTAGATATAGACAGAATATCTGGACAGTGTTTTGAGAAGTCACCAACCGATGTACACTACTGTTAGGCATGTTTGTGATAGTCGCAAATATGAGCCTTGATTTATTGCCAATGTATCTACCATTCAAAGGAGATAAAAATGGCAGATAATATGTTAACAAAAAAGGAAATATCTGAATCAGAAAAACAACAGCAAGCTCCTGAAACTAAGCAGGATTTTTTTGGAGAAAAACATGGCATAATGCCTCTTGACTTGATTATGAGGAATCCGAAGGTGACGCCCGTCGCCCTGCTTATTTTGGCTATAGCGCCGTTAGTGATTACTGCTGTTGTTTTGGTGCAGCTTTGGTTTTGGCAGTAGCTAAGATTAGCATTGCCAATGCAATTAATAAATACTTTAGCTTAATCCGTCAGAAGTCCCACACTGTATTTGAAAAATCAGTGTGGGGACGGCGGCTTAAGTGTCGGACGCAGGTTCCGACACCGCCGCCTCATGAATGACGGGACAAAAACGAAACGTCCCTTGACCATATCAAACCGCTTCTTTTGCAGAAAGAGGGGCAGTTGAGTTTTTGTCAGTCTCTGTGTTCGGTAGTCGATCAATCCAGTCTTCTACTATTTGCGTTACCGTCTTATCTTTGCTTACAGCATACTGTCGTAATTTATTTAATCTTCTCTCAGACATCCTTACATTTAATCTAGTAGTTTTCATATCATGTATACCCGTTGTTGTCACATACATGATATACTATTTTTGATGACTAGAGGTAAACAAGTGCGAACAGCATACCAGTACAAGCTACGCCCAACAAAACAACAAGCCATTGAAATAGACAAATGGTTGTCTATGCTTTGCGCTCAATATAATTATTTGTTGACTGATAGGTTTAACTGGTATGAGCAGAATCGTTGTCCAATCAACGCCTGTCCTCTTGTTTGCCACATACCAGAATTGCGAGATAATCCTGATTACTACAGTCAAAAGAAAAATTTACCACTACTCAAAAAGACCCATCCTCATTATGGTGAAATTTACTCGCAAGTTTTGCAGGATGTAGTCAAGCGAGTTAAGGCAACGATGAGCCGTTTTCTTAAGGGTGATAGTAATGGGAAACGAAGCGGCAAACCAAGATTTAAACCTCGTAGTCGTTATCGAACTTTCACCTATCCACAAATGAAGGATGGTTGTGTCCAAGGTAATCTAATTAATTTACCCAAGCTGGGAAAGATTAAGGTTATTTTGCACCGTCCGTTACCTGCTGGATTTAAAATTAAAACCGCCTCTGTTACCAAAAAGGCAGATGGGTATTATGTAACTCTAAGCTTGGAAGACTCAACAGTTCCAGAAGTTAAGCCGGATATTAATCCTGAGTCAATCACTGGTATTGATGTCGGGTTGAAGGAATTTTTGACAACTTCCGAGGGTGAAACAGTTGCTATACCACAATATTATCGCAAAGCTCAAAAACATTTAAGAATTATTCAAAAACGTGTTTCTCGTCGTAAAAAAGGAGGACAACGTAGACTGAAAGCGATTAAACAATTGGGTAAGCAACACAAAAAGGTTGCTGATAAACGCAAAGATTTTCACTTTAAAACAGCAAAACAATTACTATCAAAATATGATGTAATTGCTTGTGAAGAATTGAATGTTAAAGGACTTGCACGTACTCGATTGGCTAAATCTGTGTGCGATGCCGGATGGTCAAGCTTTTTGTCGATACTGACAAACAAAGCCGAGAATGCTGGTTTGTTGGTAATCCCAGTTAAAGCGTCTGGTACAACACAAGATTGCTCTAGTTGCGGTGTGGAAGTTCCTAAAAAGTTGCATGAACGTTGGCACGATTGCCCTCACTGTGGGTGCAGTCTTGACCGTGACCATAATGCAGCTATTAATATCAAAAATAGAGCCGAGGGGCATCCGGTTCTTAAAGCTCAGCCAATGTCCGAAGCAGTAGCTGGAGTCGCTGAGAAGCCTACACTGATGCTGACGCATACAGTGTAGGAGTATGTCACGAAATTGATTTTCCGCCCAGATTCTACCGCCATGCGCTTCAATAATTTGACGAGTCAAATACAACCCCAAACCAGAACCTTTTGCTTGGCGATCGCTGTGTCCTTGGTAAAACCGCTCAAAAAGGTGTGGTAGTTCTTCTGGTGTAATACCTGCTCCAATGTCTATAACTTTAACAGTTTGATAAGAGGAACCTGCTTCCAGGACAATCTCCACTTTGCCACCTCGAGGAGAGTGGTTAATAGCATTAGTCAGGAGATTGACAAATACTCGTTGCAGTTGGAAAGCATCACCATTAACCCAAAGGTACTTGCGAAAGTCTGACGCACCATAGTTAAACGAAATGTAGACGCGACGATTAGAAGCTATTTCGTTCAGGGTTGTTGCTACTTCCTCTGCAATTTCGACTAAATCAACAGGTGCTATATGTAACTTTAAACCCTCTACATCGTTTCGATAAACATCTAAAAGCGTCTCTACCATTTGCAAACTGGTTTGGTGACTGCGAATCATGGTAGCCAAAACTTTCTTTTGTTTGAGTGGAACAAAGCCAAAATTTTCTCGTTCCAAAGCCTGTAAGGTTTCAATTGCCCCTAATAGGGGAGTTTTCAAATCATGGGTGAGGGTAGAAGCAAAGTCTTCTCGCACACTAGCAAGCTTTTCTTGGGCATGGAGTTTTGCTTGTTGTTGCAAGAGTGCTTCTTGATATAGCCGGTTGCGATCGCTCAACACTCCTGTTACAACCAATGCCAAGATTGCAATTAATCGACTGGCAATTGTGGCAGCACTAACAGCATACAAGCCTGGAACCCATATATTTAAAATTGTGAGAATACTAGCAGATAGAGTCAGTTGCAGCGTTACTACTCGACTCAAGCGAGCATTTGCTAGCAAAATCGGGCCGATATAAAGGTAGCCAAACACGTAGTCTGGAGGAGTTGTGTACTCCAACAGCACTACAACTGTAAAGAGTCCAACAATTAACCAGAGTGTACTCAAACGCGGGTTGCTTTTAAGGTTAATAGGTTTGACAGGTCAACCCCTTCGGGGAAATTAAAAATTAAAAATTAAAAATTACAATCCCCATA
>JBHYDF010000159.1:0-19592 GCA_051861145.1 Nostocaceae cyanobacterium
ATTAACCATTAACCATTAACCATTAACCATTAACCATTAACCATTAACCATTAGCTAATGAAGCTTTTTGCCAAGCAGGATGTCTTTATGTACGGTAGCGTACAGACACGGGCACTCTAGCCGTGTCAATTTAAATTGCTTGATTTGAAAGTGATGGAAGCGATGCCGTGCTAGTTAATCAACTGCTGCTGGCTTTACCAGAGTCGGAATTCCAACGCCTTGCTCCCCATCTAGAAGAAGTTTCACTCTCCCTCGGTCAAGTCTTGTATGAAGCTGGGGAGAAGATAAAGCATGTCTATTTCCCTAATCGAGCAATGGTGTCTTTAATTGCTGTCTTAGAGGATGGCTCGACAACAGAAGTCGGTATGGTAGGTAGTAATGGAGTTGTAGGCTGTCCTGCATTTTTGGGGGGTGACTGCACTACCACAACCCGTACAGTTACACAAGTTGCAGGTAGCGCCATGAAGATAGATGCCAAAATTATCAAACGGGAATTTCAGCGCGGGGGAATACTGCAAAGGCGACTACTGCTTTATATACAAGCACTACTGACGCAAATCAGTCAAACCGCTGCCTGCAATCGCCATCATTCCCTCGAAGCAAGGCTAGCTCGTTGGCTACTTACTGCCCAGGATCATACAGATTCAGAAACTTTGCAGATGACTCAAGAGTTCATCTCAGAATTACTAGGTACGCGCCGTTCCGGTGTAACTGTGGCAGCTCGGATGTTGCAACAAGCAGGTATTATCCGCTACAGTCGGGGTCGAATTACAATTCTCGATCGCCATGCATTAGAAGGCACTGCCTGCGAATGCTACGGTTTTATTAAAAAGGAGTTTGAGCGGTTGCTTAACGACAAAAATTATTAGACTCCCTATTATATTCCGGCTTGATGGTTTAGAGGGGTAATGCCTCATTTGTCCTTTTGTATAACTATGTCAAACTAATAAGAGTTGTTAATCAGAATATTTAAATCTTAAAAAATCAACTTCTATGTACGGAACCGTACGGAAGGATGGTCAAAATTATGCTTAGCTTAAAAAGTATGTCAACTACACACACTAATTGCTTCTCTACTGGCGTCTAGAACTGGAAAATTTAAAGGAGCCAGCTTTTAATGATTGATCAGCATACTTTATTGCTGGTAGAGGATGACCCTAACGACATTTTCTTGATAGAAAGGGCATTTCGTCGCGCTAATTTTAACCATCGCATCCGCAACGTTAAAGATGGAGATGAAGCAGTTATTTACCTAGAAGGTCAAAGCTGCTATGCGGATCGAGAAACTAACCCACTACCCGCGTTGATACTGCTAGATTTAAAATTACCGCGTCGTTCTGGTCTGGAAGTTCTAGAATGGCTGAAGCAGCAGCCCAAGCTGAAGCGAATTCCAGTGGTGATACTTACATCGTCTCAGGAAAATATCGATGTTGACCGTGCTTATGATTTGGGAGTAAACTCCTATCTAATCAAACCAGTTGCGTTTAATGCTTTGCAGGAAATGATGCAGGCACTCAACTCCTACTGGCTGAACTACAATCAACATCCCTCTGTCTACGTCAGCTAGTAGGTTATTCCCCATCTTGGTTGCCTGTCAACACTTCCATACTGAGCAAGAAACCAGTAATGAGCAATCAAGACCAATCAATTCAACGCATTTTGCTAGTGGATGATAACCCAGACGATCGCTTGCTGGTGATTAGAGAAGTACACCGCGAATTTCCCGAAGTTCAAGTAAAAGAAATTATTGATGCTAACGAACTAACTCAAGCATTAGCAACTGATAATTTTGATTTGGTAATTACAGATTATCAACTGAATTGGACTAATGGGATAGAAATTTTACGTGCTATCAAAGCCCGCGATCGCAATTTACCTGTAATCATGTTTACCAATACTGGCACTCAGGAAATAGCAGTAGCAGCCATGAAAGCGGGACTTGATGATTACGTAATTAAATCACCAAAACATTTTATTCGTCTCACCCAAGTCATACGAGTAGTTTGGCAACAATCTCAGATGCAACGCAAAGCCACTCAACTCGAACTGCGCTTACAGTCGCTACTGAATCAACTTCGAGTTGGTGTATTTCGTGCTACACCAGAAGTGCAAGTATTAGAAGTGAATACAGCATTACTAAATATCTTTGGTTTAGCGTCTTTACAGGAAGTACAATCATTTTTTCGTGAACAACTTTACTCTTTTATGAGCGATCGCCCGCTAGGACAAGAGTGGGAAAGAGAAGTACAGTTGCAACGCCCTGATGGTAGCAATGTTTGGGCATTATTTAGCGAAACTCTCAATTATATAGATAGAGAAACAGTAATTGATGGCTTAGTCGAAGATATCACAGAGCGCAAGCAACAAGAAGCAGAAATTCGGCAATTTAACGAAACTTTGGAAAATCGAGTCCAAGAGCGCACAATTCAACTAGAAAACATTAACCGCGAATTAGAGGCTTTTGCTTACTCAATATCTCATGATTTGCGATCGCCAATTCGCCAACTTGACGGATTTGTAAATTTATTAAAAGAGCATTTAGAAGCTACCACCAGCGATGAAACAAGCGTACATTATCTAAAAGCAATTTTAGAATTAACCAACCGAGCAGGCAAACTAGTAGACGACTTGCTCACCTATTCTCGCACCGGACGTACAGAAATGCACTATTCTACCGTGAATATGAACCGTCTGGTTTGGGAAGCGAAACAGGAAATACAAATGGCTATCCCAAAAAACCGAAACATTCTTTGGGAAATAGAACAACTTCCTCAAGTGTGGGGCGATCGCTCATTATTGCGGCTAGTATGGCAAAATCTCATCGAAAACGCAGTCAAATTCACTCGTTCCTGCCAACAAGCTAAGATTACCATTGGCAGTATTAATAGTCAACAAGAAACAATTTTTTTCATCCGAGACAACGGCGTTGGCTTTGATATGCAGTATATCCATAAACTGTTTGGGATATTTCAACGCCTCCACAGCGAACAACAATTTGAGGGGACAGGGATAGGACTTGCCAATATCCAGCGAATAATCTCTCGACACGGTGGCAAAGTCTGGGCTGAAGGTGCGATAAATAATGGAGCGACAATTTACTTTTCTCTACCGAAAAGGAGTTAGTGGATAGTGGTTAGTGGATTGTTAATAACCGTTTGCATCGGAATCACTCAACAGACTCGTCCAAAAACTCTGCGTCCCTCTGCGCAATCCTCTGCGTTCCTCTGCGTTAAAAAAATATTATTATTCTAATGCCAAAATAACTGACGTAACGACAGCTTATGCTGACATAACGACAACTTATGCTGACGTAACGACAGCTTATACTGACGTAACGACAGCTTATGCTGACGTAACAACAACTTATTTAATCTCAGTAAATGCGATCGCTAATGTAAAAACTTAGCACTGCATTGAACGAACCACCAACAACCAACTAAAATCAGCAATCTACACCGCTAGTTAGATGTTTTTATTCCTCAAAACCCTTGAAAATAAAGCTACTACGTTCCTTCCTCAACAGGAAAACTACAGTGGCAAAGTCACAATAATAGTATCATGATGCGTATTCTGCTGTTAGAAGATTCTTGGGCGGATGCCGAATTAATAGGTACAAGCTTGAGGAAGAGTAATATTGATTGTGAGTTAGTGCGGGTAGAAACTCGCACTGATTTTGTAGAGGCTCTCAAAACCAAAACCTTTGATTTAATATTGGCAGATTACGCTCTACCCTCATTTGATGGATTTTCCGCCCTAGACCTAGCTCGTACCACCTGCCCCGATGTACCTTTTATTATAATTTCTGGGATACTTGGTGAGGAACGAGCCATTGAAACTCTTAAAAATGGTGCTACAGATTATATTCTCAAACAGCGTTTAGAAAGATTAGCTCCGGCTGTAGAGCGAGCTTTGCGGGAAGCCAAAGAACGAGAATCGCGTCAACGAGCAGAAGCAGAATTACGAAAAAGCGAAGAACTATTCCGCACTTCTGTAGAAACTATACTCGATTGCTTCGGTATTTACTGTGCCATCCGCGATGCATCTGGTCAAATAGTAGATTTCCGCATTGAGTATGTAAATGCAGCCGCCTGTAAAAATCATCGCATGTCAGCAGAAGAACAACTGGGTAGGCGGCTGTGCGAACTAATGCCCATACATAGAACCAGTGGACTGTTTACAGAATACTCTCAAGTTGTGGAAACAGGTCAACCACTAGTTAAAGAATTATTGCACGAGGATAACAATTACAACGGGAAGCAGCCTAGCATCAAAGCTTATGATATCCGTGCTGTAAAATTTGGGGATGGAGTAGTCGTGACTTGGCGCGACACAACCGAACGCCGACAAGCAGAAGAAGAACGCAAAAAACTGATAGCCTTAGAGCAAGCAGCCAGAGCAGAAGCAGAAGCAGCTAATCGCGCCAAAGATGAGTTTTTGGCAATAGTTTCTCATGAACTTCGCACCCCGCTCAACTCAGTGTTAGGCTGGACACAAATACTTAGAAATCGGCAAGTAAATCAAGCAACGACAGCAAAAGCTCTGGAAACAATCGAGCGCAACGCCAAAAATCAAAAAAAGCTGATTGAAGACATTCTTGATGTCTCGCTGATTATTCAGAACAAACTCCACTTGGATTTACAAGCCATCCACCTAATTCCAATTATCCATGCTGCAATTGAGGATGTACAGCCACTAGCGCAGACAAAGTTGATCCAGATAGAATCTATACTCGATCCCTTCGTCAGTCAAATTATGGGAGACGGCGAGCGCTTGCGGCAAGTAATTTGGAATCTTCTGTCTAATGCGATCAAGTTCACCCCCCGTGGAGGTTACGTAGAAATTAGACTTGAGCAAATTAATACATTTGTACAAATCACAGTCAGCGATACAGGAGTTGGCATTAGTCGAGAATTTTTACCCCGTGTATTCGATCGCTTCCTGCAAGCAGATGGTACTACAACTAGAAAATTTGGGGGACTGGGACTAGGTTTAGCTATTGTTCGTCATCTAGTTGAAATGCATCATGGCAATGTTAATGCCACAAGTGAGGGAGTTGGCAAAGGAGCTACATTTACAGTCCAACTGCCAGCTTGTCAGCCACAAATGTTACAGCTAATTCAGGATAATAACGGTAAAGCCGATGAATTTCTATCACTGAAGAACCTGCAAATTTTAGTAGTAGATGACGATGCGGATACCCGTGACTTACTCGCAACCATTCTCGAACAAAGTGAAGCACAGGTAACAACAGCCGCATCAGTAGCCCAAGCCTTGCAAGTACTTTCTCAATTCAATCCCGATTTGTTACTGTGTGATATTAGTATGCCAGAAGAGGATGGTTACTCCTTTGTTCGCAAATTGAGAAACCTCGAAGGAAATAAAGCACTATTGCCAGCCATTGCCTTAACGGCCCATGCTAGAGAAGAGGATGAACAAAGAGCGATCGCAGCAGGGTTTCAAAAGCATGTAGCCAAACCCATCAACCCGGCTGAGTTGGTTGCTGTAGTTGCCAACCTTGCCAAACATACTATCACGCCCGAATGAACACACCACCAGACGCGCGACAATACGCCCCAGCCACACAGCGTAATCGTCAACCAATTTTAGAAGTACTTTTACAAGTCTTACCGACCACTGGTACTGTTTTAGAAATAGCCAGCGGTACTGGTGAACATGCTGTATTTTTTGCGACTCATTTGCTACCACGTAAATGGCTACCTTCTGACTCAAATCCTCAACTTCGCGCTAGTATAGCTGCTTGGAGTAAACATTACTCAGGTGATAATCTTTACCCGCCTCTCAACATTGACGCACGAGAGCCAGTTTGGGCAGTAGAAAATAATGCATCATTTGATACTTTAGAAATTACAGCCATAGTCAATATCAACATGATCCATATTTCGCCTTGGTCAGCATGTTTAGGGCTAATGGCGGGTGCGGGTAGAATTTTGCCGCCTGGTGGTATTCTGTATATGTACGGACCCTTCAAACAAGATGGAAAACATACTGCGCCGAGTAATGCAGCTTTTGACGAGTCTTTACGCGCTCAAAATCCTGAATGGGGCGTGCGCAATCTTGAAGATGTTATAGCGGCAGCTGGCAAGCAAAATTTGACTTTGCTAAATACTTTCCAAATGCCAGCAAATAATCTTTCAGTAGTATTTCAACACGCTTCTTGTTCTTGACATCCTCCCTTGCTTACTCTGCGTTCCTCTGCGGAAGCCTCTGCGTCCCTTTGCGTTTAAAAAGCTACGATTTTAAACGCACCAGGTAGCAAAGTACACGCGGAGGAACGCAGAGTATTTGTGAATTGAATTCGTTACGAATTTGTGTAATGTTGTACTTAGAAAATGTAAATAGATTGCAAGTGGTCAACGCCACAACAGAAAAAGTGGTGGAAAAATCTTATGGCGGATTTAAGCGGGACTTGGCTGGGAACATACTGGCAATATGGAATTCCGACTCGTTTTGAAGCGGTACTCGTCCAAAGTGGTAATAGCTTGAGTGGCAACATTTTGGATGATAGTTTTTTGGGAGAAGCACAGTTAAGCGGTGAAGTGATAGGGCGTCGGATCGATTTTACCAAACGCTATTTAACTTCCTCGCCTGATCCGATTAAATATACAGGTACTCTCTCAGAGAATGAAAATTTTATGCAGGGGCAATGGAACATAGGTAAACGTTTCTCTGGTTCTTGGGAAGCACGGCGTAGTGGAGAATCTCTGACAGTCGAACTGCAAACGCGATCGCAAAAGCAGGAACCGCTAGGTGTGGGTGTGCAGTAAGCACTACAGTGCATTAAATTAAGAATGGAGGTTAGCGGACTCGAACCGCTGACATCCTGCTTGCAAAGCAGGCGCTCTACCAACTGAGCTAAACCCCCGTAATATAAATATTGTTTAATATCTTAACTCATATGTCAAATTAAAAAAGGGGCAAAGTTACAAATGACCCTAGTTGTCGCAACATTTTATAAGTTTGTCAAACTGCCAGATTTTGCCGAGAAACAAGACTCTTTACTGTCTTTTTGTCAAGCACAAGGTATCAAGGGAACGATTTTATTGGCAGTTGAGGGTATTAACGGTACTATTGCGGGTTTTCGTGAAGGCATTGATTCGGTATTATCGTTTCTACGTTCTGATCCCCGCCTTGCTGATTTGGAACACAAAGAGTCTTATACTGACTCTCCACCATTTGAGCGCATGAAGGTGCGCCTAAAAAAAGAGATTGTCACAATTGGACTATCGGAAGTTGATCCTAATGAGCAAGTAGGAAAGTATGTTAGTCCGAAGGATTGGAATGCTATCATTTGCGATCCAGAAGTAATTGTAATTGATACGCGCAATGATTATGAAGTGAGTATCGGCTCTTTTGAAAGAGCGCAAAATCCTAATACGGAATCATTTGGGGAATTTCCGAATTATGTTCGCCAGCACCTTGATCCCAGTAAGCACAAGAAGGTAGCACTATTTTGTACTGGTGGGATTCGTTGTGAAAAAGCTTCGTCTTTTATGCTTTCCCAAGGATTTGAAGAAGTTTATCACCTCAAAGGTGGTATTCTTAAATATTTAGAGGAAGTTCCAACAGAAGAAAGTTTGTGGCAAGGTGAGTGTTTTGTATTTGATGAACGCATAGCAGTGCGTCAAGGTTTGGAACCCGGCACTTATGAAATGTGTGTTAGCTGCGGTCATCCCATCTCGGACGCAGATAAAACTTCTCCAAAATACGAAGAAGGAATTTCTTGTGCTAACTGTTTTGATAGTCTCACGGAAGAGAAAAAAGCGCGTCTGCAAGAGAAAAAGCGCCAGCGTGAATTAAAAATGAAAAAAGTAGTTAATGGTTAATGGTTCATGGTTAATGGTTAATGGTTCATGGCTATTAACTATTAACTATTAACTATTAACCACTTTTAATTTTTCCTTGCTAAGGTTAAACCATCAGCGATCGCTAATAAACTCAAGCTAATTCTTTGGTCTTGATGTAGCTTTTGATTAAAAGCGCGAATACTGTTGGTTCTATTGTCTTGTATCTGCGGATCTGCAACTCGACCCGACCACAGTACATTATCGATCGCAATCAGTCCCCCCGGACGCACCAGTTGCAAAGCTAGCTCATAATAGTTATCGTAGTTGCTTTTGTCGGCGTCAATGAAGGCAAAATCAAATGTTTCTCCTTCTTTTGCTGCTAGCAGTTGCTTTAAAGTTTCCACTGCGGTCGCAATATGCAAGTCAATTTTATCTGCCACACCTGCTTGCTGCCAGTAGCGACGGGCTATTGATGTATACTCTTCACTGACATCACAGGCAACTACTTTGCCATCTGGTGGTAATGCCAAAGCTACTACCAAAGAACTATAGCCAGTAAAAACACCTATATCTAAAGTCTTCTTTGCTCCCATTAACTGTACTAATAAAGCCATGAACTGACCCTGTTCTGGTGCAATTTGCATCCTTGCCATTGTATGCTGTGCGGTTTCCTGGCGCAGTTGGGTTAAAATTTCCGGTTCTCGCAAAGACACTGAAAGTAAGTAGTCATAAAGGTTGTTTTCTATTAATGTTTTATTTGCCATTTTTACCCTTTATCTAACCGAATCATTCATAATTCATAATTAATACTTACAAGCCCCTGAATTAAATCAAGTTAAACAAGTAATACATTGCATAATTCTCCATGTCCAATATTCATAGATGAAGTAGCAATTATGAATTATTAATTACTCATTATCAATTGGAGCATCCCAATTTTGACAATACTTATTAAAGTCTTTTCTCAGTCCTCTTATAGAGGAATGCGCGCTTTCAGCCAGGGACTTACAGTCCCTGGCTGGCTATTCTGATTATTCATGTAAAATTGGAATGCTCCCTTATAAATTAGTTTGACAATATTCCTGGTGATAGTGTCATTGAGCGTCCTGACCTTGTTTTACTACTAAGAATAATTGAAAAAGTGGTAATTGGCTATTGGCGGGGTTTCTCAATGCAAAGTTTAAAATATCGAATCCAACATTCAAAATCGTATAAGCAGTTTATCTGGCTGACAATTGCATTAGGGTCTATTAGTACCGCCTGCTTGATGCCTGTTTTAGTTCCTCGTCCTGTTTTAGGTGCAGAACGGTTGACCCTCTCTTACGGTCTTGTAGAGCGGTCTGTGTCAATTGATTCTCTAGAGCAGTATGCAAAAACAGGCAAAGTGGATGATGAATTAGCTGCATATGTACAGTATGCTCCGCAAGAAAGATTACAACAACTCAGGCAGGTTTTGTTAACTCCCATTCCTTTGGGTGTGGTAGAGGTTTCGCAGTTTCTCTATACGCCAATTGGTGAAAGATTGTTAGAAAATCTAGCAGAAGTGATTCAGGGAGAAAATCCTTCAAGTGGATTGTATGCAATTCGCGCTTCCCTAATTTTGGCAGCTGCTGACTCACAAGAATTTACCTTATTAAATGTATTGCGCAAATTTCCTTCTCGAGAGATTTCGATTAATTTAGTTCGTGCTTTGGAAATTGCGGATTCATTTAGGAATTTTGTCAATCAAACTCAGAGTGCGATCGCACTCATCAACAAGCAAGCCGAAGCCAAAATCAGCCCAGAGGTAACTACCGACCCTCTACAGTTAAAAACTCTTGCCAAGATAAACTTACTACAATCAGGCCCGATCAAATGGCAAAAGCAAACCATTACGCTAAATGATTTATCGCGCAATCGTGTATTTCCCGCTGATATTTACTTACCGCTTACTTCTGTCTCTAGTCCGGTAATTGTTATTTCTCACGGACTCGGTTCTGATCGAACCAGTTTTGCATATTTGGCGGAACGTTTGGCTTCTTATGGTTTTGCGGTTGCAGTTCCCGAACATCCTGGCAGTAATACGCAACAACTACAAGCACTATTATCAGGCAGAGCGGCTAATGTTACTAGCCCCACAGAGTTCATCGACCGACCTTTAGATATCAAATATTTGTTGGATCAACTTACTAAGCAAACTTTTGCACGACGTTTGAATTTGGAACAAGTAGGCATAATTGGGCAATCTTTTGGCGGCTACACAGCTTTGGCATTAGCAGGCGCACCAATTAATGTAGAGGAAGTAGACAAAAAATGCCCGCCTATTAAGGACACACTCAATATTTCACTTTTACTTCAGTGCTTAGCTGAAGATTTACCGGAATCTCAATATGATCTATCCGATCCGCGAGTCAAAGCAGCGATCGCAATTAACCCAATTGCTAGCAGTGTTTTCGGACAAGACAGCCTCAGCCAAATCAAAATCCCGGTAATGATTATAACAGGCAGTGCTGATACTATTGCTCCGGCGCTTCCAGAGCAAATTCAACCCTTCACCTGGTTAACGACTCCAAACAAGTATTTAGCATTAATTAATAATGCCACCCACTTTTCAACCATTGCCGAATCACCAGAACCCGGTGCTGTACCCGTTCCCGAACAGGCAATAGGTCCTAACCCTGCTTTGTCGCGTCGCTATATTAATATTTTGGGCCTTGCTTTCTTCAAAACCTATGTAGCCAATCAGCCAAATTACAGTCGCTACCTGAGTGCTGATTTCATCAATACTATCAGTCAGCAACCATTACCGCTTTCATTGGTACAGACATTTGCTCCTAATGAAGAGAGCAGTTACTAGGAGCATCTTTTTAGGAACATTTTGGAACTTTTCCATACATTTGTGCGACGATAAATAAAGATGTGAAGCTTTTGCTCCGTCTTTGACACAAGCAGACTTTAACTACGAAAGTTATAAATTGCTTGCACGGGATACAAACATATGCTACGGCGAGTTGTTACTGGAAGCCCGGTGTCTGAAATTAAAAAATTAGAGCCTTGAAGCTTGCTTTGAGGCGTTGCTGGATACGCCTGCATTCAATTCGTTGGATGTTGTTATACTCAGGATTGCTAAGATGTCTATGATGTCTGTAGTTGTTCGGGTTAAAAGTATCAGTGAATAGGGAGTAGACATTGGGCATTGGGCATTGGGAATTGGGAATTGGGAATTGGGAATTGAGAATTGGGAATTGGGAATTGGGAATTGGGAATTGTTAGTTTTTTACCCTTGCCCGATGACGCCAGTCGCCTCAACGGGACGCCAGTCGCTACAACGGGGGAAACCCCAACGCCAGTTAAGAGCGGAGGGAAACCCTCCTTCAGGACTGGCTCCGCAACGCGCTGGCTCGGAAACCCCCGCACGGCGCTGGCTCCCCGATGCCCCATGCCCTTTGCCCAATTCCCGATGCCCCTTGCCCAATGCCCAATGCCCATTGCCCCACTCCCTATCTATCCACAATTGGACGACCTTCAGAATCTATGTCAAGTTCTTCGCGGCGAAGTGTATCTGAGGCTTCGACGGTATCACTTTCTACAACCTTCTTAACTTTGACTTCTTCACGCACAACAGCTTGTTTTTGAATATCGGGAGTTTCCTCATAGATATCCATGCGTGCAACTTCGCCTTCACGAAAGGCGGTGTTACTCGGATTAACAGGTTGAGCATTAGTGGGATTTGTACGCTCAATTACCACTCGCTCTTTTTCTACAGGTACTGCAACGCGAGCAGTTTCAGTTTCCACATGTTTACCGATCGCAACTTCCCCTGTTTTTTGACGTTGTTTGTTGGCAATTAACCTTTCTTCGTATAATTTCAGAGATTGCTCATTGCGATCGCCAACATCATACAATGAAGGTTCTTGCTCATAGTTGTAAGAATTGCGATCGTAACTAACAGGTTGATTCATACTAGAAGTAGTAGAAGTAGTAGCCATTGGACGGTAAAGGCCGCGTACCTGCTCTTCATAGTCGTAATCAACTCTTTGCAAGTCGTCGAATTCAGGCAGATTTTCTACTTGCTCTTTAGTCAAACCATATACATATATTCGCCGTGCATTATTATCAACGTTAGCAAGACCAACGGGCAACAAAACTTTTTTTCCAAAAACCCAGAATCCAGTGTCTACAACAAAATACCGGAATCGACCGCTATTTTCATCGACTAAAATATGGGAAATTGAGCCAACTTTCTCATTATTATCGGCATAAACATCAAAATGCTTGATGTCATCCATACCTAGCTCATCTTGCTGATAGTTAGGGTAAAAATCTTCAAGTTTTACCAATGCCATATTTATCTCCTAGTTTTTACCATTTCTTCCATATTAAAAATCTGCAAAATTAATGAATCTTTCCATTGAAGTATTGATATTTCACACCTTATACATATCTGACAACACACCCACAAATAAACTTCAAACTAAAGACAGATGTCACCAATAAATATACATTGAAACAAAATCGTAGTAGGGGCGGGTTTAGCAGACATCCTCTGTGTTTTAGTGAGATATTGAAACAAAACCCGCCCCTACTCTCAATAGGGTTCGGTTAAAGGTGAAAGGTGAAAGGAAAAAGGGGGAAATGCTTGTTTTTCCTCCTTTACCCCTTGCCCTTGCCCCCTAATCCCCTTCAGGGGCCCCGAGTTCCCCCTTAACCGAACGGTATTGCCCCTACTCTGCGATCCTCTGCGCTTACCTCTGCGTACCTTTGCGTTTAAAAAAAATCAGCGTCCTAATTTCACCAATTCTTGCTGCAAAACTTGTACAGAACCGATAGCAATTTGAATCAGAGGCCAACCGACCAAACAAATTAACGCTGCTCGACGAGTGGTAATATCTAATCCTTGGCGAACTGCTACAATTACCGCCAACAAACTCCATACAGCCAATATCAATTCTATTGGTCGTCCTAATAAAGGAATTAAAGTTAAAAAATTTAACACTTGGGGCGCATAAGCAAAACCAATTGGACTGAGCAAATCACCATAGGTTGGATCGATTGGTTTTAGCCACTGTCCAATTTTCCAAATCGTAAATGCCCAAAAATAATATCCTGCTACAACTGCGATCGCATCAATCAAAAGCGCCAGTAATAAAATAGGAAAACTAGCCCTATTAATTAACAAAATCACAGCACTACCGATAGCATGAGAAACAGCAGCCAAAAGTACCACAGTTAGGGCTAAGCGAAGAGTTTTTGGCGTATCGTGAGCATCTTCATATAAATCGGCATTTAGAGCCAAGGCGTGCTTGAGCGTGGTACATAACCCCTGCTTTGACTGTCTGTGATTTCGGCTCATTTTTATATCTAAGGAGAGATAAAATACTCAAAAAAATTGGGTTTTCTATAATATACTAGGATAAAATAAAGCATCTTTCTTCAAGATTACTTCGCTTGTGGAAGATGTAGCAAACATTTTTAAAATGCTACAGTTCATACAAAAGATACTGCTGAAGCTGCAAAGTCAAACTTTAAAGCTGTTAGTTTTGGCAGGAGTAGTACTTCTGGTCTGGGGAATCCTTTCACCTGTAGGAACTTTGGTATGGTGGCTAAATCAAAGTGCCGAAAGTTTAGGGTTAAAAAGTGACGAAATTGATGAATTACCTGAAGGCAATGATCGCCCTGAAGAAGTTCCCAAATCTGCAAACATTGACTGCTACGTTATTTTTCTACCCGGAGTAGGAGATTTTTCCGCCGACGAACTGACTCCTGGTGAGGAGGTTTTTTTTGATAAGTTAGAGCAAAGCCATCCCAATTGTGTAACGGTGCGGGATGTATTTCCATATTCAGTAGCTAACGAAGGTTTAGGTGGAGAGAGGTTTCTTGCTCCTGTATGGCGTGCTATTGAAGAAGCAGATGGTTGGTTGGGAAATGCAGATTTTTTAATTAATATTCGCAATCTTTGGCGGTTTGCTATTTCTGCGGATGACCGCTATGGTGAGGTTTATAATTTGGGAATTGCAAATACGATTATCAATCGGATGAATGCAGCATATCCTATCCCTAAACACCCCAAAGAACGTCTGAAGTTGATTTTAATTGGCACCAGTGGAGGCGCACAGGTGGCGTTGGGTGCAGTATCCTATTTGGATCAATGGCTAAATGCTCAATTGATTGTATTATCAGTTGGGGGTAGCTTTGATGGCGAAGCTGGTTTTGAGGCGGTAGACTATGTATATCATCTTCGAGGTGACAGAGATTGGGTTGAGGACATTACCCGTTATTTGTTTGCCTCACGCTGGCCTATAACAGTAGGCTCACCCTTTAACCAGGCTCGTCAGCAGGGGCGTTATAGCATTGTTAATACAGGTCCTCATACTCATGATGGACCGGAAGGTTACTTTGGTAAAGCGTCGGTTGGTGAAAGCCAAACTACTTATGTAGAGTTAACGTTACAAGAAGTTAATAAACTGCCGATTTGGTCTAATGAACCATAACCCCAGCAATGTTATTTGCAGGGGGTTTTGGGTTTTTGAATGACTATCCAAATGTTGTTTAGTGGAAATTCTCCATCAAGCGATCGCGAATTGACTTTAACTGCACTTGATTACTTACAGGACTTCGGGGAAGCGGTAGTTCGGTATTAGGCCAGTCAGCTAAATCATTGCAAGGGCATAAATCAGACGGCATACCTACATTTCGCACAGGTATTGGCATAGTACAACGGGCACAGGGAAACATCTCCCAATAGGGTGAAAGGAGTTGGGGAATCGTTTCGTGCGTACCCTCCAAATAACAATCACCGTATTCGGGCGAAGTTATTTTTTGCCAGCACTCTTCAAATTCATCACTGTAGCGATCGCCAGCAATAACAGATTTTGGCAACAAAGTTTCCGCGCCATTCTTAATGACAACTTTCTTGCCCAACTGAAACCAATAAGCTAAGTATCTTTTAACTTCTTGTTGAGATGCCATACTCTTATTTTAGATTTTAGATTTAGGATTTTGGATTAAAAATTTGGAATAAACAATTAAGAATTTTCACTTATCTCCCCCCACTCCCACTCCTTCGGGAAATTAAAAATTAAAAAAATTTGTAATTTTTAATTTTTAATTTTTAATTTTTAATTAACTACTCCCCTCTTGACAACCGCGAACCAAGCACGCTGAGATTGAGAACATGACCACCGGTAACTAAATAAACAGATTCAGAGATAGCACCCAACTGACGCACCAAAGCGCCCAAGCGATCGCGAAAAGTCCTACCTATAGGGTAAGCAGGCACTACACCCCATCCTGTTTCTTCTGCAACAAAAATCATATCGGCTGCAACCAATTCCACCGTTTCCAATAAATCTTGCACGGTGTTTTCCCAAATTGCTTCCTCCTGAGAGAGTAGATTAGCTACCCATGTTCCTAAAGAATCAATTAAAACACAGGTATTTGGTTTTACCTGCGCAAGGGTAGCAGACAATTCTACAGGTACTTCTAACGTCACCCAATTTTCGGGACGGCGTTTTTGGTGTTGTTGTATGCGTTGTTGCCATTCCTCATCAGCAGGATCATGAGTACTCGTTGCTATGTAAAACACCTCTTTTTCTGACTGTATCGCCAAAGTTTCCGCCCATTCACTTTTACCAGAACGTGCAGGGCCAGTCACTAGAATAATTTTATCCATGAAAATAAAAATTGGTGGATAGGTCTTTTTTGACTTTACGTAAACCTAATTCCTGAGTATCGTAGGTTAACAAGGACTTTAATCCTTTTATCACATTTTTTCTTCCAGTATGGGATTTTTGACCCCCAAATATCTTTTAATAGATAAAATTACTTAGCATCATTGATGCAACCACAGGCAATACAGTTTGGTTAAGGGGGAACTTGGGGCCCCCTCTGGGGATTAGGGGGCAAGGGGAATGGGAAAAGGAACAAAAACAAGCGCAACGAATGCGCCCTTCCCCTTTAACCTTTCACCTTTAACCGAACCGTATTGCAACCACAGGCAAAAGCCAAAAATCCCAAATCAGCGAATCAGCATCAATAAACACCACAAGTCACAGCAAATTAGAGATATCTTTATGAAAGCAGGGTTAAAGCGTATTGAGGCGACTCTACATGATTTAGGAAATCACGATACCGCTGTTGAGTCAGCAGATTCAAAAAAGCGGTCTTTGTCGTTTCGGATCAGCGTTGGTGCAGAAACAGCAGAAACCGAGACTTTACATAATGAAGAGTCTGCTGAGGAACTAGAAGAGAATTCATATTCTCACAAAACTACTGTACAAACCTTTTCAGTAGAAGATAACGGTTGCAAAGCAGCGCCAAGCCTACCAAAATTTAAAACTCCTAGCTTTACCAACCATCGCAATGCAGCCAATCCAGCATTGGCAATGAATATCCTACAAGAAATACAGGGAATAGTTGCCAATTGGCAGGCAGAATTGCAAAAAATCATCCGGCAAATACAAGACTTATACTTAGAAGGGCCGATTGTCAATGGATGGTTAGAATCTCAGACAAGCAACAAACCAGCTAATACAGCAACTCTACGCCATGCGGAAGTAAATCGCCTCATGGACTACGTAGAAGAAATTTGTGCCCAACAAGGAAAAGTATCTTATCAATCATCTTGTTCAGGCTATCGGCTATGCGGATTAGATGCTTCTGGTACAGTTTGGTCGCGTCCGTGTCCACCGGATCAAGTTGCCAGTGTGAGTATGGCGATCGCTCGTTACCAGAGATTGCGTCAGCTTTTAGGACGTAAACAATACTTAGAAACCCGTCTCGCCCAACTAGCTGAAACTCTTGTGGTTTTACACGGACATATTCAGGGGCAATAAAAGGGGCGCTTGGACTAGGGACTAGGGGCGCTTGGACTAGGGACTAGAGAGAGGAATTTTCATACTTTTTTGTGTGATAAATCAAATGGGTGTATCGCTTAAAGATTTAAATATTATTTCCGAAAAAACTCGGTTGGTGGGTCAGGATATTTTGGTATAGATTAGCAGGCAGGCGACAGTGGATTTTGGCACAAGATAATGGTTAGTAGTTAATAGTTAATGGTTAATAGTTAATAGCCATGAACCATTAACCATGAACCATGAACCATTAACTAATGACTAATCCAAAATCTCAAATCTAAAATTACCTATGCCAGACATGCAAATCTCTGCCATTATCTGTACTCACAACCGAGATTCCTATTTGGGCGCTGCTATAGATAGCCTGCTAGAACAGAATTTTGCCACTGGCTTTGAAGTGGTGGTAATAGATAATGGTTCGAGCGATCGCACCCGCGATGTTGTCGAACAAAGGACTAGTGATACTCGCTTAAAATATGTGTTTGAACCTGTGATCGGTCTATCTGTCGCCCGCAATACAGGAGCTAAAGTTGCCAGTGGGGAGATTTTAGCATACCTTGATGATGATGCCGTAGCTAGCCAAGATTGGTTGCAAGTTTTATATTCTGCTTATCAAAATAACCCGAAACTAGCGATCGCAGGTGGCAAGGTTTCCTTGTTATGGCCTGAGGGAATGCAAGCACCAAGATGGCTATCTCCTGGACTAGCCGCCAATTTGGGGGCATACGACTTAGGCGATAGTATAGTTTCCATCGACAAGCCAGGTTTAACCCCCAGAGGCTTGAATTACTCCATCCGCCGCAGCTTCCTAGAAGAAATTGGGGGTTTCGATCCTCACCTCGGTCGTGTGGGCAAGAAATTATTATCTAACGAAGAACTGCAAATGACCGAAATCGCCCTCCAGCGAGGTTGGCAAGTCGCTTATCTTCCCCAAGCCCATGTATACCATAATGTTGCTCCCGAACGTCTCAAACGTTCCTGGTTTTTAGACCGAGGCTGGTGGCAAGGAATTAGTGAGTGTTATCGGGAACAACTCGCCGGTAAAGCTGGTGTCGGTCAATTACAACGCGGTAGCGAAAGGTTTTTACGCGGGCTGTATAAATCCATACAACACTTTTCAGATCCAGCGGAACGATTTGACAAACTTGTGTATGCTTATGGTCAGATTGGGTATTTAAACGCCGCTATTGTGGGTATTTTATCGCCATCTAATCAAACTTCTACTCAAAAATAATAAAAAACATATATTATGCAATCTAAAATACCAGTTTCTGTACTAATTCCAGCTAAAAACGAAGAAGCCAACTTGCCAGCTTGTTTAGCCAGCTTGCAAAGAGCAGACGAAGTATTTATAGTTGATTCGCAAAGTAGCGACAAAAGTGTTGAAATTGCTAAAACTTATGGTGCAAATGTCGTGCAGTTTCACTTTAATGGACGCTGGCCTAAAAAGAAAAATTGGTCATTAGAAAACCTTTCGTTTCGTAACGAATGGGTGTTAATAGTAGATTGCGATGAACGTATTACCCCTGAATTGTGGGAAGAAATAGCCCAAGCAATTCAAAATCCAGAATATAACGGTTACTACCTCAACCGCCGCGTATTTTTCTTAGGTAAATGGATTCGCCACGGTGGTAAATATCCCGATTGGAATTTACGTTTATTTAAGCACAAAAAGGGACGCTACGAAAATCTTAACACCGAAGATATTCCCAACACAGGCGACAACGAAGTTCACGAACACGTTGTTTTAGATGGAAAAGTTGGGTATCTCAAAAACGACATGCTTCACGAGGACTTCCGTGACCTTTTCCATTGGTTAGAAAGACATAACCGTTATTCTAACTGGGAAGCCCGCGTTTATTATAATTTGCTAACAGGAAAAGACGATAACGGCACCATTGGCGCAAATTTATGGGGTGATGCAGTTCAACGCAAGCGCTTTTTGAAAAAAATTTGGGTTCGGCTTCCATTTAAGCCATTTTTACGGTTTATTTTGTTCTACATAATTCAGCGTGGTTTTTTAGATGGCAAAGCTGGATATATCTATGCAAGGCTTCTGAGTCAATATGAATATCAAATTGGCGTCAAGCTATATGAATTACGCCACTGTGGCGGTAAGCTAAATACTAAATCTACGGCTGTTACAACCCCATCATCCCTCACTCAAGAAATAGGAGTTAGGAGTTAGGAGTTAGGAGTTAGGAGTTAGGAGTTAGTTAAACTAACTAATAACTATTGACTATTGACTAATGACTAATGACTATTGACTAATGACTAATAACTAATGACTAATGACAAATGACAAATGACAAACCATTTATAGATTTACGCAAATATGACCAATCCTGGTTTGATCGAGGGCGTCCGGGTTGGTATATTTTGTTATGGTGGTTTGTACAGGCGATCGCTTTTCCTCTCACTCCCCACCCCTTCAATAGTTGGCGTTGCGCGATACTACGTCTTTTTGGCGCTCAAATTGGTAAAGGTGTATTCATTCGACCAACCGCCCGCTTCACCTATCCTTGGAAAATCTCCATTGGCGATTACAGTTGGATTGGAGATGATGTAGTTTTATACAGTCTTGACCATATTTATATCGGTGAACATTGCGTAATTTCCCAGAAAAGTTATCTGTGTACTGGTAGCCATGATATGCATGATCCAGCCTTTGGATTGAAAACAGCGAGTATCGCCATTGGTAATGGGGTATGGGTGGCAGCAGATTGCTTCATCGGACTGGGTGTGAAAATTGGAGCGAATGCCGTGATTGGGGCACGTAGCAGTGTTTTTACTGAGATACCTCCTGGAAAGGTGTGCTGGGGAACACCGTGTAGTCCGAGGTATGCAAGGTTGGGGGAGTAGCGAAAAACGGGTTTGAGCTTTCAGCCCAAACCTTAGTGGTTCTTCCGTACTTAGTGGGCTAAAATATTAAATAATAACCAGAAATAAGTAA
>JBHYDF010000160.1:0-19412 GCA_051861145.1 Nostocaceae cyanobacterium
TTAGTCATTAGTCATTAGTCATTAGTCATTAGTCATTAGTCATTGGATTTTTCCCTATTCCCCATGCCCTTGGGAAAAACCTGTCCAAAATTGCCCAGCCTTGGTCACGAGGCGGTGTTTTACCGCTGAAAAAACTGTTTTGAGCGCGGTAAAACCGCCTCGTGACCCCCCTCGCAAAAGCCTATCCTACTTAATTATTTGATGAAGGCTGGGCAATTTTGGATAACTTTATGAAAGCCCCATGCCCCATGCCTAATGCCTAATGCCCAATGCCCATTGCCCAATCTTGTGGGGTGGGCCGGACAGCCCGCCCAAAAATATAAAAGCTAGTTGAATATTTTTTTATTTGCAAGTCCCTTTGATGTAAATTTTTAATATAAATTTTTAATTTTTAATTTTTAATTTTTAATTTCTTTCACATAGAACGTCTAATGGGGATCATCATCTATCTAAAGAAGTAAAATATATATAATGCATCATCCATCGCTACAAAAACTTGGTGCGGAATTAGGCGGAGGTATCTTGTGTTTGAGGCAAGAAGGCAGCGACGAAAAGCCAGGTTGAATATCCCACAAGACCTGGCTGGGTATCTGTTTATGACACCCGCTATTCTGGTTTTGGGTACTTTTGTTGTCCTGCCGATTATTTGGGCAATTTTTCTTTCCCTGCATAAAGTCCAGCTTCTCGGCGGTATTGAATACGATTTTGTTGGTTTTCGTAACTTCACGCGCCTGATTGAAGATGAACGAGTTTGGATCGCCCTCAAGAATACAGTGGAATATGTGGCTATTGTCGTGCCTGCCCAAACTGTCTTGGCATTAGTTTTAGCTGTGACGCTGAATTCTGGCATTCGCGCCAAAAATTGGTGGCGCATTCTTTATTTTTTGCCGACGGTAACATCTTCCGCTGTGCTGACGCTGATTTTTATGTGGATCTATAACACCAATGGTCTACTCAATGATTTTCTCGCTTTTGTGGGACTGCCCACTTATAACTGGTTGGGTGATCCCGCGATCGCGCTTAAGGGCATCATGATTATGAATATTTGGTCAACTGCACCGTTTTACATGGTCATTTATCTGGCGGCGTTGCAGGATATACCTCAATCACTTTACGAAGCGGCAGAATTGGATGGTGCGAATAGTTGGCAAAAGTTTATCCATGTCACAATTCCCATGCTCAAACCCGTTACCTTTTTTGTAGTAGCAATGGGGTTAATTGGCACATTTCAATTATTTGACCAGTCTTATATTTTCTCCAACGGTACTGGCGGTCCCAACAACGCCACCCTTACCGTAGTTTTACTGATATATCAAGCTGTATTTCGTAACTTGCAAATGGGATATGGGGCGGCGATCGCTTTCCTGTTAGCGGCGGTCATTATTGCTATGACTTTAATTCAGCGGCGACTTTTCGGAGGCGAAAAAATTTGAATAACATCTCTCGTATCCCTTGGTTGAAGGTATTGTTATACACCTTACTCACGCTATATGCATTAATTACCCTCATCCCCTTTTTGTGGGCGCTTTCCGCATCCTTTAAACCCCTTTCGGAAATAGTCAGTGGCGAACCCAACTTTTTGCCAAAAAACTTTACTTTCGCCAACTATAAACAAATCTTCATACAAGAACCGCTGTTTTTACGTTGGTTATTCAACAGTGTAATCATTGCCGTTAGCGTCACTCTTTTAAACTTGCTGTTCAACTCAATGGCAGGTTATGCCCTTGCTAGGCTGCGGTTTCGGGGACGGCATTTTTGGTTCTTACTCATTCTGGCAATTTTGGCAGTGCCTGTGCAAATCACACTTATCCCCACATTTTTGATTTTAAAAGCCTTTGGCTGGTTAAATTCCTACCAAGGTATGATTGTCCCTAGCATGGTGAATGCCACCTTCATTTTTATGATGCGGCAATTTTTCATTAATTTTCCTAAAGAACTTGAGGAAGCCGCTGCACTTGATGGCTTAACAGCCTTTGGAACTTTTTGGCGTATTGTCTTACCTTTAGCAAAAGCAGCACTAGCAGCACAGGCAGTTTTTGTGTTTATGGCTAGTTGGAATAATTTCTTACTGCCTTTGGTGATTTTGTTTGACCCAGAAATGTTTACCCTACCTTTAGGATTGAACACTTTCAAAGGTCAATATATCAGCTATTGGAACTACATCATGGCGGCTTCGATGGTATTTACTCTTCCGGCTTTGGCTATTTACGCCTTTTTCAATCGGTATTTTATTCAAAGTGTGACTTTTACAGGTGGGAAAGGGTAGAAAATTCAAAATTCAATTTGTTATGGCTTCAGTTACAGCTGAAATAAAAAACTTGATTTTTAAATCATTTTATGCTCTCAATTTAATTTAATCTGCAACAACAAGAAAACTTCAAAAAATATATATTCTAAGTATAAATGCTCATTTTTGCCATCCTCCCCCACTTCTCCCACCGCTTTGCTTCAAGCCAAAAGGCACTCATAAAAACTTCTTCTTTTGACTTTTGACTTTTGACTTTTGACTTGTTAACACTCCCCACTCCCCTAACAGCAGTTTGGACGACAAATTGCGCTCTGAACGTGATATTTGTATAACAGCGACTCAATTAATATCATCAGTTAACAAGAATTATGGGTTTTGCCGATCTATCAATTACCCAGACAGCAGCAGGCTACAGCAAACCTGTAGAAAAAGCCGCTATCTGTATGCAAGCAACCGGGAATTGCTTGTACAAAACACTTATACCGTTTGGCGTTAGCAGGATACAAAGGCAATTATTGACCAAATTTTGTCTGAAACACGCCCAAGCGGTACTAGTGACTCAATAGGTGAAGCTATGGCAAAACACATCATTTGTCAATAGTCAAGTCATATGAATATGAATGACAAATAACAAATGACAAATGACAATTAACAGTTAACAGCAGGAAATTGAGTATTGCATTTTTAGCTGTGTTGAGCGTCAAAACTTTTAAGGGGAAAGATGTTAAAAAGATTTATTGGCATTCTTGTAGCGACTGTGTTGCTAACATTTCAGTTTGTTGTCGGTAGTGCATCAGCCGTGCAATTGACTGAAACTATCCGCACGGTACCATTAAATGACCAGGGTGACACTACTGTACTTAGCCTTAAACAAGTCAAACAAGGCAAACGTATATTTAACGAGACTTGTTCTCAGTGTCATCCTGGGGGTATTACCAAAACAAACCAAAACGTTGGACTTGACCCAGAATCTTTGGCAGGAGCAACACCTCCACGTGATAATATTCAAGCATTAGTGGATTACATGAAAAATCCCACTACCTACGACGGGGAAGAAGAAATTTCTGAATTACACCCCAGTATGAAGAGTGCGGATATTTTCACAGAAATGAGAAATCTCACTGATGATGACTTGGAAGCGATCGCTGGTCATATTCTCCTACAACCAAAAATTCAGGGTGAAAAGTGGGGCGGTGGTAAAATTTACTACTAAAGCCCAATAACTAAATAGTCATTAGTGAGCCAGCGCGGTCTTGGGGAGGCAGCGCGTTGCGGGGGTTTCCCCCGTTGTAGCGACTGCCGTGGTTTCCCCCATGAGCGACTGGTGAGACCAGTCCTGAAGGCGGGTTTCCCGCCGTAGGGAACTGGCGAACCCGAAGGGCGAACCCCGGAGGGGTCATTAGTCATTAGTCAATTGACTTTTGACTTTTGACTCTTGACTTATTGCTAATTGCCAAAGTTTTTGCTATCTATCACTAGCTATAGTCTAAAAAAAACTTTTATCTACGACAGATTGTCATATTTAGGCTTGATTTTATCTAAAATGATAAAGGAAAATAAAACTTGTTTTTAGGAGAAAGCCATGAAAATGATTGCGGCAAGTTTGCGGCGCTTGGGTTTAGCCGTATTAACAATTCTTTTAGTAGTTAGCAGCTTTGCTGTTTTTACTCCTAGTGCTGCGGCTGACACCCATACAATAAAACTGGGTAGTGATAAAGGAATGCTGGCATTTGAACCCAATAAATTGACAGTCAAGCCAGGCGACACAATTGAATGGGTAAACAATAAAGTTCCTCCCCACAATGTTGTATTTGATGCCGCTTTAAACCCTTCTAAAAGTGCCGATCTAGCCAAGTCTATGTCTCACAAGCAGTTGTTGATGAATCCTGGGCAAAAATATACAACCACAATCCCAGCTGATGCTCCTGCTGGTGAGTATACCTTCTACTGTGAGCCTCACCGTGGTGCTGGCATGGTTGGTAAACTCACTGTAGAATAATCAAGACTCCTCTGCAAAAAACAAATAATTTTCCTTTAAAGTCAGGAAAATTTATCGCCAGAGAGTAATTAGCCTAACTCTTAAGATAGTGTTTAGCTACAGCTAAAGAGGGCACAAAATTAAGATAAATGGCGGTGACGAGCATATTCCCCGCTAGCCAAGATAGTAAAGCCAAGTGGCAAAAAAGGGGATAGACTCGTCACCAAAAATTTTGATATAAATTACGAATATTACTAGTGTTTTTTTAGAGACTTGAATTATATTTAAAATTAGAGAAAAATTAGCAGTTAGCAAAGGTAGATTTTACTCCAGCTACAAAGCTTTTAGCACCCATAAAATAGCTTAAGTCGAAAGTTTTCTAATTGCTGGAGGCTAATTGCAAGGAGAATCCCTTGAGAATACTTATATTAATTTTATTGTTGGCGATCGCTTTTTTTAGTTTTACATTTATTAGTCCAGCACTAGCAGCAGAAACACCCAAAGCTGCCAAAATCTTTAATTCTAACTGTGCTTCTTGTCATATCGGTGGCGGTAACATCCTGATCGCCGAGAAAACCTTAAAAAAAGAAGCCTTAGAAAAGTATCTAGAAAATTATACTACCAATTCCATCGAGGCTATTATTAACCAGGTGCAGAATGGTAAAAATGCTATGCCTGCTTTCAAGAACAAGTTAAGCGAACAAGAGATTCTTGAAGTAGCCGCTTACGTCTTCCAAAAAGCAGAACAAGGCTGGTAATAGCATTTTGGATTTTAGATTTTGGATTTTGGATTACAAGAGGATGCTTAAAAAGTTATAAGCAATACTATAATCTATTGCAGATCCCCCCTAACCCCCCTTAAAAAGGGGGGAAATTGAATTATCTAAGTACAAATTGCATAAATTAGTAACGCATTTAACTCATAAATCCTCTGCGTAGCTTTGCGCTTACTCTGCGCCCCTCTGCGTTTAAAAACGCTACGAACTGATGCAAAGCTGTACAAACTCCCCCTTCCTTCAAAAGGGGGAAATTGAATTCTCTAAGAAAGTAGCAGATAGAAAGAAAAATTCAGCTTTCACCTTTTTTTCAGCCGATATTCAAATCAGATTTGTTTATTTCTCTTGATTTGAACTTTCTCTTTCTTCCTGTGATTGGCGCAATTTTTGTATTAACTGCTTACCTGATTCATCAAAAGATACAGGCTTGTTCCTACTAGTAGATTGCGTCTTTGATTCTTCTGATTTGACGTTAGCTGGAGTTACCGATGCAGGTTGATTATTCTGCTGGCTTTCAGTTGATATTGGTTTAACGCTGGCTGGTTTTACCGAAGCTGGCTGAGTATTGCGCTGAATTTGATTTGATACTGGCTTAACAGTAGCTGGTGTTACCGACGCAGGTTTACTGTTATTTAATTCCTGTACTGGTTGGGATGATTGTGAATTTTCTTGAGGCGATTTCAAGCGCTCAATTAAATCCTTGTCTTCGTTGGATGATGGCTGTGTTCTGTTTATTTGCAATTGTTGCGTTTTATTATTTACGTTCAATGGAGGCAATTTTGGAGCAGCTTGCAAGTTGTTGCTGCTATTTGGTTGAACGTTGCTACCGTTGGATGAAAATGCCAAGCTAAATGGATAATACTTTGGCTTGCCATTTGCCTGCACGGGATTTTTTTGGAAATATTCTCTGAAATATTCCCTTGTGGATGTCTTGAGTTCAGATGAAACGGAACTGTCTAAGAAATTTATCGATTCAACTTTACCTTCACGATCTATTACCAAACCACCCTCAACCCTACCTTCCTGTCCTTTTTTAGCATTAATCGTTTCGGATATATGTTGCTTGGTTTCGATGTTAGGGTATTGCTTCTTAACTCTTAGAAACTGTTCCCCAAAGGTAGTGGTTTTTGCGATTAACGGATTTTGCCTTGCTTGTGATGGCAGTTTGCTAGGTGTTTGCGTACCAGTTGTTTGCAGCCTAGACTGTTGTTGCTGCCATTGTTGCAAACTTGGTCCTGATAAAGCTAATTTACCCTCAACTTGTGGAGTTTTGCTAACAGCATCAGCTTGCGTAGTTTGTGAAGTCGGTAAAGAGGTAGTTCCGGTTGCTGTTGCGGTGGTAGTGGTATCAGGAGAGATAACAGCTGGAGTTGGATTACTAGTTAAATCTGGAGGTATTTTACCAGCCTCTAATTCTGGTAAGTTAGAAGCCGAATTCGGTTTCGATTGGTTGTTAATTTCGCTGATCGGCGCTTGAGGTGTAGGTTCGTTGTTAGATTCGTCGATCGCTGGCGATAGCGGCTTAGATTCTCCTAATGCTACCTTGTCCGATATATTCGGAACTTCTGGGTAGTTTTGAGGAGGAATTGACGGCGGAATATTCTCGTTTTTGTTTACATAGGGCTTAAATTGTAAGTCTCTGGTTTGAGGTATCCGAACATACTGATTTTTCGGCAAAGAGACGATATTCAATCCGTTAGGAGACAAGTTTATAGATGAAGACAAAGGCGGTTCTACCCCAGAAGGAGACGAAGGCGCTACCACTGCTGGTGGTTGCGGTGGTAAAGGAGTTTGCTGAGTGGCAAAGTTTGGTAGCGGAAGTTGTGGTTGCTTGGGAAGTTGTGATTGCAGCGAAGCTTGTGGTTGGGTAGCTTGGGGTGTGCTAGTTTGTGG
The DNA here is from genome assembly GCA_051861145.1 of Nostocaceae cyanobacterium. Classification (GTDB taxonomy): domain Bacteria; phylum Cyanobacteriota; class Cyanobacteriia; order Cyanobacteriales; family Nostocaceae; genus JBHYDF01. The sequence continues at coordinate 6,896 of JBHYDF010000160.1, forward strand.
TAAACGGTTCTGATCGGCCTGATTTAATTCTAGGAGTCCAACACTTTGTGATTGTGTTGTGTCTTTAGCCTTGTTGGATTCCATTGGCATTAACGGCAGAAGGAATGCAATAGCACCGTGTATACCAACAGAGGCTAGAACTGCTATTCCAGTAGGCTGGCTTAAGAATTCTGGTATAGTTTTGAGTACGGAGACGTAGGACATAATTGTTTATCGTTCACTCGACTTGCTTGCAGTAGACTAGCTTATTTATTTTTCAGGCAATCAATAATAAATTAAATAACAGCGCACCTTTACAAATAATAACTTCCTATACGCAATCTCAAAAACAGGAAAATTAACACTTTCTCAAATTGTTCTTTTTCAAAATACGATTATTGTACTAAAAACTTCTGTCGCCTAACGCTACAGTTTGAGATTAATTAATTTTTTTTATAATTTAATAGTTTATTTTTTGGCTTGCACAATCATAAGAGAAAAATAAGGTAATTTCAGGTTGGGGCGATCGCGTAAGTCGGAGTATATGACCATATCGGGTAAAGTTGCTTTTTCTACGACCCAGCTATTTTCCAGTAATCCCCGTTGCTGTAAGACTTGCCAAACTTGCTCGTACACCGAACTAACTTTCATTAACACTACCACATCTGCCCAGTCTAAAACACTTTCTAATTCTCCCACTGTATAAATTGCCGGTAAAATCGCCAATCGTTGTTGGCGTACTGTCAAAGGTATTCCCAACACCGCCGCCGCCGCCATTGGCGAACAGACTCCCGGAATTAACTGCACTTTTACTTCTGGGTGCAACTGTTGCAATGTTTGCGCCAAATAAGTGAATGTGCTGTAAAAACTGACATCTCCTTCACAGGCAAAAGCTACATCTTGCCCGATTTGCAAATACTGCCAAACTTGTTCGGCTGCTGCTTGCCATGCTTGTGCCAGCACCGTCATATCCTGAACATAGGGAAAATTTAAAGATAGCTGCACTTGCTGTGGACTTAGCCAACCTGCAACAATTTGCTGTGCCATTCCTGGTTTAGCTTGTACGCCAGCCGGAAACGCCACCACGGGAGAATTTTGCAGTAAGCGCAATCCTTTAACCGTAATTAATTCTGGATCGCCTGTGCCGACACTAATGCCGTAAAGAATACCGATTGTCACAGTTAATGGTTAATGGTTCATGGTTCATGGTTAATGGTTCATGGTTCATGGCTATTAACTATTAACCATTAACTATTAACCACTCTTAACATTTCTTAGTTAAACTGTAATAAAAATACATGATGAACCAAGAAGAGGAACGGTGAGTTATGGAAAACACCGAGTTTAATCGGGTTCTACGACGGATTGCCACAATCTTATCAGTAGTAATTATTACACTTTCTTTGATTGCGGCTACTACTGGCATTTTACTAGCTATTTATTATGAACCCGCAGCAGGAAGGGCTTACCAGTCTTTAAGAATGATTGCCCAAGAGGTAAATTATGGGTGGTTATTCCGCAAAACCCACAATATTGCTGGTAATGCAGTAATTGCGATCGCTCTCGTACAAATTGTGGTGTTGTTTCTCGGCAGGCAATTTAGCAAGAGTTGGTTGAGTGCTTGGATCAGTGGGATATTCTTTACTCTGATTGCGATCGGGTTAAGTTGGACAGCGATGGTATTAAGCTGGGATCAAGAAGGATTCTGGCGTTTTAGCATCGAATTGGGAACTATCGAAGCAATTCCTTTGATTGGTTCGCAGTTACGCGAAATTCTTACCGGTGGTGGCGCGATTAGTACCTTAACTGTCCAACGCCTTTACACTATCCATAGTTATATTCTCTCGATTGCTGCCATCATCATTTCTACAGTGCATTTAATTAGCGTATTGTGGCAGGAAAAACAAACGCAGATTCAAGGGGTAAACTCTCAACAGCAACCGAGCAATATTCAAGGCGAGTTTATTCAGGGTGCGGGAACATCACTGGCGGAAAGCTGAGACATTTTTGTGATTGGGACTTCCTCGGCTTCCGGTAGATTTTCTAGGGAGAGACGAGTAGACTGGTTTGCACCGGATAAGCGTTTTAAAAGGTTTGGTCTGGGATCATGCAAAAGGTAAATAATGCGATCGCCTGGTTGCCAAGTTTCACCCGCAGGCATGATCCTTAATTTCTCATCCCTTTCCACAAATAGCGGTACTAACTCGCCAGTCTGGATTAATACCTGCAACTGCACCTTTTGCAGGGAAAAACCAGGTTCTTTTAGCGTTGTTATTCCCAATTTCACTTTTTCATCATTCACATACTCATTCCAAGTTTTAATCGGGAAGTCGCACAAGAAAGCTTGGTTAACCTTAGTTTTATTTGTTGAGTTATTAGCTTGGCGATCGCGGGGGAAAACAGCCAAAACACGTGGCGGGTTAAATTCCTCGGCGGCTCTTTGTGCTAACACAACATTCACCTCACCATTTTTGGTCATCGCCAGAAAAGTTCCCATAGAAGCTAGTCCTGCTTCTTCCAAAACATCAGCATCCAAAGCGCTGCTAGTAATGACCTTGAGATCATGGGCTTGGGCTTTTTGACTGGCTTCCGGGTCAGTATCAATCATAACTACAGGTTCTCCTCGTTCTTGCAATAGACGAGCAACCAAAATACTTAAAGGATTGCAACCAACAATAACTGCTCCTGTCGCCTCTTTTAAAGTAATTTGCAGAAATCTAGCAACCCAGCCAGCAGTTAGACCTTGACAGAACACTGTCATGATAATTGTCAGGAAGACCAAGGCTTTAATAGAATCACCACCGTTAATGCCGTGCTGTGTGAGCAAAATTGCGAATAAAGAAGCAACGGAGGCGGAAACAATTCCCCTAGGTGCTACCCAGCTTAAAAACGCTTTTTGTCGCCAGTTTAGGTCACTGTTCCAGGTACACAAAAGGATATTTATCGGGCGAACTATAAACATCAGTGCCAGAACAGTAAATAAACTGCCCCAACCCAAGGCTAACAAACTGGCAATAGATAAATCGGCTGCAAGCAGAATAAATAAGACAGAGACGCTGAAAATAGTCAACTGACCTTTAAAATGTCGCAATAAGCGTTCTTCTGGCACAGAAGCAGCCCCAAAAACGACTCCTGCAACTACAGTTGCCATTAATCCTGACTCACTGCGGATCATCTGTGATAGCGCAAATAAGCCCCACAACCCAGCCAAAACAACCAGGTTTTTCACCTCGAAGGAAAGAAAATTAGCGCGTTTGAAAATCAAAGCCATTAGCCAGCCACCTGATGCACCAATAGCCCCACCAATACTCAGGCGCACAAATAAGCTACTAATGGCAATGAGCGGGTCGGTATTGTCGTTTAATATCGTGTTCAGCACCACGACAGCCAAAATGGCTCCTACAGGGTCAATTAAAACCCCTTCACCTTCTAATAGTGTGGCGACAGATCGCTCAACCTTAATGTGTTTGAGGAGAGGACTGATGACCGTTGGCCCTGTAACCACAACTAAAGAAGCGTACAGAAAAGCAATAGGCCAGGGAAATTCACCCAGCCAGTGAGCCGCCATACTACCACCAACCAACGTGATTAGAGTCCCCAAAGTGACGAGTAATTGCAAACTTGTAGAAACTTTGTTTAATTCTCGTAATTCTAGGCTCAAACCGCCTTCAAACAAGATGATTGCCGTTGCCAGAGCGACAATAACTTCCAGTCCAGTACCTAGCAGATGGGGATGCAACAGCCCGATGCCGTCAGAGCCAAGCAGGATGCCAAACAAAAGTAAAAACACGATGCTGGGCACTCGCAGGAATGCAGCCAACACCTGAGCGCTAATGCCTGCAAAGACAGCAATCACCATCTGTAGGGTGATTTCAAAAGATGCTTCCATGTTTTAGATTTTGAGCGATTTTTTTCAAAATCTTTTGTAAAGAATAGTAAATATTAACTCTGAAGGGAGCAACATCACGCCCTATGTCCCTTGTTGAGTTGAGAGGTATTTTATTACTTAGTTGCTTATGGTACAGCATTTTGGTTGACAATGGTGAAAAAGTGACGATGCAAGCGCCCGATTTGCAAGCATTCGAGCCGGATACTTGCCTTGAAAAGTGCATTTTTTGACTACTTGGCGTCACTCACTTTTACTCTCACCCAGTTTAGCCGTTGCAATTTGAAATTTTCTGAGAAATTTCTTCTTAAAAACTGTTGACATCAACAGTAAAAAGCGATAACTTAGAAAAGTCAAAGGCACGCGCCCAACGCGCCCCCATCGTCTAGAGGCCTAGGACACCTCCCTTTCACGGAGGTAACGGGGATTCGAATTCCCCTGGGGGTATTAAATTTTAATAATAGCAAAAAAGGCTGACTAAGAAAGCCAGCCACCAAGCCAGGGACTGTAAGTCCCTGTCTAAAGGCGAAAGTCCTCTATAAGAGGACTTGGAAGAGTCTTTAACAAGTATTTTGTCAAAATTGGGATGTTCCCTGCTTCTCAGTCGGGTTTAGGAGTCTCAACAGGGTGTTAATCACAAGCCAGCCAGCCAGGGACTGTAAGTCCCTGTCTAAAGGCGAAAGTCCTCTATAAGAGGACTTGGAAGAGTCTTTAACAAGTATTTTGTCAAAATTGGGATGTTCCCTGCTTCTCAGTCGGGTTTAGGAGTCTCAACAGGGTGTTAATCACAAGACAAAATAGCTGTCGCACCTTGGATAATAACTAATAAAGAGATTGCAACAAGAAAACAGCATGATTCAGGCTCTACCCAAACAAATAACATTTGATGAATTTATCGCTTGGTATCCGGAAAATTCAGAAAAGCGATACGAACTGCATAATGGAACAATTATTGAAATGCCTAAACCCACTGGCAAGCACTCAGAAATAGCCGGATTTATTTCCGGTGAGTTCTTCTTGGAAATTAGGCGTTTTCAATTACCTTATTTCATTCCAAAAGAGTGTGTGATCAAACCAGCGCAGGAGTCAGGTTATGAACCTGATGTTATTGTCCTCGACAAACAAAATGTTGCTGATAACGAATTTCGCTGGAAGAAAGAATCGATTATTACACTGGGTAATTCTGTCCGTTTAGTAATAGAAGTTGTTTCTACTAACTGGAGTGATGATTACGCCTTGAAATTGGAAGATTATGAATTGTTAGGCATTCCTGAATACTGGATTGTTGATTACCTGGCTTTGGGTGGTAGACGATTTATTGGTTATCCCAAACAACCGACAATTTCGGTTTACACTTTAATAGAAGGTGAGTACCAGGTTAGCCAGTTTCGGGGTGATGAGCGTATCCAGTCCCCAACTTTCCCAGAGTTAAATTTAACCGCTCAACAGGTTTTTGAGGTTGGATAGCTATAAAGTCTACAAAAAAGGCGATCGCTTGTTCTCGATTGCTAGAATAATTGTACAAAATATAAAATTTGTACAATTTGCTAAAAATGTCTAATAACGCCATTAGCGCAACAGAAGCACGCGCCAATCTCCAAGAAATAATTAATCGCGTTGAATACAAGGGCGAACGCATTGTGATTGAACGACACGGCAAAGCAGTTGTTGCTATTGTTGGATTGGAGGATTTAAAGCGTCTAGAGGCTCTTGAGGATGCTATTGATTCTGAAAAATTGCGTCGTGCTGTGGCAGAAAACAACGAATTTACGACACTAGAAGCAATTGTTGCTGCCCGTCGAGACGATGAGTGAACGCTACACGTTGAGGATTGCCAAAACTGCTGAAAAAGATTTGTTAGACCTACAAGCCAAGCAATTTAAGCAAGTTGTATCAAAAATATTTTCACTACAAGGCAATCCTAGACCACAAGACTGCAAAGCTTTAAAGGGTTACGAAGGCGGCTACCGCGTTGACCAAGGAGAATACAGAATTCTTTACACTATTGATGATGACAATCAACTGGTTGACGTGTTTCGCGTAGGCAAGCGCAACGATGACGAGGTTTACAAAAATTTGTAAAACGAAAAAGGCGATCGCTCTTTAATATCTCGCCATTCTTACCAATATTTAATATACTTTTTGCAAAAATAAGATTATTGTTAATTACTTGTTTTTTTGAAAAAACCATTTCGACCTAGAAACGAGATTTCTAGATCGAAATTATGAGCATTAGCTCATATTGTTAATTGTTCTGCGCGCTGGCGAATAGCCAGCAAATTTAACTGTAGATCCCTCGCAAGGCGACGCTCAATGATTGCTACTGGCATTGTACGCTTAGGCCAAACTTTGACTGTGTAGCAGAGATTAGTTAGCATTTTCTGATCGAGGGAAAAAGGCTCTAAGCGCCAATAACCGGAGAAGTCTTTAAAATCCCCCTCTACCATCTGGAAAGTAATTTCTTTGGGGAAATATTCCTCAAGGTCAAGAACCACACGGGCAGAAAAATTCAAGCGTAAAAGGCGTTGTGAGCCGATTTGCTCGACGCGAATACCACCATTGGGATGTTCCAGCAGACGACTTTTGGCTAAGTTAGGAACGAAGTCAGGCAAGGCTTCATAATCTGTAAGTACTTTCCATACTTCTGCCACTGGTCGGGAAATTTGGATCTTAGCAGAGATTTGCCGCTGTCGCTCGGCGATTTTTTCGATTTCCACTGCTACAGCTTGCAAATCAAAAGCATCTGTCTCCAAATCCAACTCTAGGTTGGTGTCGTCACCAGTGACGATAAAATCTAATTCTTGAGGTCTGTATTGTTCTCTAGTCACTTTCAGAATATGGTTTGCTGTCTTCAGAAAATTGGGGCAAAGTCAGGGTAAAGCAGATTTTACTCAAGTTGGTATCTTCAACCGGAGTACTTTCCACTGCGATCGCTCCGTTTAAGTGCTGTACTAAGGACTTGACTAAAGCCAGTCCTAAGCCAGTACCAGGAGTCCATCGTCCTCTACCGCGACGGAACCTGTCAAATATGAAGGTAGCTTCTTCTTCAGAGATACCACGTCCTATGTTAGTTACTTTAATACTAACTTCATCTACCTGTTGACTAACTTGGTGCGTGGCTTGCAGTTGGACTACGCTATCCCGCTCGGAGAATTTGCCTGCATTCGATAACAACTCTTGCAGGATGCGGTCAAAACTCTCTATTTCAGTTTGTAACTCTAATGAATCTTCTGGTAAATCCAGAGAAATACTCAATCCTCTATCTGCCAGTTTTTTCTCAAAAGATGTTGCTAAATCTTTAATTCTTGTATTTAAATTGATGCTTTCAAATTGCGGTCGTTCTTGATGGTTCTCTAGTTTCTGGAGCGTTAGCAAGTCATTAATCAGGTTAATTTCCTTGGTACACTCGTCTTCTAGAATATCCAGATATCTAACCTGTTTCTCCGGTGTGATTTGCGGGTGACGTAAGTTACGCAGTGCCATCCGCATATTTGTGAGCGGATAACGCAGGCGATCGCTCATGTTACTCAAAAACTCATCTTTGAGTTCGTTGAGTTCTCGCAACTGCTCAACATATTGCCGTGTTCTTTCGTGTAATTTTGCTTGTAGTTCTAGGCTACTTTGTAGTTTCGCTGTGCGTTCGTCTACCAGTGTCTGTACTTGTCGCAAAGTTTGCGAGTGGATGATGGCATTACTGACTTGGGCACAGACCATTTCTACTATATTTAATTCTACTGGTTGCCAGTTGCGGGGCTGTGCTTGCTGTAACACTAAAAATCCCAAGATTTTACCTTGACTGTCCAAGGGCATTAACAGCACCGTTGGCAGTATCTCCAAAGCAAATATTGGCGCAGCTAAGGAGACATCACTATGGTCTGTACTGTCACTGAGAATAATTGCTTTTCCTGTGTCTGTGAATGCACGCTGGCATAAACCACATTCAGAAAGCAAGAAAGATTTATCTAAAGAATCTAGTTTACTACTTGGGAGAGTTGTTGTTTCTCTAGACCATTCTCCGACTACAGTCGCTTTCGCTTTGGGAATTTGTTTTTTCTGCCGAATCCGAAACAGGGGATCGGTGTATTTCAGTAATATGAGCAACCCGCGATCCATTCCTAAAGCTTCCGCTGTTGAGGCGATCGCTAACTGGAACATTTGATTTAGTTCCAAGTTGCTGCGACTAAGGATTGTTAATTGCTTGATTAGATTTTGATGTTGGGCGCTTCTTTGTAGAACCTGCTGTTGGGAGGCGATTAACTGCGCTTGTGCTACTTGAGAAAAAGCGATCGCGCAAGCTGACTCTACCGCTTTGAGCAATTGTTTTTCCGAGTCACTCCAATCATAGGCTTGTGACTTGATCAGACTGATCACGCCGTTTTTGTTACCACCAAACCGAATCGGAATTGCCAAAACTGCTTTAATTGGTAGCGGCAAATATTGGCGTCCTACTTCCAAACTGCTTTCAATTGTCGAAATGTCGGCAATTGTTGGTTCACAAGCACATTGCAGTACTGCTAAATCCAATTGTTCTATTGATAACATCTCCTCTGGTTGGGATAAACCCAAGTAATCTTGGGCACACCAACTTGCTGTGATTACTTCATCGGAGGAATCTTGGGGAACTGTTACTAAACAGCAGCAATCTACATCAAACGCAACTCCTAGCACTTGGGCAATATCTTGCAGCATTTTTGCTGGAGTCGAGCTATTGGCGATGATTTGGTTTATTTTATGTGCCAACGGTCGGGCTAATTCTTCCTCATGCTGCATTAGCGTTACATGCGGGTATTGTGTGAGTCGATCTAATTCCTCTGGGCGTTGTGGCGGCGATGACAAACGCTTTTTCATTCTTGGTACGCTTTTGGATATTGACCCCATTGTTTTTGTACCCAACCTCCTGCCATATGATGCTTGATCCCTTTGTCTTGTTGCACCCTGCTGAATAGCTTTACTTATCTATCAAAACTTTCTCTCACCTGTTATAGCCCTTTTCTATTTCAGATGGATATTTTTCCGTATATAAAAAAACTTCGGTAACAAAATACCCAAACTCTACTCAAAAGCCTTTGCTAGATAATTGTTGCTGATTATGGATTCAGTTAATTTACTAACTTTGACTTAGAATATCCTGTCTGTAACTATACATAAACCGTAATTTCTCTAGTCTTCAGGCTAAAGCTACGTAAAACCTATCCGCGTTAACACTGATGGATTTATAAAAATATGTAACATTTTTTTCATATTTGTCTTTTGAAAGAAACTAATTTTTTTCTGGCTTTATCAATAAAATGTGATAACTACAACATTTGTGCAAAAAAATTTACGGTCGAACGAAGGGGGTTTTATTGCTTAACTCCTTTTCTTTAATAATCACTTAATCTTTTAAAATGATGTATTGCATCTGTCAAGTGATGCCAAACCCCCTGTTTCAAAAGATGCCAAATGGCTACGGGGTATCCACTAGGTTAAGATTGGTTTTAATTAAATTTAATTAATATATGCAAAAAAAATTTTTAATTAAATTTATTTATGTAAAAGATGAGGTTAAAAACAATGGAATGCAACCCAGTTAGCTTATGTAAGGCAGTAACTGGGCTGCATTCACAAACAACAAGTTATCCAGCCAAACTTTCCACACTTAGAGGAACCATATCGCCAGTCCTCGTCAGTCCTAACAGCATCGGTTGTTGAGGTTGAATTAATTGACCGGTGAGTACACAGCGTTCCTCTTGTTGGGCTGTAGCGGCTATGCTGGCTCGAATATCCGCTTTAGAAAACCGGGGTTTCCACTCTCCTGATTTTTGCTGGACATAATGCCAAAGAATATCGCGGATCAGGGCTTGATATCCCTGATTTCCAGCTAATTCTTTGAGTTTGTCTTTTAATTCGCGCTCAAGGCGGATGCTGGTAACTTCCATGTCGGTGGTTGGGGTGCGAGCGATTGTATGCATGAGTTTTCTCCTTAAAACTATGGACAGGACAGTAATACAAGTGTAGTATGTTTAAAGGAATGTTCAATAGGTGAAATTTTCTGTGAAATCCATTTACCCCATCTCTACTTCCTTGTGTGCTACCAACTGCCGATTTGGTTGGGAATCAGCCGCTGTGGGAGTGGAGTATTTATTTATGGGGCGAAATTGCCGAAAACAGGGCAAATTCACAGAGGGCAATCATGATTCTATTTATGCCAGTATTGGTGTACTTGATCGAGCACCACAACTAGACGAAGAAAGCGGGAGGTACAGACACCGAGATGCTGTACCGACATAGGAATAAAAGACTTTTAAGGTCAATTTCCAACCCCCGCTTTAGCCCAGAAAAAAGCGGGGGTTTTTTAATGAGGAGTCAAGCTGTGACGATCGCAACGCAAGTGTTAGAGCAATCTGTGGTGGTGTTTTCTCAAAATTACTTGCCACTATGTCGAATCAATATCAAACGAGCAATCGTACTTTTAGTCACGAATAAAGCTGAACCGTTAGATATTAGCACCGATAAAGGCTGGCAAGTTCACTCGCCTAGCTTGGTGCTGTACGTACCAAAACACATTCGCTTGAAAATTGCTTCTTGCGAACGGATGTGGAAGGTTCCACCGGTGAATAGGCGGGAAGTATTGCGGCGAGACCATCACAGTTGCCAATATTGCGGTAGCAATAAACATCTGACGCTGGATCATGTGATACCCCGTTCTCGAGGCGGTCAACATACTTGGGATAACGTTGTTGCTGCTTGCGAACGATGTAACTCCAAAAAAGGAGACAAAACCCCCCAAGAAGCCGGTATGCATCTACGTAATAAACCAAAAGCACCTGTTCACCCGGCTATTGCTTTTGCGGAACAGTTTTGGATGGATGTGCAAATAAACCTGGAATAACAGGAGAGCATGAGGAATGCTGAAATTAACTTACACCGAAACGAGCTTTCACCTAGAGTGTCTCACTCAGTCCCTTGAGGAGTGGGTAGCGCAGCGAGTGATTTTGGCACTACGAGTCGGTCAAAGTCTGAGCGTTGAACCCACTACCGCTTCCTTTTTGCTTCCTGTTGATTTACCAGGACTAGAAGAACTTAAAGCTGAGGTGGAATGGGATGAGCGGGACATCATCGCTTTGTGTCTCTCTGATGCCGATTATATCGAAGTAACTCTGCGGGGTTATTGGCTATCGGATGGTTCGGAGGATGCAAAAGGTGTGTTTGTCACCGCGATCGCTCATCGCACTGAGTTATTACTACACGAACTTTGGCTCGCAGCTGGGAGCTGCGCCTCCGTTATGAGTGAATGAAAAGTTAATAGGGTGGCTCGACTAAAAGTATAAAGAATAAATTTTTCATCTTTTATTCTTTCTTCGGTTAGATAGCCTACCCTTTATTTCTCCATTTCTAAATATTTCAGCAACTTTTATAAGTCACTAATTACTAGTTTTGTCGGCTAGGTTTTTGTGGCGAAATTTGCATGGTTATTTGGCGATGTTCTTGGTTTAGATTATTGAGCGATCGCTTGTATGATCGTGAATTACAAATTTACATTTGGTTTCGCATAAGTAGCCATCATGAACTGACGTACACCAGAACCCATGAAAGTAGAGGCGAAGCATTTGGACCACAATCTTACCATCAAACCGATAAACTACTGCCCAAATGCTTCGCCCCTACCACTCCCTATTTTCAAGTCAGATAGGCATAAATAAAGTCAAAAGAGGGCGGGCGAGACGCTCCGAAGTTTGCCGGAAAGAACATCTTCCCGGCAACTTCTCCGGAGGCGGAGCGTCTCCGGCTCCGCTCCACCCCACAAGAATAATAATAATTCTTATCAATCTCAAACCTATACAAACCAACTTGTTTAGACGATTCCCAAAAATTTTTCCAAAACCTCTTGACACTTTTTGTAGTATTTATGTAGTATCAAAGTAATCAAGCGTAAGACAAAAAAATTCTAACCTAAATAAATATGTTGTACATTCACTCTCATTCTTCAGGAAAACCGCCTCCAGAAAAAAGTAGAAACCCGAAAAATGGTAACTACAAAAACTTTCAAGAGAAGTTACAGTCTGGTCAAAAAGCAAGTAAAAAAGCAAAGGGATCTGTTCGTAAGATTCAAGCAAATTACTACTTAGAACGTAAATTATTTTTCTAATACTTAAAACACTTATCCGAACCTTGAAAACTAAATAGGTCATGGGCAAGTTCACCAAAAGTATCTGTGTCTAAAAATAGACACAGATGCTGAAAATGGGGGTATAGCTCAATTGGTTAGAGCGATCGCCGTATTCGTGCAAAAGGTTGCGAGTTCAAGTCTCGTTACTCCCGTGATAGTCCCGTAGGCGAAAAGTTTAAGCCGTCAGCCTCTCACGCTGAAGATTGCGGGTGCAAATCCCGTCGGGACTTCCAAATGGCTGAGTGTCCGAGTCGGGGAAAAGGTGAAAGGGTAAGGGTTAAAGGGATAACAACTTCCCTTTCCCTTTGCCCTTTAGAGGATGTTTGGAAAGTCTCACATAACACATCGAGTTCTTACGGATCCCCCCTAGCCCCCCTTAAAAAGGGGGGGAAACCTTCTCAAAGTCCCCCTTTTTAAGGCGGGAAACCTTCTCAAAGTCCCCCTTTTCAAGGCGGGAAACCTTCTCAAAGTCCCCCTTTTTAAGGCGGGAAACCTTCTCAAAG
>JBHYDF010000161.1:0-19336 GCA_051861145.1 Nostocaceae cyanobacterium
CGATTTTGGGTAATAAATATGATTAATTAAAAACTTTTCAGACATCCTCTTAGTTTTTTGATATATTTGGGTTTCAGCCATTTTTGAGCATTTGGTGTATTTCCCTTACACTGTATGGGTTTGAGGCTTGTTTCTCCCTCAAAAATGTTTAAGTCCCATTAACCATTAACCATTAACCATTAACAATTAACCATTAACCATTTAAAATTTCCCTCTGACATCTGAGGGGTTAGACCCCCTGAATACCTCTGATAGAGAAAATTTATCATCCTAAAGAGGGGTGTTTATTTTATTTTTAAAACATATAATTCCAGTGATTTTACTGACATTGATAACTAAAGACTCGACATACTTCCATTACCATCGCAAACTGGTAAATAGCTTAAAGATAAGGATTTAGAAATTTTAAGTGTATCTTCAATTTTGTAGTCTCAACAATTATTCTTCATAAAAAAATAACATATATGCGGGATAGTACTGTCTATGCTTGTAATAGTTATTAACTAGATAGCGATTAAGCTATGTTCTAAAATACTAAGGAGTATATAGTAAATATACTTATGTCCCCAGAACTAGAACAATCCCTTGCTTATTATTTGGAGAAGTTGGCGGTCAGTCGTAAAGACCAAGACCGACAACAGGAGTTGGCTTGTCTGAGTCAACTTGCAAGCATTTATGAGAAAATATTTGACTTTCCCCAAGCTTTGGAGAATTACAAGCAATTGCTTGTCCTATCTCAGCAGATGGAACTCAAAGAATGGCAAGAAGTAGCTTTATATAATATTGGTAATTGTTATCGCGAACAAAGTCAATTTCAGGAGTGCATCAATTATTTTGCACAATTGGTGGAAATAACTCTTGAAACTGGAAATAGGGTATTACAAATAGCAGGGATTTGGGGACAGGGAACTAGTTATCAAAATCTGGGGGAATATCAAAAAGCGATTGATTTTTTTGAAAATCAGCTAGCGATTAGTTGCGAAATGAATGAGCGCAATTGGTACAAAAGTGCTTTGGGATCGCTGGCGAATGTGTATCAGTTTGTAGGAGATTACCAAAAGGCATTTGATTATGAAAAAAAGGCTCTGATAATTGCTCAGGAAATGAAAGATATGAAAGCTACTGGAGATTCCTTAGCAAACCTCGGTAGTATTTATCTTCAGCAACAGGAATGGCAAAAGGCGATACAATATTACAATCAGTCGCTAGAAATTGCCAGAGAAATTGAAGATAAAAATCTTTTGATGATTAGCCTGAACAGCCTTGGTCAAGCATATAAATGGCTGGATAGGTATGAAAAAGCAAGGAATTTGTTGACAGCAGCACTGAAAATTTCTGATGAAATTGGTGAGAAAAAAGTAAGAACTGCCATTTTGCAAGGCTTAAGTGATGTGTGCAGTCAAACAAACCAAATTGAGCAAGCAATTGAATACAATATAGAGTCTTTGCATATTAGCCGTCAGATTGGGAACCGCTTTGGAGAAGCTGCGGCTTTATCTAGGATTGCAACTACATATCAGCACTTGGGAAGAACAGATAAAGCTTTGGTATACTATCAAGAATCTTTAGCAATTATGCAAGATATAGGAGCCAAACAAAGTCAGCAACAGCTTCTTTTTAATATTGGCAGTATATATTATCGTGAGCAAGAGTATTCTCAAGCAATAGAATTTTTTAGGATTGCTCTCATGCTAGCTCAAGAACAGAAAAATGCTCCTGAAGAAGCTAAATCTACACTTGCCCTTGGTGCAACTTTTCACAAATTAAATCTGCGTTCAGAAGCTATTTTTTATTATAAGCAGGCGTACGGAATTTACAAGATTTTGGGAAATGATATACAGGCAGAACAGATGTTGAAGACTGTGCAAAAATTGAGGGTAGATATGTAAATCATCTACAATACTATTTTTTTAGCTGCGATCGCACCCATTCTCTAAATTCTCGCATCCTAGCATTTTCACCTTTTTGAGGGTCTAATTGCATAAATCTTGTTAGTTCCTTTACCGGAAACGACTCAAAAGCTAAACTCTTTTCCGATTCCATGTAACGATTATGCGATCGCTTCGCATCGGGATTAAATACTTGCTTACTTATGATGATGGCATAAGGGAGGGCGATCGCATTTACAAAAATATAAATTAGCCAGACATCAAACGGTGTTTTGGTTCAGGAATTTGACGCCCTAATACTTGAGCAGTTAGAATCCACTCTTGCATAATAACTTCTACATTTTGCAGTGCTTCTTGGTAGGTTTCCCCATCAGCAACACAACCTGGTAATTCTGGTACTTCAGCGATAAATGCTTGGTTTCTTCGCTCCAGTATAGAATGATTTGATAGCGAAGTGTCATCTTAACCTCTAGTTAAAATCCAAAAGCTAAAGCATCGAGCATATATTTACTTTTCTCGCGTCCAACTTCTAAATAAATTTCCAGCAATTCTTCATAAGTAGTTGCTCCGCCGATAATACTCCAAAATTCATTACCAATAACAATAGCTTCATGAAAAGGAGTATAGTTTAATGCCTGTGACCACTTATAATCAGCTTTTGTGACACCGTAAGGATTATAAGGCATAGCATAGTAAGCTTGTAATTGTGGGCGCTTTTTCCCTAATAGCAAGTGAAATCTTAAAAGGCGCTGTGTAACTTCCAAACATTGTCCCTTATTTGGTTTGGGAGATTTAATTTCAAATAAGAATTCTTTGCCGTCATTAGCAAGGATATACAAATCAGCACGAACCTTTTTTGTTTCTAAATCATCTGAGTGTCGAGCATTCAACACTGCCGTTATCATTTGTTCTAAAGATGGTTTAGCTTGTCCTCTATTAACAGCAGATTCATAATTTTCTTTCTGACGTTCGGCTTCTGCAAAAGCTGTAACACTGACTTCTGCCTTGATATCATAACCACGGCGAACCTCTTGATGATGTTCAAGAGCAATTAAACGAGCGCATTCTGTAAAAGTACTTTCTAATCCTTTTATTAGGCTGCGCTCAAATAAGGTGATATTTATGTACTCCTGTGGAATAAATGTTGCTTGGAATGGTTTTAAATCTCCTGTATGTGATATTTGTGATAAATATTCTATAACGCTATTTGGTTTCAGAATTCGATGCTGGTGATAGTTATCTATCAATCCTTGAATAAATCCTGATAAATAAGCTTTTATTTCGGCGCGAGTTTTGGTATTAATAGCTGTCATTGGTCAGATTATTGAGATGTTTTTATGGATGTAAATTATCCTTTTATTTATATAATTTAGATACGCAATTATAGTGTCTATACTTACTATATTGCCTCCAAATTAAGTATAAAGCTAGTACCACATCCTTCCCTCAACAATTTTCAGGAAATTCCAATACCTCAATTTTTTGCCCTGGTCGATAAATCTCTACTTACCTTTTAGCAACTATCTATGCTGTGTAAAGAGAAATGTTTTCTAGTTTACATAACATAGTAGTAAAAAATATTGTAAGATACTATATTTGAACTTAAATGAGTTTTATTTAAGTATAAGTATAGAGGTTTTCTAATGGATAGAATTACTAAAAGTTTAATGGAAGCTTTTCTTAAAGAGCATGAAATTGATTCAGAAGGAGAAGCTAAAGATTTTGAAAAATTCTGTAATTATTGTGTGATTTCACGGGAATATCCTGAAACTTTTAAAGTAGAAGATGTTTGTGTAGGTAATCAAAATGATACTGGGCTTGATGGTATTGCCATTATTGTAAATGGTAGATTGGTAGATTCTATAGAAGAAGTAGATGATTTAGCTGATATGAATAAGCGTGTAGAAGCAACGTTTATATTTGTACAGTCTAAGACATCAAATAACTTTGATAGTGGAGAAATGTTGAAGTTTTTTGAGGGAGTTTCAGATTTTTTTGAGGAAGAACCAATCTTAGTACGCAACGAAATGGTTGCACAGAAAGCTGAAATAGCTACACACATATATTCAAAAAGCAGCATGATGTTACGAGGTGGACCATTATGTAAACTTTACTACATTACAACAGGTAAATGGACTGATGACAAAAACTTAGTCAAGCGAATTAACGCTAAAAGAAAAGAAATTGAAGATAAAGACATTTTTGAAAAAGTTGATATTCAAGCACTGGGCGCTGATGAAATTAGAAAGCTTTATCACAGTACAAAACTAGCACTAACCACAGATATTATTTTTGCAAACAGAGTAGTATTACCTGAGATTTCAGGAATATCTGAATCATATATAGGTATCCTACCTTTTTCTGAATTTAGAAAACTAATAGTTGATGAATTTGACAATATTAGATTATCTATATTTTATGATAATATTCGTGCCTTTCAAGGAAACAATGATGTGAATCATGACATAGAATCTACCTTAAAATCTGGAGAATTAGATAGATTTTCTGTTTTAAATAATGGAATAACCATTATAGCTAAATCATTAGCTCTTGTAGGGAATAGATTTACAATTCGAGATTATCAAATAGTTAATGGATGTCAAACAAGCCACGTTCTATTTAATTGTAGAAACTTAACAGATATAAATAATTTACAAATTCCTGTAAAGATAAGCGTTTTAAAAAAAGACTAGAACAGGAATTTTCAAAAAAATCTAAGTAGTTTTTAATTGTTGAGTTATTCTAGATTACGGTTTCCTGTTTCTCCCCCTGTGGGTGGCATTATAATTAATTCTCCGGTTGCAGTCCGTTGAAAACGCAAATCTTTGTTAGCTAAGCACAACTGATAAAACTGCTCATCAGTTAATTTAATAACAGGGTTGAGGTTGACTGTTAAGGCTTTCATATCTATTTTGGATTTTGGCTTATATAAAAATTGTAGAGACGCGATTAATCGCGTCTCTAAATTTCATTTATTGTCTTATGCCAACTATTCTATTCCTTCAATCCGATCCTCAACCTCCTGATACAACTCACGCAACTTATCCAAATTACTCTCACTCGTCTCCCAATAACCGCGTCCATTCACTTCCAACAAAGTAGACACAATCTTGCGGAAAGAATGGGGGTTCATGTTCATCAACCGCTTCTGCATCTCCTCATCCTGGATAAACGTAGTATTCACATCCTCGTAAACCCAGTTATCAACTGCACCCGCCGTCGCACTCCAACCCATTGTATTTACCAACCGCTTGGAAAGTTCGCGCACACCTTCGTAACCGTGAGACAGCATCCCCTCGTACCACTTGGGATTTAATAATTTAGTCCGAGTATCTAAACGCACGGTTTCTGATAATGTCCGCACTTGCGCGTTAGCGGTAGTCGTATCTGCAATGTAAGATGCTGGTGTCTTACCATCACCCCGCAAATTTGCCACAACCTTAGTGGGATCAGAGTCGAAGTAGTGGGAAACGTCCGTCAAGCTAATCTCGGAAGAGTCGAGATTTTGGAAAGTCATCTCCGCAGATTTCAAGGAACTTTCAAAAATTTTCCGCGATTCTTCCATCGTACCGGGGTTATCGGCACTAAAGGCGAATGATTTGCGGGTAAGGTACATTTCCTGCAACTCAGCTTCGCTTTCCCATGTGCTGTTTTCCACCGCCAAGTTAATATTTGACGAGTAGGAACCAGAAGCGTTGGAAAATACCCTAGTCGCTGCTTGACGCAAGTTGATCCCCATTTCCTCTGCTTGTTGCAAAGCATGTTTGCGGACGTAGTTCATTTCCACAGGTTCATCAGCTTCCGCCGCCATTTTCACTGCTTTATCTAGCAGGTTCATTTGGTTGATGAATAAGTCGCGGAATACGCCAGAACAGTTGATTACTACGTCAATTCTCGGTCTTCCCAATTCTTCTAAGGGTATCAATTCTAACTTGTTCACCCTTCCCAAAGCATCAGGAACTGGACGCACACCCACCATCCACATGATTTGTGCTAGTGATTCCCCGTAGGTTTTAATATTATCGGTTCCCCAAAGCACAGAGGCGATAGTTTCAGGATACTTACCGCCGTTTTCTACCATGTGCCGCGCCAATAGCCGCTCTACAACTATTTTCGCCGACTGCACCGCCGCAGTTGTCGGGATGGCTTGCGGATCAAGTGCGTGTATATTTTTACCTGTTGGTAAAACATCCGGGTTGCGGATGGGGTCGCCACCAGGGCCAGGTAAAATATATTCGCCTTCTAAACCTTGGAGTAATGCACCGAGTTCGTTATCAGCGCAAACTTGCTGCAAGCAGAATTCCAAATACTCAAAAAGATTTTGGATTTTAGATTTTGGATTTTGGATTTTGTCATTAGAATCCAAAATCGGAAATCCCAAATCCAAAATTGCTTCCACCCAAGGTTCTTTTTTGCCCATATTAAAGAAGTTGAGCTTGGAAACAAAGGAAACTCTTCCTTCCGCGTCGGTTTGCTCTTTCACAAGGGCAGATACTGCGGCGCGAGTTGCCATTGTGATGTCTTGCAGCAGTTGGACATCTTCTAAAATGCCTTTGTCGCTATTTTTGTAAATTTCGTCGATGTCCCGACCAATGCTGTTAGCAATAATACGGGGCAAACTTTGAATTTCTTCTTCTAGACGATCCAAACCAGCGATATTAACTAGAGTAGCAACCGCTTCCTCTGCACTCGGTGGTTTTCCAACTACGTGTAATCCGCAAGGCAATAGTCGCGATTCTATCTCCATTAACTTCCGGTACACCATGCCAACGATATTATCCCGCTCATCAGCAGTCATATCCTTGGCGTCGGTTTCTGGTAAATTAATATCCTTATCCAAGTTCACCATGCGGCACTTATCCATGATGGTGTTGACAATAGGAATACCGCGTCCAGTATCTTTCAAAGTTTGGTAAGAACCAATCAAATCGCTGAGTTCTTTCAAACCCTTGTATAAACCAGCATTTTCCGCTGGTGGAGTTAAATAGGAAATGGTTTCCGCGTAGCTGCGACGCTTGGCAATTGTCGCCTCGCTAGGGTTGTTGGCTGCGTAATAATACAGATTGGGAATCATGCCAATTAGGTTATCAGGATAACATTCTCCCGACATTCCCATCTGTTTACCGGGCATGAATTCCAAGGAACCGTGCGTACCAAAATGCAGTACAGCGTCAGCTTTCCAAACCTGTTCTAGGTAGGTGTAGTAAGCCGCAAAACCGTGGTGTGGGCTGGCGGAACGAGAGAACAATAGCCGCATCGGGTCGCCTTCGTAACCAAAGGTTGGCTGAACACCGATAAAGACATTACCAAATTGCTTACCATAAATTAGTAGATTTTGCCCGTCACTGTTGAGTTGTCCGGGAGGTGGGCCCCAGTTCTCTTCCAAACGTTGGGAATAGGGAGTGAGTCTTTCGTACTCAGGAACCGACATCTTGTAGGCAATGTTCAGTTCTGGCGTACTATATTGTGCTTGGGCGTCGTGGATAACTTGTGTCATCAACTCTTGGGCGTTTTCTGGCAAGTCTTGCACGTCATACCCGTTGTTCTTGAGGGCTTTCATCACCTCGTAGATGGAACCAAACACATCCAAGTAAGCAGCGGTTCCCACATTACCCTTATCTGGCGGGAAACTGAAAACGGTAATGGCAACTTTCTTTTGCAGCTTGGGTTTGCGGCGCAGGTTCGCCCATTTTAACGCCCGTGTTGCTACTGCTTCAATCCGGTCTTGGAGAGCGATCGCCTTCCCTGTTGCACCATCTCTTCCTGATAAAATTATCGGCTCAATTGCCCCATCTAACTCAGGAATGGCAATTTGCAACGCCACTTGAATTGGGTGTAAACCCAAATCGCTATCCATCCACTCTTCGGTAGTCTGGAATACCAAAGGCAGCGCGACCATGTACGGACGATTTAACCGCTTCAGCGCTTCAATTGCCTTTGGATGGTCTTGTCTTGCCGGGCCGCCTACCAACGCAAAACCTGTCAAAGATACTACCGCATCTACTAGCGGAACCCCCCCTCTGTCCCCCCCGCCTGCGGGGGGGATGAAAGGGGGGGTCGGTTCATAAAAGTAAGCATCTACAGGCTTGGAAAAGTCCAAACCACCAGCGAATACGCAAATTACCCGTGCGCCCATTGACTCTAATTCCTGCACCATGGCTACGTAGTGAGCATCATCACCAGTAACTAGGTGCGTACGCTGCAATACCAAGCCGATACAAGGCGCTAACGGATCTTTCAATTCATTGGGAATATCCTTACGGCTGTTGTACCAGTTTAGGTACTCTTTGACATCCTCAAACATTGTCGTCGCCAAAGGATGCCAAATTCCCATATCGGGATAAACAACCGGCGCTTGATATTGGAAGGATGCAAAATTTTGTTTATCTACACCTTTTAATACGTATTTATCAGCTAGCATCAGCAAGAAATTTTCCAGATTTTCTGGAGAACCGCCTAGCCAATACTGAAAGCTAAGCATGAAATTTCTTGCATCTTGTGCTTTGTCCATCGGTAGGAACTTCAGCACTTGCGGCAACGTCCTTAGCAACTTGAGCATTGCATCTTCAAACCCAGCGCCGGATTTTTCCTTGCGCTTACGCATGAATTGCGCGATCGCACTCTTAGATTGTCCTAACTGTGCCATTGAAAAAGTACCCATCTTGTTGAGGCGCATAACCTCTGGCATAGAAGGGAAAACTACGGCAACATCCAGGCGATCGCGATGGGGTTTTACAGCTTCCGCGACTTTCTGTGCTAAGTCTTCAATAAAAATTAGTGAGGCGATAAAAATATTGGCACTCTCGACATCTTTCTTGAACTCCTCGTAATTTTCTGGCGATCGGAGTTCCTCAATCAAGTAGCCGCTGATTTCAATCGCCACGTTCGGATTTTTTGCGTTAATAGCCCGAACCGCTTGTGACAAAGCACTTTGGTACTGGGACTCTAACACTACATAGACCACCTTAATTAAATGACGCCCACGCAGATGATCAGGGGTAATGTGTCTAATGGTGGACTTGACGTGGGTGAACATGCTTCCTCGGCTCCTTTGATGCGTGTTCTCAAACTCTTTGGGAATCTGAGTATTTTTGTATCAGAAAAAGCTTGCTCAGTGACGATTTTGTGGTCTATCTGACATAAAACGATATAAATAATGAAACATTTATTCACAAATATTGACTAATTGCAAAAGTATTTACTCACATAATTGTAAATTTATTGTTACATAACCTGATTAGGGTCTAGGGGCTAGGGGCGCTTGGACTAGGGGCGCTTGGACTAGGGGCTAGGGGGATAATTAACAAATGACAAATGACAAATGACAAATGACAAATGACTAATGACTAATGACTAATGACCAATGACTAATGACTATGAAATCAATTGATATTCTTATCCTCTCGAATGGACCAGGGGAAGTAACAACTTGGGTACGTCCAGTAGTGCGGGCATTGCGGCAAAAACTGGGAAATAACCGTTCTTTGGTTAGAATTTCAGTGGTTTTATCGCCTTGCCCAAATTCCAGTGGCAAAGAAGCAGATATAGCCCGTTCTTTCCCGGAAGTAGACAGAGTGCAGGCGGCGGATCATTTTGTACGATTTTTGCTTTGGGGAAAAACTGATGAAAATTGGGATTGGAGAAGCCGGGGTGTAGTTGTTTTCCTTGGCGGCGACCAATTTTTTCCTGTGGTCATTGGCAAAAGGTTGGGTTATCGCACCGTTGTCTATGCTGAATGGGAAGCACGTTGGCATAACCTAATTGACCGCTTTGGCGTCATGAAACCACAAGTTGTTGCCAAAGTACCCAAGAAATACGCCCACAAATTTACAGTTGTGGGAGATTTGATGGCAGAAGCCCAACAAGAAAAAGGGGGAGAAATATTAACTCCTAACTCCTCACTCCTAACTCCTAACTTAATCGCTTTGCTTCCTGGTTCAAAGGCGGCAAAATTGTCTCAGGGAGTGCCTTTGACTTTGGCAGCAGCAGATTATATTCACACTAAAAGACCGCAAACAAAGTTTTTTATTCCTGTCGCGCCAACTTTAGATTTGCAAACTTTAGCTAGTTTTGCCAACCCTCAGAAAAATCCTTTTGTGGAAACTTTTGGTGGTGTCTCAGCAGAATTAGTAGAGTCTGAACCTCCAATCTTAAAAACTGCGAATGGCTTGACGGTAGAATTGATAACTCAAAATCCTGCCTACGATATCCTATCCCAGTGCAGCATATGTTTAACTACCGTGGGAGCAAATACCGCTGAACTTGGTTCTTTAGCCGTACCAATGATTGTTTTGCTACCTACCCAACAACTAGACGCTATGCGTGCTTGGGATGGTTTGCCAGGTTTATTAGCAAATTTGCCTGGGGTTGGTTCTACCTTTGCCAAGTTGATTAACTGGCTTTTCTTAAGGCGTAAAGGTTTATTAGCATGGCCCAATATTTGGGCACAGGAAGAGGTAGTTCCAGAATTAGTAGGTAAACTCCAACCACAAGAAGTGGGGGAAATGGTATTAGACTTTTTGAGTCATCCAGAAAAATTAGAGAAAATACGAACCAAGCTAAGAAGCATCCGAGGAGAACCGGGTGCAGCAGATAAGCTGACGGCTTTGGTTTTGGAAGTTATGAATTAGGAGTTAGGAGTTAGGAGTTATGAGTTAGGAGTTAGTAGCGAATATGAACTGCCTACACCATAACCCGTGAAAATAGGCTTTTCCCCACTCCCTACTCCCTACTCCCCACTCCCTATTTTTAAGTCAGTTAGGAGTTATTATTACTAGAAAATCCAGCTTTGATTTCTGCTAATGCAGGTAGTCAAAATCGCACTGCGGCTGGCTTACTTAATTTGAGTGAGGGGTGGCCCATGGGATTCTCGTTCTTCAAAGCAAAAAAGCAAGAGGCTGATTATGTAATTAGTGGAATGAAGTCGTGTTTTTTAGGACACAAATTTGTAGCCAAGGGACAAGCTAGCCCTCAAGGAATTTTTGCACAGTGGGAGTGGAAAGACGGCGAGTTAAGTGCTTGCGTTGATTTGTTGGGGTTCTATAACCTCTTTTATTATGCTACCAATGAGGAAGTCATAGTTTCGCCGTCACCAATCCAGCTAATTGCTGAAGGAGCGCCATCAGAGCTTGATGAACAAGCACTGGGCGTTTTTTTTCGCATCGGTTTCTTTATTGAGGAAGACACGCCTTTTAAAAAAATTAAAGTTTTGCCGCCTGGTGGAAAGTTAGTGTGGAAAGCTGGGGTGATATCCGTGTCAGGAGGTATGGAGATACAACCTGAGTCGCGGGTATCTCGACGTGAAGCAGTAGATGGATTTATCGATTTATTCCGACAAAGTGTGAGACAAAGCCTGGAAAGCTGTCATGGAGAGATTGTATTGCCTCTAAGTGGTGGTAGAGATTCGAGACACATACTGTTTGAATTAAAACGGGCTGGAATCATGCCATCACGATGCATCACCTACAACGGCAATACTGCCAAAGATCCAGATGCAGAAGTGCTAGCAGCTATGCAGGTGTCGCAGGCAGTAGGAGTGCCGCACGTAATTTTGTCAGACAAGCAATCGCGATTTCGAGATCAAATTATAACTTTGTTGAAAACGCATCTGTGTTCAGATGAACACTTTCAGCATATGCCGTTGCAAGATTACTGTCGTAGTGTAGATTGCATCCTCCTAGATGGAATAGGTGGTGACGTACTGTCGCGCAATGGAAATTTTACAAATGTGGCCCTATATGATTTTTCTAGGAAAGACCAATGGAAACAGATGTCTAGGATAGTAATTCAAGACTTTATTAAAGTAACCGGATTTCGACTCGAAGACTTAATCGGTGAGCAACAGACACAAGCAAGTTTTCCCCAAGAACAAGCGGTAGAATATCTGCAAAAAACTTTGGAAAAGTTTGAGGGGGCAGCTGATCCTTGGACATCATTTCTGTTTTGGAACCGGACACGGCGGGAAATTGCGTTAAATTTAACAGGAATGCTGGCAAATGCTCGCTGTGTTTTAGCGCCATATCTAGCTCATAATCTAGTTTCATTTTTAGCCTCGTTGTCGTTTGAGGTAATATCCAATCCAAGGTTTCATGACGAAGTAATTGCTACAGCTTTCCCTGAATATGCCCATATCCCATATCACAACGAGTTGAAAGTGAAAAAGAGGCAACGTTCAGCGTGGCAACGTCTAAAAACGATGCGGGAAGGGATTTTAGCAGTTGCAAAAGTTAACCAAAAGTTGCTATTGCCCGAAGTTAAAGCGCAGCTGGAAATGGCAATTAATGCAAAGCGAACTGCGACAAATGTGTATCGGTATTATCTAATATGTCTGAACGAGGTGTGCAACAAGGAGTCTGTAAAAAGATTCATAGAAGTCGTATCGGAGATGAAAACTTCATAAAGCACATTCATTCTCCTCAAACAGCGATCGCATCACACATTAAGTGATCGTGATTCTATTGGGATGATTCTCCGTCTCGCCTTCCCAGTTCGTACAC
Source organism: Nostocaceae cyanobacterium (assembly GCA_051861145.1). Taxonomy (GTDB): domain Bacteria; phylum Cyanobacteriota; class Cyanobacteriia; order Cyanobacteriales; family Nostocaceae; genus JBHYDF01. The sequence continues at coordinate 12,386 of JBHYDF010000161.1, forward strand.
ACCACAACCCACACAGGCAAGTATTCCCATGCTGATTGCCCAACTGCTACCTAAAGTTATTTCCACACCCCAGTTACATAAAGCCCCAATGGCAAGAAAAGGTACAATACTCAACACTGAAGCGTAAAAAGCGTTTTGCGATTCTCTTGCCTTACGAGTCTTTTCAAATTCTGACTTGCTCATGTAAAGCGATCGCTCGGCAAAGTTGAACCAGCGATTGAGTTGCTCTATTACCCATTCACTGAATCGGGAAAAACCTAAGTATAGCGCTAAAGACCACAAGCTTGCTCCAGCAATAGCGGTTGCGTTTAAATCAAAGCTAAAAGGCAATATTTCAGTCAGCATGGCGTGTGAGAGTTATGCAAGCGGTTGGGTTTAGCAAATGCTAACTCAACCTCTTAAAAAATTTTAATCATTATTTTAACTGTATTTCTACTCATTGACCGAGAAAGGGGAAAGGGGAAGGTGGGGTCCCCTCAGGGGATAAGGGGCAGGGGGAATGGGATTTTTTAGATATTTCCTTTCCCCTTTTCCCTTTCCCCTTTTCCCCGCCCGAAGGGCTGTTGACTTTTCTAAAGCTTGTTATCTTAAATTTGTAGTCCTAAAAACTGAATTCAAGTCATAAGCAGAAGATAATCAGATATTTGCTGCTGAATAACCTCTTTTTTGCCCTTAAGCTGCAAATTTTAGGAATTTTAGCTCGTAAATCTGCAAGAGCAGCAGTTTTTAGGTAAAAGTGTAGTTAGGACTTACGCAAGAATTCTCCCAATCTCTTATTCCTTTGTGTACGAGTGCGCTTCGTTTTTCATGATTTTGCGTAAGTCCTAGCAGTTATACAACCGACAGGCTTATTTTGAGATTCTGCTTGTCGAATGGGGTATTGTTCCTTGACTAAGTTTACAATTAAACCAAGTAACCCCATTGCAATATTAACAATCTTCCCTTGCTTTGTTCTCTACTTTTTACCGTACCCTAATGAAATACCAGGTACTAGATAAAATTTTTAACAAAAATCATGTTTCACGTAAATTTGAATGCTTGGAAGTGGATAGAAACTTTCAAATTATACATACCTCTGAGCAAGTGCAAAGATTTGCTGCTCGTCCAGAAGAGGCGATACCAGGAAAAGATGTCCGTCTTGCTTTTCCTGAATTTATCGGGCTTGAAGATGTGTTTATATCTATCCTAGAAGGCAAACAGGAACTATTTGAATTAGAAGGTATTGGCAGATATTCTGAAAATATATGTAATTTTTATATCAATATATATATTACTGCCTATTCCAGCGAAAATCAAAACGAAGACCGCTTAATCATCCTGATTGAAGATGTGACAGAAAGGATGATTGTCAAACAAAAATTATTACAGAGAGCTAATGAAGCTGATCTACTTTCAAGTATTTTAACTGCCTATAAAAATTACATGGATAAAGTTATCACTTCAATGGCAGATGCCTTTATAGTGACGACTATATCCGGAAGAATTAAAAAAGTAAATAATGCAGCTATTCAGTTATTTGGCTATAGCGAAGCAGAATTAATAAATCAGCAAATATCCTTGCTAATTGACAATCAATTATTTCAGCAAGCAATTCAGCAAATATCTTTATTAAAAAAATATTTTCAAAATGTAGAGTTAGTTTGTAGAACCAAAAATAGAGAAAAGCTGTTAATTGCTTTTTCGTGTTCGATTATTCAGAACAAAGTAGAAGGTTTAGAAGATGATATTGTCTACATAGGTCGGGATATTACCGCTAGAGAGCGCAGGCAACAGCTTAATAGCGCCCAATATGCTATTACTCGTATTCTATCAGAATCAAAAAGAGTAAAACTGGCAATGCCGCAAATTTTGCGGGTAATTTGTGAAAGTTTGGGATGGGATTTAGGAGAAATTTGGACAGCAAATCAATACATAACCGCATCGGTGATTGGGCAGAATCTGAATTCTGTACTGAGGTGCGTCGAAATTTGGTCATCACGAACAGTTGCTGTCCGCGAGTTAAAAGCTATTACCTGGCAAACAACATATAATTATGGTTATGGCTTACCTGGTCGAATTTGGGCAACCTGTTCCCCTCAATGGATGAGCGATTTAGTAGACGATACAAATTGTCCGCGATCGCAAGTTGCTACCGCCGCAGGTTTACATGCAGCATTTGGCGTTCCGATTTTGGGTGACAATGAAATTTTCGGGGTGATGATTTTCTTGAGTCGGGAAGTGCAACCAAAAGATGCTGACTTACTACAAGTTATGCTTTCTATTGGTAGCCAAATCGCTCAGTTCATCAAGCGCAAACAAGCAGAAGAAGCGCTTTTAGAAAGTGAAGAAAAATATCGAGATTTATTTGAAAATGCAAATGATTTAATTCAATGTGTTACACCCTATGGTCATTTTGTGTATGTGAATCGTGCATGGCAAGAAACCTTGGGATATAAAGAATCGGAAATTGTGCAAATGAATGTATTTGACATCATCCATCCCGATTGTAGAATTGAATATCGAGAGCTTTTTCATCGGATGCTGTCAGGAGAAAAGTTTGAGCAACTGCAAACTGCATTTATTACCAAAAATGGAGAAAAAATCTTTGTAGAAGGAAACATTAGCTGTAAATTTATTGGTGGAAAACCAGTTGCAACTCGCGGCATTTTTCGCAACATCACCTCGCGAGTAGCAGCAGAAGAAGCACTGCGCCATCAACAAGAACAAACAGAGCGCTTATTGCTGAACATACTACCACAAGAAATCTCCGACCGTTTGAAACAACAAACAGGCACAATAGCGGAAGATTTTGCTGATGTTACAGTGTTGTTTGCAGATATCGTTGGCTTTACCGAAATCGCTTCTAAACTGAGTGCGATTCAACTGGTAAACTTACTCAATCAAATTTTCTCAGTTTTTGACCGCCTCAGCGAAGAATATGGTTTAGAGAAAATCAAAACTATTGGCGATGCTTATATGGTAGTTGGCGGTTTGCCCACACGCCGCCCAGATCATGCGCAAGCGATCGCTAAAATGGCGTTGGATATGCAAAAAGCGATCGCGCAATTTAACATCGAAAATCAGCAAAACTTCAGCATCCGCATCGGTATCCATACTGGCGCGGTAGTCGCAGGAGTAATTGGAATTAAAAAATTTACATATGACCTCTGGGGAGATACGGTAAACATAGCTAGCCGTATGGAATCTCAAGGCTTACCAGGAAAAATTCAAGTTACAGAAGCTACCTATAAATTTTTACGTGAAGAATTCTGCTTAGAAAAGCGCGGCGAAATTGAAATCAAAGGCAAAGGAAAGATGATGACTTATTTCTTGGTAGGAAGGGGGAGTAGGGAGTAGGGAGTGGGGAGTGGGCATCGGGCAAGGGGCATTGGGCAAGGGGCATTGGGCAAGGGGCATCGGGCAATGGTAAGAAAACCAATCCCCAATGCCCAATCCCCAATTCCCAATGCCCAATGCCCAATGCCCAATGCCCAATGCCCAATGCCCCACTCCCTACTCCCCTCCCCGCGTATTAGGAATCAGCCTACCACAGGGATAGGTTGCCATTTCTCCTGAAGCATCATCAGCCACAGCAGCAGGAATTTTCTCTGTTGGTTGGGTTTTATTTGCCAGATAATCTTTCTGTAGTTTTTCCAGCATCTCTCGACGCTGATCATACAGCCGTTTTAACGGACGGGGTGAACACTGGTTAATTACGTATGCTGTTACCAAAGGTAGTGCGATCGTGCTGTCGGTGTAACAAACAATCGTGCTAGGTAACTCTTGGGGATCAACTTTACCCCAGCTAACCGCTTCTGAAGGGGTTGCCCCAGACAAACCACCGGTATCAGGACGAGCATCGGTAAATTGCACAAAATAATCATGTCCCCTTTCTTCCAAACCCAATACCTCGTGAATTTGCGGTTGAGTTTGTAGCAAAAAATTCTTGGGACTACCACCACCGATAATCACCGCCGCACTCTTGCCTTCTCCTTCTCGCGCATTGTAGGCGATCGCTGCCGTCTCATTCACATCAATTGAAGGATCTAACACTAACTCGAAACCTTCCAGCGACAAAGCAGCAACGTTCATACCAATAGAGCTATCACCAGGAGAAGAAGTGTAAATTGGTACACCACACTCATAAGCCGTCGCCACTAAACAAGAATGCTTAACTCCCATTTTTTTTTCTACCTCTCGGACATATTTGCCCAGTAAATAGTGAAATTCAGCGGTTCCCATCCGTTTTTGAAATGGTTCTGCTTGTAGAATCTTACGGATGAAAGCATCAGTTTCCAAAAGAACATCATATCCGAAAATAATGTCATAAATACGGATAGTGCCTTCCTGACGTAGCTTTACATCATTTAAAAACGGATTGCCAGCAAACAATTCAAAACCCAAACCATAGTGCATATCGTGATAAAGATTTGCACCCGTGCTAATTATCCAATCAATAAAGCCATTGCGAATCAACGGGGCTAGCGCCGAAACCCCGAATCCTGCTGGCGTCATCGCACCGGAAAGGCTAACTCCCACCGTCACGCCAGGTTGTAGCACATCCCGACTAAGTAGCTGACACGCTTCCCGCAACCGTGCCGAATTGTAGGCTGTGAAATAATTATCAATCAAATCAACTACCCCAATTTCTTTAGGCATCGGTGCAGGTGCGATTTTCTTTCCCATTTGTTTTGACATATTTGGTAGCCCCCGAAACAATAAAAAGCTAAAAGCGGCCAGTTAAAAATTGACCATTTAATAAACAAACCGCATATCATCCTAACGGGGATTGATCCATTTTTGACATCATCTTTAAGTTACAATTGTCGGCAAATAGCCCAAAATATAGGAAAATTACTTATTTGGAAAAATTATCGCTCTGTCAAAACCTATTAATTTAACCCCTTGTGAATATGCCTATATAAATATATATTTTTGCCCCTGTGATACCTACTAAACTTTAAAAAGAAACTCTGACAGTGCTAGTTACCCTTAAAACTGATTCTTGTTGAAATGTTTTTTTATAGCTAGATATCATCTCTTCAACCATGTGATTTTTAGTTGGGCTGTTTTCATAAATTATAATGATTACTTTAGTCTTTTCCCTGATTGGTTTGCCTGAACTGTTAACATATTGCCCGTAGGCATCCATCACAGTTAGTCCTTCACGAAAGCGGGGTGTAATTACACGGCTCAAAAATTGCTGCCACTCAACCTCAGATACCATCTTTCCTCTTGGCTTGGATAAGCCAAAGTACAACTCATCTTTAATCAGAATTTTTGCACTTGAGTTTTGAGTGAGGGTTTGAGGTGATTGGGCACGAACAAAATAATTTATGTTGGCAGGAACGATAAAAAGTAAACCTGCAATAGTTAAGCTATTTAGGCATTTTTGCACAATTTTCATATAAATAGGATTGTAGATAATAATTTTGTTGGAATTTTAATTTATTCATCAATCCTTACCAAATAATTTCCGAAATTCTTGATAATCTGCTGACTTTTTCTGACTTTTACAAAAAGCAAAAGTAACCAACGACCGAAGTCGCGGTTACAAAAACTAAGTCCGCCTATGCCTAGCACCCTATCCGAACACAAATGTGTAACGAATTAAATTCAGAAAAACTCTGCGTTCCTCTGCGTATCCTTTGCGTTCCTCTGCGTTTAAAAACGCTAAGAATTTAGATAGGGTTATGCCCTAAAAATCAGCACTGGTGGGCAGTGCCCACCCTACGGTAGAAAATAACATTTATCTGTGTCTATTTTTTCAGCAAAATATTAACTTGACTTTGCATTTTTTCTCGCAATGATTGCGCTTGTTCATAAGCTGCTTTATGCCCTTGTAATGAAGTTGTTACTTCCATCGGCTTAATAAAGTAACGCAAACGGCTTTTCATTGCCCAAACACCCATTGAAGGAAAGAGAATAAAAACCGGCATCAAAGGAGATAAAGGCAAAAATGGTAATTGCAATAATCTCTGCAATTTTTGGAAATTGACAGTCCAAGGATGTAAATTTTCATTACCGGTGCAAATAACAGGTAAAATTGGTACTTGAAAGCGTTGGCTCAACTGAATAAAACTCAAATTAAACTTTTCCAATTGATAGCGCTTTCCCCAACCTTTTCTAGGACCGCGTAAACCTTCTGGCGCATACAACAAAATTTTACCTTCTTGTATTGCAGCTGCAAAATCATCTAACTCTGCTCTGACACCACCTAAAACTGTTGACCACCCAGTTGGGAGCCACCAAACCATCCAAGCATGGTCAAATAAAGATACGCCAGCCAAAGGTTGTATTATCCATCCTCGTTCTTTAGCTAATAAATAACCCAAACTTAAAAAGTCCCAAGGAAAACACATTCCTGCATGATTCATTGCCACAATCATTGGTCCTGTATGTGGCAAGTTTTCAACTTGTTGCAATTCCCCACGAAAATAATTTTCAACGATGGGAGCAAGAATTTCTTCACGAAAAGCTTGCTGATATTTAGGGTCAAATTCACTATATTCAGAGTGCGGCAAACGACATCCAAGACGTAACCAGCGAATCAACACCGCTAAATAAAACCCGCCAGGAATTAAAAATAAGATGTATTCCAACCAATTCCATCCATCCGGATCTGAATGATAATGCTGCCAATGACGATTGAATAAAATCAACCAGCCAGGAGGATACCACAGACAAAATCTATCAAACCAGCTAAGTTTATAACCCTCAACAGATGTTTTTGCAACTTGTTGATTGACTAAGTTTTCCGAGAATTGATTAATCACAACGGAGCAATTGATTATTACACATCAAGTGGCCTGATTGTTTAGACTAACTTTCTACTCTTGCTATTGACATCTTTCTCTAGACATAAAATTTTGCTAATATAGTAATCTACACCGGATTTGTGAAATTTTCCTTGTTGGTAGTTCATGGTTAATGGTTAATGGTTAATGGTTAATGGTTAATGGTTAATGGTTA
>JBHYDF010000162.1:0-19257 GCA_051861145.1 Nostocaceae cyanobacterium
ACTAATGACTAATGACTAATGACTAATGACTAATGACTAATGACTAATGACTATCCAAAATTGATATGAGTCAAGACTTAACACAAAAATGGTTAGCTGAAATTCAAACGCTCAAACAGCAATTGTCACAGTTGCAAAAAGAACGTGATGAAGCTTGGGAAAGTGCAGAAAAATGGCGTAAACTCTACAACACTGAAGCAGAACAACGGCGCACAGATGCCCAGTTGTCAAAACAAGCTATTGCGTCATTAAAAGCAGAAATTCAGCGTATGCAGGGTATTGAGGAAACCCAACTCAACGACGCCGCAGTTATAACAGCTATGCAACAAGAATTAGCACAAATCAAAACTGTGGATGATCTCAAAGCCAAACTTATTTCATTTATGAAAGAACGCGATCGCTTGCAACAAGCTTTGAAAACCGAGCAAGAAAACCATGCCCAAACCCGTAAAAGCCTTACCACTGCTTTAGGTGATGCCATTGATAGCTTGACGCGACAGCGTGCCAGTGGGGAGAAAGAGTTATGAGTTAAGAGTGAGGAGTTATGAGTTAAGAGTTAGGAATTTTTAACTCATAACTCCTAACTCCTAACTCCTAACTCCTAACTCCTAATTCCTAACTCCTAACTCTTCACTCCTAACTTTTCAAAATCCCATCACCTCAGCCACAGCTTTAATTTCCGGCTCAATGCCCTGTTTAAATTGGCTGTTGCTGTGTTTAATAGCTGTATCTGGATCTTTTAAACCGTTGCCGGTGAGAACACAAACCACGGTTGCACCTGTGGGAATTTGGTCTTTTACTTGCAACAAGCCGGCGACGGAAGCCGCGCTGGCTGGTTCGCAAAAGATGCCTTCTTCTGATGCCAACAGTCTATAGGCTTCCAATATTTCTGCATCGGTGACGGCGTGGAAATTGCCCATGCTTGCTGATTTCACCGCTACGGCTTTCTCCCAACTAGCGGGGTTGCCAATTCTAATAGCGGTGGCGATGGTTTCTGGATGCGCTACCGGTTCACCTGTCACTAAGGGTGCTGCACCCTCTGCTTGAAAACCCATCATCCGAGGCAAGCGATCGCACTTCCCAATCTGATGATATTGACAAAATCCCATCCAATATGCTGTTATATTCCCTGCATTACCCACCGGGATACATAACCAGTCGGGAGCATTGCCTAAAATATCGACAATTTCAAATGCTGCGGTTTTCTGTCCTTCCAAGCGATAAGGATTAACTGAATTTACCAAAGTCACTGGATAAGTTTCAGCCATTTCCCGGACAATTTCCAAAGCTTGGTCAAAATTACCTTTAATTGCCAGTACCTCTGCACCATACAACAGTGCCTGCGCCAATTTACCCAGCGCCACATAACCATCGGGAATTAATACAAAGGCACGCATCCCCCCACGCCTTGCATAAGCCGCCGCCGATGCTGAGGTGTTACCCGTGCTAGCACAAATTACCGCCTTTGCCCCAGCTTCCTTGGCTTTGGAAATTGCCATTGTCATGCCTCGGTCTTTAAAGCTACCAGTGGGGTTAAGACCATCGTATTTTACGAAAACACGTACTTGTCTGCCTATGCGTTGCGCGATCGCGGGAGTTGGTATCAAGGGAGTATTACCCTCCAACAGGGTGACAACCGGCGTTTTTTCGCTGACAGGCAAGTATTCGCGGTATTGTTCTATCAGTCCGGGCCAGGGTTGGCGATGAGATGTAACAACAGACAGGCTTAAAGTCACGGGTTTTTTAAGTTTCTTGAATAGGGTTTAGGGGCTAGGGGCTAGGGGCTAGGGGTTAGGGGTTAGGGACTAGGGGCTAGGGGCGCTTGGACTAGGGGTTAGGTATTAGAGGAGATTTTAATTTTAATTTAAATTAATCCAAAATCTAAAATCTAAAATCCAAAATTATTAGCCTCTAGCCCCTAGCTTAGCTATTTCTCTGGAAACCTTTGCGCTACGTTTTGTTAACTAATGCCAAGGGTGAATAGCGATGACTGACACTACTTACACAAAACCTCTCCTTAACCTCTCTTTGTGTACGAGTGTGGTTAGTTTTGACCTGACTTTGCGTAAGTCCTAACTAAAGCCCGGAAATAAATAATCATGTTGTTAACAAATCTAACGTAGGCAGGGCTATGCCCTACTTTCTGAATAATTGGTGGGCACTACTACCCCTAGCCCCTTAGCCCCTTAGCCCCTAGTCCAAGCGCCCCTAGCCCCTAGCAGTCACATAGTATACAATCTGAATCTTAATGATCAGGATAAATCTAAATTATACAAAAATTTAATAATTCTTCAAATAACCTTATTATAATATTCCTAATGGTGTGAGTTGAGTTCAGGATCTAGTTAGCAATGTCCACATCTAGTGTTTTTGATCGCGAGTCCTACACTGCTTTGGCAACAAAGTTAGATAAGTGTTTCTATCAGGCTGATCAGCAAGTCAAATTTATGGACTTGCAAGCCGAAGTTGACTGTTTGTTACAGCAGTTGCAAAACTTGAAAACTAAGCGCCTAGCAGCTACTGCTAAGGAAGAGTAGGTTAGTGACTGAAGATAACGATCGCCAAAATTAGCATTGGTGCGAATGTCAGTAGGGGGCTACTACTTAAAGCTTTTGTCTGAACAGCGTTTCAGGCTGTAGTTATTGGCATTCTCTATCAATAAAGCTAAGGAATTTTCTGTTGAAAGCTTGGCGATCGCTGTCAAGAATTGTCGAAAATCTTTACCTTTCTCGACGGGGTTAACATCTTTAATTGTCTGCACCCAAGCGATAATCTGGCGTTTGATGAGTTGATTTTGACTGTGTTATCTCTCCATTGAGTTTTGCAAGCAGATTTTGAATATAAGTAAGGGACTCTTTGCTAATTTTGGTTTGTCCCTCAAGAAAAGAATTAGCCCGTTTTTGTCCCTGCTGAGCTGCTAAAATTAAAGCTGCCCAAGCCTGTACTTCCGGTCGATTCGGGTTTACTTGTAATGCTGCTTCAGCACGAGTCCATAACCTTCCTGTATCAGCTTTGAGTAAAGTAGCAATTTCTTGGACATTTTGCGGCGACGCCTCAAACACCTGTAAAGCTTTTCCCCAACGTCCATCTATTAAATCTACCAATACTTGTTGGCTAGGACTAGCCCAAGTTGTATCAGCTTGGGTTTTGGTAAGTTGGGAGTGCAAGCGAATCATGTCAATTTGTGCTTGCGCTGCTGCTGGAATTCCGCCTTTACGTTGTTTCTTGATGAATTGCAACCATTCCCAAGCTGGTGTCCACAGTCCACTACGGGCAATTAACAAAGCATTTTGGTAAGCTTTATCATTGAGGACGGGTGGTTGTAGAGAAATTTCTTCGAGTTGGATCGGGTTGAGAATAAACTTGACGGGCTTAGCTTGATAAATGCGTAGCTGAGGTTCTAAACCGACAGTTTGATCCACAACTAATTCTTTCGCACCACCACCAGTTACCTGTCGCCATTGCGGTAATTGTTCGGAGGGACTTGTCCAAGATAACATCATTTGCAGATGAGTGCGTTCAGGGTTGTAATGAACTATGTAACCGTAGGCGATCGCATAAGTTCCTTGTTGACGCTTACCCTGCAAATAATACCAAACGCCTGATGGAGTCCCACTTTCAAAGCGTCCTATTTTACTTACAGGTAAGGCAATGCTAGAACCTTGATTTTCAGATGTAGCATCAACCAAGGGGGTAATTACAAAAGATTCTTCTAATCCAGTTATAGATTGTTGAGTTGCCAGAGTGTAGTATTTTTCTGATTTCGACTGCAATTCTAAATCTAGCGATCGCTGATAAACCCTCAGTTCAACTATATCGTTGCAATCTGACTGACAATTGGGGCGCTGCTTGAAAACAGGTAGTAAAAAAGATTCCGTTGTATCACCTGTTAAGGGGAGAATTTCTCCAGGTATCCAGTCTTGTTTTTTGAGGTTAGTTTTAATTTCTGGCAGAGTTTGCGGAGGTTCGACGTTATTTAAGGAGTTTGTCACCCATCCCGGTAAAAGCTGATTGAGCCAAGTAACTTTATCGGGATTGAAGATTAATTCAATACTAACCCAGGCAAAAGCTGCAACCAAACAAATACTGCTTAACAAAATTGCGATCGCTATCAATGACGCCAGCTTATTTCCCCGTTGCTGGGAATTTTTCTTCACCATCACACGCCGCACACCTTTTTTAGAACTCTTCGTGGGAACCTGTCCCGACAGCTTCCTGATTTTTTTGACAACGCGCTTTCTGACACCAGCAGGAGGCTGATTTTGATTAGATGATGGTTTTGGCGAACTTTTTGCCATGGGAGTTTTCAGTAAATTCAACGAAAATTTTAATTAGTTTTTTTCTTTTATACTCATGGTTGTCAAGTATTGCCCAATACGGTTCGGTTAAATGGGAAAATGCTGATATCTTGCACGCTTTTGCAACAGTCAAGAGGCGGAGTCTCCAAACCCTCGTTACCAGGTTGAACAAGAGGCGGAGCCTCCAAACCCTCGTTACCAGGTTGAACCTGGTAACGAGAATTAGAGCCTCTGGCTCTTGTTGAGAATAGTGCAAGATATCAGAAAATGTGGGTTTTTAGCCCTTTCCCCCTTTAACGATTAGTATTTAAGAATTTTCGACTTCGCTTATATCCGCCTGGGACTATAAGTCCCAGTCTCATAGCAAAACTCCTCTAAAAGAGGACTGAAGCAAGGGGGTGAACACCAATAAAATCTGTGTTCATCTGTGTCCATCTGTGGTTGATTTTTTTGAAAATAGACTTTTGCAAGAAACCCCATGAACAGAGTTCACCCTGTAGAGATGCAACCGGTTGCGTCTCTACAATTTCTAACTCCTAACTCCTAACTCCTAACTCCTAACTCCTCACTCCTAACACTTCCTCATAACGCCTACCAGCAGTTTCCCAAGTAAAATTAGTTTCTACCAACTCTCTACCATTGCAAGACAATTCATCTCGCAGTTCAGCGTTATTAAATAGATGACTAATTGCGCTAATATACTCAGCAGGGTGATTTGCTCGTAAAGCTCTTAATGGTACTTTTGCACCATCTACAGCTAGTCCTTCTAAACCGCGATCGCTTGCTACTATTGGTACACCCGCAGCCATCGCTTCTAAAGTTTTATTTTTAATACCAAATCCCGTCCGCATCGGTACAACGCAAACAGTTGCTTTGTGCAAGTACTCTACCATTGAAGGTACACGTCCAGTTACAGTAATTCCCGGTTTTTCTTGAAGTGCCAAAACCTCCGGTACAGGACGAGAACCGACAATATCGAAAGTAGTATCCGGAAAACATTCTTGAATTTTTGGTAAAACTTCATTGCAGAAAAAGCAAACAGAATCAATATTTGCTAAATTATCCATTGCACCGATAAAAATTAAACGGTGTCCCCCTGGATCATTAGTGCGGTAGGGGAATGACAGTAAATCTACGCCATTAGGAATAACTGTTATTTCGACATTGGGATTAAATTCTTGCAGTTGAATTTTATCCTCTTCTGTAGTCACCACAATAGTAGAGAATTTAGAGCAGTAGCGTTGTTCATAACGCCGCAACAGTGGCAAATTTATTTTGTCTCTGAGAGGATTTTCAGAAATACCTGTTTCTAGTTGGTTGCGACAAGTACCGTAAACAGAACTATGCACATTAACTACGGTTCGCACTAATTCTTGGTAATGAGGTTTTATATAAATTTCATTGACGCTGTGTTCGCAGGTAATCACATCGCATTTTCTCGCCTGCACAAAATTATCAACCCAGTCTTGCATCTCCACAGAGTAGCGGTTTAAGACGCTTGGCGGTATTCCTTCATGCAAAAAGGTTTGGAAACGCTGGATTTTCTTAATTATTCCGCCGCTGCTACCAACATCTTTCGGACGATTAAAAACGACTAAACTATCTACACAATTCTGCAATCCTGCGATTTCTGCGTCTGTAGTATCAGGTTCCCGTTGAGTTACAAGCGTAATTGCATGAAATTGACTGAGATACTTGAGTAAATTAAAAGTTCTCACCTGAGTTCCCCCCCGTGTTGGTGGGTAGGGAAAGGTAGAAGATAGCATTAAGATGTTCATAAACCTAATTATTTGGGAATAATACTAGCGATCGCAGTTCTATATATAAGATGACTTGTTGATACAGTTTACGTCATCATCAGGTTATCTATATATTTGAGCTACTTATAAACGGAAGATAAAAGGATTTTCTGCATGAAATCTTTCGGTATTTATACTCTTGCCAATGACGCGGTTTATGACCAATTGGTGGCATTATTAAATAGCATTGAAATGAATGTTAGCCGAGATATTCCGGTTTGTATTATTCCTTATAACAAACAAATCGACCTACTTAAAGAAGAGATAAAATCTAGAGCAAATGTCACACTTTTTGACAATTGGCAAGCAATTCAGCGCTGGGATGACTTTGTGAATGAGGTGTGGGATGCTCATTCAAGAGCCAGAGAATCTAAGTTGACTCGTCCGGGTTGGTATAAAGGTTTTGTTCATAGAAAATTCGCTGCTTTTGATGGTGACTTTGAAAGATTTGTGTTTTATGACGCTGACAGCTTAGCAATGAAAGCGATTGATGATGTCTTGGCGAAGTTGGATAGTTATGATTTAGTTTTTGATGATTGGGAACATGCTAAGTCAATAGAAGCTACAGACATTGATATTGAAGTTGTGGAAAGTACAACTAACCTCCAAGAAGCCGAATTGCGTTCTCGAATTCATTGCAATAGTTTCTTTGCCTCCCATCAAAGACTGTTTGGAATAGAAGATTTAAACATTTTAAAATATCGTTTGATAGAGAAAAAAGAAATTGAATGGATTCAGAGAAAATTTTGGTGGTCTAGTTCAGCTTTATTTAATTACATGACCATAGACAACAAGTACTCTATGTTTAACTATACCCTTAGCCCCAATGGTCAAGATAGAACTGGAAACTGCGCCAATGCAGACTCTTTTGTGAATATCAATAATGTTCTTTACAATCAAGAAGGATTAAAGCCGATTCATCGCATTCACTACATGAGTTATCCTGCTGGTGATTTTGCTCGTTTATGTAATGGAGAAGATGTGAATATTCTTTATCGAGATGAATTTTTATATTATCGTTTTCTAAAAAACCCAGAGCAAAGACCAAAAATGCTCAAACAGTCAAGTCTAAAAGCGAGAACTAATCGATATCTTCAAAAGGCTATGAAGAAAATAAAAAGAACTATTGTCTAAGTAATTAGAGTGTGGAATAATACTCCACATTTCTTATTTATATTTATCTGTAAATATATGTCCAAAATTAGTATTTGTATTCCTACATACAATCGGGTCAATCTACTGCCATTTGCTATTGAAAGCGTACTACAGCAGACATATGAAGATTTGGAATTAATCATTTGTGATGACGGTTCGCGTGATGGTACGCCGAAGTTGATATCACAATACACAGATAGCCGGATTAGATATATTCGCCATTCAAAAAATGTTGGTAAAAGCAATAATATGCGTTCTGGCTATGAGGCTGCAATAGGTGAATATTTTATTAAATTTGATGATGATGATAGACTAACTCCAGATTTTTTAGCGCGTACCGTTGCTATGTTAGAGCAAGACTCTAGCGTAGATTTTGTTGGTACTGACCATTGGATAATTGATATTAATAATGTCAGGGATGAGGCGAAAACTCAAGAGAATTCTCGCCGCTGGGGTCGAGCGAATTTACCAGCAGGTGTGGTAGATAATTTGCTGGAAGTTGTGTTTGTCAAACAAAGCTTTCAAATTGGTGCGACTTTATTTCGCCGCAAAACTCTAGAAAAAGTGGGGTTTATGCAGCCGAATTGGCAAAATTGTGAGGATAATGATTTATTTGTGCGGCTAGCTTTGGCGGGTAAGAAGGGTTATTATTTGCCAGAGTTATTGATGGAATACCGCGTACATGCTGAACAGCAAGGAATTAATCGAGCAATTCCTTATTTGTATGATAAGTTGCGGTATTTGAATAGTTATAAATTTGAGTCGGAGAAGTTGGAGAAAATTAGGTTACAGCGTCTGACGGAAACGCAGTTGTTGTTAGGTTTGCGGCTGATTGAAAGGGGAGAAACTGAGAAAGGAAGAGAGTTGGTTTTGGCGGGAAAGTCTTTTTCTCGTGTTAAGGCTTGGACGGGGTTAGGGTTGGCGCTGTTACCGGTGGGGGTGCGTGCGATCGCGTTTGAGTTGGTAAGGCGGATGAGGGGGTAGGATCTCACAAGAGAGGCGCAGAGGCGCAGAGGGAGGATGGGGGGTGGGTGAATGCGCGATCGCTTAATTCTAGTTAGGATTAAAAAGGTGTGTCAATTCTTGCAGTTCGAGCTAGAGTAGTGCTGATTCTGATACAGGCAAGATTACCCGCATGGAAACGAATGAGTTAAAGTTCCTACTAAAGCTGTTGGGATGCTCCAATTATCGGTCAAGCTTGAATGCCAACAGTTTCAAAGCTTTTAAAGGTAAGGACAAAATTTGTCGAGCTTTGGGCGATCGCGAATTGGTCGATTTTTCCCGCGAGATTGCCGCTGTAAAAATTTTATCACCTGGCAAAGCTCTATTGAAACTCGATTCAGCCCAGTTACCCATCACAGACAAAGAACTCAAAGTACTGGAGAGGATAAGTAAAGCTTCCAGCAAAATTACCCCCAGCCAAATCAAATTGTCATCGCTGACGGCGACTGAGAAAGAGGCGATATTGAAAACCCTGAGAGATCACGGATTAATTGAGGTTGAAACTAAACTCAAAAGAACAAAAGCTGAGGTTTGGCTGACTGAACGAGGAATTGAGTATTTGCGGGATGATTACAGTCCCAAGGGAGCCGCAAACATTAGCCTGGATCTACTGAATAATTACGTCCGCTTTTTGCGGAAAACTTTGCATGTTAAGGCAGAACAAGTATCTACTTTAGCAGCTAGCAGTGCAGAGTCAGCGGTTGAAACTATTATCAATATCAGTGATGAAGAAATTTTAGAAACCATTCGTAAATTGGATCGGGAGCTTGGTACTGACAATTATTTACCAATTTTCCACCTGCGTCAAAAGTTACAACCGCCACTGTCACGGAATGATTTAGATAAGGCGCTGTATCGCTTGCAAGCGAATGACCAAATTGAGTTGAGTTCTTTGCAAGAAGCTAATGCCTACAGTCCCGAACAAATTGATGCTGGAATTACTCAAAACGTCGGTGGTTCGTTGTTTTTTCTCACCGTAAATTAGCAATCTTTCAGTTTATTTTTAACTGCCAAATTCGTTCGCTACTCTCACCCTTCTAGAAGCATGACAGCTATTGACGACATTATTAAACGCCAAGTAAACCCTTTTGACTTGATAAATTTAAAACCGGGTAACTTTTGGGGAGAACAGCAAGACTCAGCGTTAATGGTTGAGTCAATTCATCAACAAGAAATTGCTGAGATTGAAGGGTTGTTAGATTTAGTTGCTACAGACCATCGTAGCCGTAGCATACTGCTGTTAGGTGATTCCGGTTCTGGCAAGAGTTATCTATTAGGTCGTCTCAAGCGCACTCTTAACCCCAAAGCTTTTTTTGCCTACATCGGTCCTTGGGTTGATAGTGACCATATTTGGCGTCATATCCTGCGCTATAGCGTTGATAGTTTAATCCAAATTCCAGAAGGTGAGCAAGAGTCTCAGTTGATGTTGTGGCTCAAAAGTTTATCTGCTTTTACTAAACGTAGCCTCAAACAAAGAATATTTAATGATAGTATTTGGCAGTTTTTACAAAGTGATCGCCAAAAATTTATTAAACACCTCAAGGACACCTATAAACAAATAGGTATCTACAATCCCGATATTTTTTTTGGAGTACTGCATGACCTTACCGACCCAGAAATATACCCTTTAGCCTGCGAGTGGTTAAGAGGAGATGACTTAAGTGAAGAGTCAATGCAAGCCTTAAGGGTTAAACACTGCATCGATACAGAAGATGCCGCTAAAAACATTTTGGCAAACTTTGGCAGAATTTCTACTGAAACCCAACCCATTGTTTTATGTTTTGACAATTTAGACAATATTCCCCACCTATCAGATGGATTTCAGGATTTTCAAGCTTTGTTTAACGTCAATACAACAATACACAATGACAATCTCAAAAACTTTTTAATCATAATCAGTATCATTACTAATACTTGGAAACGTAATGGCGATCGCATTCAACAAGCAGACAAAGCTAGAATTGATAGAGCTGTTAGATTAAAACTTATTACGCTAGACCAAGCAGAAGCACTTTGGGCTTTTCGTCTAAATCCACTACACCAAGAAGCTACTCCTCAGCCTAATTCTCCAATTTACCCATTAACTCGGCAAGCATTAGAGCTAAATTTCCCTGGAGGAAGAACTCTACCCAGAAATACACTAATTTTAGGGCGTCAGGAGTATCAAAAATATAAGGAAAAAATCAAAACACCAAGTTATACAAAACCTCCTGTAGTTACTCCATCCGTACAATCTACAAGCGATGAAACACCTACTCCTATAAATCCTCTACCCCCAGTTGATGATAGGGAGAGGATAAAGGCAGAGTTTCAATTACTATGGCAGCAAGAGTATAAGAAAGTTCAAACCAAAAATACTAAAATTACTCTTTTATCATCTCCGGAATTAATTAGGATGTTGGAAGAAGCTTTAGCTGCCTTACAGATACCGGCAATTAAGCCTAAACTCCTAAAAGGAAAGTATGCCAATTATTCTTTTAGTTATCAGCAATCTAGTAAACGTCAAAAGGTTGGGATAGTCTGGACAGAAGATTCAAATATGACTAGTTTTTATAATGTTATGAATGCCTGCCAGAAAGCTATTCAACTAAATCATTGTCAAACTTTGTACTTGATCAGGCTTGGTTCTGTAGGCAAGCCAAATTTAGCTGGAAATCAAATTTACAAACAAATTTTCACACATACTAATCATGGTCATATCAAACCTAATCTGTCTGCTGTTCATTACTTAGCTACATACCATAGCTTAGTTAATTCTGCGCTTGCTAACGAATTGGTAGTATTTGGTAAAATCATTGATTTAGAGGAACTCAAAACTTTAACCCGCGAGTCCGAAGTTTTACAAAATTGTACTTTATTACAGGAGCTAAAGATTGTTACTATTCCTAATGATGACAAAGATAATAGTAATCATCAAACAGATTTACAACCCGTAAAAGAGTTTTTATTAAATCTAGTAAAAATTCAGGGTTACATGGGTGTACCAACTTTAATTCAACAAGCTGTTAGTAATTTTGCATTAGTAAAAGAATCTGAAATTAAAGATTTAATTCAACAACTTTGTCAGGAAAAAAAGGTTCAAATTATTGACCCTAAAGCTAAGTTGCAAGACCAATTAATTTGTTTAGTAACTTAAAGGTTGTATCTTAGCTAATGCAATATCTAACTCAACCTCTTGAAATAAGAAAACAAATTGCTCAATTTGTCTCGGCTAAAACACTTTGGTTAGACACAGAAATTGCTAACTGGAATACTTACTATCCGCGACTGTCTATAATTCAGGTATTAGCTGAACCTAAAGATTATATTGGTAAATTTGCTTACATTATCGATGTGTTGGATCAACCTGATTTGTCAGCATATTTTATTAACCAAATCATGGTTAATCCTCAAATCGAAAAAGTATTTCACAATGCTAGTTTTGATTTGAGATATCTGGGTGGAGAAATAGCAAAAAATATTACTTGTACCCTGAAGTTAGCCAGAAAGATTAGCCGCGAAGCTTTACAAGTATCCAATTTACAACTTAAAACTTTAGCAGTAGAACTTTGTCACTTTTCTAATGTAGATAAAGAAGAACAGGGAAGCGATTGGGGAAAGCGCCCCCTCACCCAAAAACAGTTACAATACGCCGCGATGGATACAGTTTATCTTGCTGCTGTGCATCGCCGTTTATTAGAAATTTCTAATCCTAATGCTGTAAGTACTATTTTTGATATGATATCTAATGGTTCAAAACAGTCACCAGAAAAATCTGAAAATACGTCTTTAACTGCGACTAAAGTCAGAATTGCTTTTGAGTGTGCCCGCTTATTCTATTTAAAGCAACGCTTTGGCGGTAATACCTTATTTTTACCACCAAACAGCCAAATTGGTATTGGCAACACTTTTCATCAATTGGCTGATGAATTTATCAGTCTAGCCATCCATGAACCTAGATTCAAAAAATTGTTTCAACCAGATGCATCCGAGTTGCAGATAGAAGAAATTGCATCGAAGATGCGACAATTTTTTTATGAATTAAAATTTTATTCTTACTTGCAACAAGCTATTACAAAAGATGCCAATCAAGCACAACCCCTACTACAAGTTTGGCAGGGATTACAAGGATTAATTAAACGCTTTGCTGAATTACTGATAACTAATCGCCGCTATTGCAGTGCAGAAACGGTTATTCGTAACACTTTTATTTCTGAAGAACGCAAGCTTGAGTATTATTTTAATCTCCCTGATGGAAGCAAACAAAGAGTAGGAGGCGAATTTGATTGTTTAGTTTTCAATTTTGAACTCAAGCGCTTATCTGTGCTGGAGTTTAAAACCTATCAACCTGTAGATCCATCAGCACAATTAGCCCAGGTTGCGCTTTATAGTTACATGCTCTGGCAAAAGAAAAAAGTACCTGTTGACTCAGCAGTTTACTGTGTTTTACCAGAGTTCAAAGAGTATCAGTATTCTTGGGAACAGCTAGAAAATACGGTACATCAGTTAATTCCTTATAAATTACAACAGATGCAGCAATGGTTGACTTGGGAACCTCCTCATCCCAATCCACCGCCGCCAACAACTCAGCCTTACCTATGTGAAATTTGTCCTCAGCAGCAAAAGTGTCAAAGTTATTTTGTGAATGCAAATTTTGATCCCCCCCAACCCCCCTTTAAAAGGGGGGATTCATCTACAACACATGATCAGCAATCACCCAATGCTGATGCAGTTGGTGAAGAATTGGTTAATACTTTGAAATCTTTTGGTGTTGATGTAGATTATCAGGGGGCTGCTGTTGCACCTAGTTTCATCCGGGTGAAGCTCAAACCGCATCTTGGTGTTAAAGTTAACTCTTTACTAAAATTGTCTGCGGATTTGCAAGTGCAGATGGGGTTAGCAGATCCTCCCCTAATTGCTCCTCAAGCAGGCTATGTCAGTGTTGATTTGCCCCGTCAAGATAGACAAGCTGCTAAGTTTGAAGATTTTATAAAGTCACAAATATTACCTACAATAACACCTATAAAGATTGCAATTGGGGTAAATTTAGAAGGAAAGTTGGTAGAAGCTGATTTATCCGATCCGAATACTTGTCATTTTTTGGTGGGTGGTACGACAGGAAGTGGTAAGAGTGAATTTTTGCGATCGCTCCTTCTCAGTCTCATATTTTGTCATTCTCCGCAACATTTACAAATAGCCCTTGTCGATCCCAAGCGAGTTACATTTCCAGAGTTTGAACAGATGCGGTGGTTGTATTCGCCAGTTGTTAAAGATGGCGATCGCGCTATTGAACTGATGGATGAACTGGTAACAGAAATGGAATCCCGTTACCAACAGTTTGAAAAAGCCGGGTGTGCTGATTTGAGTACTTACAATCAACGTTCCCGTCAGCCTTTACCTCGGATTGTCTGCATTTTTGATGAATATGCCGATTTTATGGCAGAAAAGGAAACCCGCACAGCCCTAGAACAAAGTATTAAGCGACTGGGTGCAATGGCAAGAGCAGCAGGAATACATCTTATTATTGCCACACAACGTCCAGAAGCCAAAGTCGTTACTCCCATCATCCGCTCAAATTTACCAGGAAGAGTCGCCTTGCGTACTGCCAGCGAAGCAGATTCTGCTATTGTCTTGGGAGGTAGACAAATAGCTGCTGCATATCTTTTAGGTAAAGGTGATTTACTATATCAAATCGGCCCTCAACTACAACGCTTACAAAGCTTATGGGCTACAAATATCCAGATTCCCTCTGTGTAAACCAAACACATCCTTAATTGATATAATTCAAACTGCTCTACCAAAGATTATGATACCGACATCAATTTTATGAGAGTCGGGAAATGTTAAATTTATCGAAAATTTTCACTTGATAACCAGACGTATACGCTACCTAGATGAGAATGCAATACAACGTAGGTTTTAGGAAAAAGGGGAAGGGGAAAGGGGGTAAAGCAAGGGATACAACCCTTTTCCCTTTCCCCTTTACCCCAAAACCCTCCAAGTATTGGATGAGAATGCGTCACCAAAGGACTTAAACAATGGGATATGTAATTGCAACTGCTAATATGAAAGGCGGCGTAGGTAAAACTACCCTCAGCGTCAATATCGCAACTTGTTTAGCCAAAGAACACGGTAAGCGGGTACTTGTCCTTGACCTAGATAGCCAAATTAGTGCGACACTCAGCATGATGTCGCCTGTGGAGTTTGCCAAGCGCCGCAAACACAGAAAGACTTTTAGGTATTTACTAGACCAAGTTATCAGTCCAGAGTCAAAGCAAGATATTACGATTCAAGATATCATTATACCCCAGGTTTGTAATCTTCCAGGACTGGAATTGCTACCAGGAGATATTGACCTGTACGATGAATTTGTTGTCTCAGAAATGCTGCATAATCAAGCAGTTACTCTTGGTGAAAAGGATTTTGAAACTATTTGGAATCGGTTTGAAAGAGTATTGTTGGGTAAAATCTTAGAACCGGTTCGCGAAGAGTATGATTTTATTATCCTAGACTGTGCCCCTGGCTATAATCTTTTGACTCGTAGCGCTTTAGCAACTAGTAATTTCTACATCCTTCCTGCAAAACCAGAGCCTTTATCTGTAGTAGGTATTCAGCTACTAGAAAGACGCATTGCTCAGTTAAAAGAAAGTCACGAACATGAAGCCAAGATTGATATCCAAATGTTGGGTATTGTCTTTACAATGTCTAACGCCAATCTGTTAACTGGCAGATATTATAAACAAGTCATGCAGCGCGTTCATCAAGATTTTGATGCAAACAAAATATGTCAGACACAAATACCAGTTGATGTTAACGTCGCTAAAGCTGTTGATAATTTTATGCCTGTTATTTTAAATTCTCCCCAATCATCAGGTTCAAAATCTTTTTCTCAGTTAACTCAAGAGGTGTTGCAAAAACTGAGAATGTATGCTGCGGCGTAGTTTGAAGATAGGGCATGGGGCATGGGGCATGGGGCATTGGGCATTGGGCATTGAGCATGGGGCAATGGGCATTGGGCAATGGGCATCGGGCATGGGGCAATGGGCATGGGACATCGGGCATGGGGCATCGGGCATGGGGCATCGGGCAAGGGGCAAGGAAAAATCAGTACTTCAATGCCCAATTCCCAATTCCCAATGCCCTATTCCCTATTCCCAATTCCCAATGCCCAATGCCCAATGCCCAATGCCCAAATACATAGACAGGTTAGGGGAAAAGTTCTACAATCGAACTGTCCGCAGTAAATTCACCCATTGTCCAATTTTCCAAAATATGGTAAGGATTTGTCGGTGATTACCTTCTGTCGCGAAATCACTTAATAATAGAGAAGAAGGTCTTTAGTAGAGGTCAACAAGCAAATGGATGTAAAGCTAATATTAGCTGGATTGACGGTTATCTTTACTGTGTCGTGCTTGTTCTTTGGCACTAGAAATGGTTTTTATGATTCCGATAACTATCACGGTAATGGCTCTGCACATTGATGTAAAAAAAATAACAAACAACTGCCCCTAGTCGTCCTGAGTTTCAGGGCTTCTGATTACCCACGTTTTTATGAACCAGCGCGGGTTCCGTGGAGGCTTCCTCCCCAATAAAAATCCGCATTCCAAGGGTGTAGGGGCGTACCTTCAGAAGTTAGCCCCTAGGTAAGGTGAGAATTATTCTCGTAATACTACTTGGTTTGTCGGAGATATTCATAATAATGAGGTTACAGGGGGGGAGAGCATGAGCGATCGCCTGTCAGCATCTTCTCGCATTGATGCGGGGGAGGCGGCTAGTGAGTTGGAATGTTTGCCCTACGGCGTCAACCACGCCGGTGAGGGCGTATCTTTGTTGGTGCGGATGGGGCCACACCGCATTCTGCTTGACTGTGGCTTGGCAGATATTTCACCCTTGATGAAGGGACTCGCTAAAGCTGCACGTCGCGGTAGTTCGCCCCTACCCGCTGATTTTGTCTTGGTTAGTCATGCCCACCCGGATCACGCGCGGGGGTTGCTGGCGCTACATAAGGCTTTTCCACTATTACCAATCTACGCTAGTGAAGTCACAAGTAAGTTACTACCGCTAAATTGGCTCGATCAAAACCATCAGGACATGTCCCAACTCTGTCAGGCTTTGCCGTTGCGATCGCCTGTAGAAATTAAAGATGGTTTGGTGGTAGAAATATTTCCCTGCGGGCATTTACCAGGAGCAGTGGCAATATTAATTACCTATACAACACCGCAGCATACTTATAAATTACTCTACACCGGAGACTTTTTCTTGTCGAACTCGCGCTTGGTGGAGGGTTTGCGGTTGGAGGAGTTACGGGGATTAGAGTTGGATGTGCTAATTATTGAAGGCTCTTACGGCACTTCCCGCCATCCCCACCGCCGTAACCAAGAAAATCAACTCGCAGAAAGAATAAACCGAGCGATCGCTGAGCGTTGGTCAGTACTTTTACCTACACCCGCTTTAGGGTTGGGTCAAGAACTTTTGATGCTGTTACGCAGCCATCATCATTTCACAGGTCGTGACCTCAATATCTGGGTTAACGGTGCTGTCGCTAATGGCTGCGATGCCTATCTGGAATTACTATCCCACTTCCCGCCCTCCGTGCAAAACTTCGCCCGCCATCAGCCCTTATTTTGGGATGAACGTATACGTCCGCGCGTGCGTCGTTTGCCGCCAGAACAGCGTTCTACGGTGGGTTACTCCCCCTGTATTGTCCTCACCGACTCTACAACCGACCTAAGCCAATATTGCCAACCAGACACCGGCCCTTGGCTGATTCTCCTACCAGAAAAAACTGATATAGAAATTAACAATCATCAATTCTCAAATATTTCTACCATTGAAACCTATCTTCTCGCCCAGCATAGTGATGGCCCTGGTACTACCCAATTAATTCATAATTTACGACCCCAGCACGTCGTTTTTGTCCACGGTTCACCAGCTTACCTAGCAGACTTGACTAGCTTGGACGAGTTGCAAAACCGCTATCACGTTCATTCTCCGGAAGCAGGCGTCTTAGTAGAACTTCCCATTGGCGAAACATTTTTACAACCTGCTGTCCCAGAGGCTAACTATGAAGGTGAACTTACGGAGTTAGAAACGGTAGTAACTATTACTCTTCCTGATGCAATTAGTGCTGATCCTCGCTGGCGACAGTTTGCCGATACGGGCTTAATAGAAGCCCGTTGGCAGGGAGAAGAACTGGTATTGCGGGGCTTGTCGCAAAGAGAACTTTTGAATCAGAGTAGCGATCGCTATATTTTATCTGATGTAGACTGTTGCGGAACCTGCCGACATCAAAGGGGACAACGGTGCTGGAACCCCGCGTCCCCTTTATATAACTTCAAAGTAACTCTTGATGGTTACTGTCCGGCTTTTGAACGGGCAAATGATAATCAATAGTCATTTGTCATTTGTCCTTTGTCATTAGTCATTTGTCATTTGTCCTTTGTCCTTTGTCATTTGTCATTTGTCCTTTGTAAAAAGCTAATGACTAATGACCAATGACCAATGACCAATGACCAATGACCAATGACTAATAACTATTCAGGATTTGAGTCAGGGTAGCGATTGCGGATGCGTTCGGCTTCTGGACACTCTTCAGTTAAGAGAGGTTCGACGTTACCGCGTGGTACGGAAGCTAACTTTTGGGTGATAGCACCAATACTTTCAAGACGAACCATTTCCTCCCAAGAACAAATTTCGTCTTCTTCGTCTGTTTCATAACGCAGGGTGACTAAATCTCCCTCTATATCGATGATGCGGGCGCGTTCAATCCAGCGTTGCTGGTCCCGCAAGAACACACATACCTCCCGCCCATCGCAACACAATTGATAAATCTTGCGGTGTAGCATTTACTACTTCTGCCTTTTTAAACGTAGTTGAATCTGTCAACATCTGGGTTTTATCCCAACTAATAGCACCCTTTGCAGGTTTGTTAAATAAACCTTAAAAAGTGCTGTTTCTGACCCAAGCCCAAGACCTACCTTGTAGCCATTCACTTCTATGGAAATTTTGGGTCATAAAATTGGTTTGCGTTTTTTGCACCAGTTAAACTCTATATAGTTTCAGGTTGAGGTCACTTAGGCAATATCTACTTCGTAGAAGTCGCATAATTCGGGTATTGACCTATCCAGATTCATCATTGCTGGTGAGTCCTTAGTGCTTTTATATAAAATAAGATACTCCAAAACAAGCTTGAGTTGCGGTTGCTTTAGTTGCCTACTTGTATTCATTGGCATTGCTGAGAAGTCTGGGACTCGGCTTTACTTTTACCCCTACGTAAATGATCTTAGCTCATTCTCTTGTGAGCTTCATGCTTTTAAACAACAATGTCTCAAGAGATTGGAAGATGTGTTTTTTGCCTACCCTGGCACTTGATTACCTGCGATTGACAATGCTTGCCTGGGATCACCCTGTTTAAAAATATAAGCTTCTTTTAATGGTTGTATTTGGTGTATTTGCTGTATTTGGGAAATTCCATGACCAGATTCGAGGATGCTTCCCGTTTGACTAAACCCGCGCGAACAGCTTCCAATAGCGCTGAAAGGGCAGCCAAATCATCTGATTGATAGCTCTTTGTCGCCAGCATTTGATGGAGAAGACCCTCTGACTCAACACTGAGATATCCTGTAGAAAATGCAGATTCAACGAGTGTGCGAATCATCGTGATTAGAGCATGGTTGGCGAGTTCTTTCCTCCACTTTGGAATATTTGAACCTACTTTCACATTGACGCAGATCAGCAAGTACTAGTGATTCTGCTTGAAATTATTTGTGATTTTAATCACATCTGTCTTTAGATAGATTTTAATTAATTGCAACCCTGCTATGGCTAGTATTGTTGTAAAAAGTTACAAATGTTTCTTCACTTCCACTGCAATACCTGTTAAATATATTGTATATTTATTTTCATTTAAATTAAATAAACTTGCGTAAATTTACATAAAAAAATACAAAACTTGGAGCGATCGCGCGTATATGGTTAATGGTTAATGGTTAATGGTTAATGGTTAATGGTTAATGGTTAATGGT
>JBHYDF010000163.1:0-19226 GCA_051861145.1 Nostocaceae cyanobacterium
AATGCCCAATGCCCAATGCCCAATGCCCAATGCCCAATGCCCAATGCCCACTCCCTACTCCCTACTCCCTATTCAGCAGGAAAAAAGAAAAACCTGCCTTAGTGGCAGGTTATTTTGCGCGACAAGGAAACTTTAATTACTTAGTACTTTTTTATCATCTTACGGTAAAGTTACTGACATGATAGTTTATGTGAACAATTGGTAATTTATTTCATTTCTCTATGAATCAAGAATAATTCTTGTCTCAGTGATTTTTCGTGTAAAAATTGTAAATCCCTGGATAGATATTAAAAGATTGTGTAAAATTTATGATGACAAAATTATTACCAGTCAGTTTCAGCAAATTTTTAAGTAAAAACATTTAAATTTTAGAGTTTTAAGATTAAAAATATCTTTTTCGCTGCAATACTATGGCAGTTCTGACTAAGCGTGAGGTATCAAAGAAGTAATTAACCACAGATGAACACAGATGAACACAGATGAATACAGATGAATACAGATGAATACAGATAAATTTGTACTTCAGTAGACTAGGAAACGCTATATTCCTATTCACGCCTTCACTGTTTAAATGCATCTAATATGCATATTTTATCAGCTTCAATTTGAAGATTATCTAAAACTTTTAGATGTACTAATAATATTTTAACCCAGTATTAACTTTATCTTTATACAAATTTTTCGTAAAAAAATACATATGTTTTCTAAATTAGTTAATTTCATATAAAATCTTCTCTCATTTATTTGTAGCGTGATTTTTTCTATTCTGTATTAAATAATATAGGGGGAAATAAAACCGAATTTGGCATTAACCATTTACTTAGACAATTGAGTGTAAAAAATACTTAAATTTATTGGTTTTTTAGGCAGAGTTGCTAGTGTAGGCTTATCATACACCTGAAGCTCATAACATCCATTCTGAACTTCTTTCCCCTAAATCGAGAGGAATGCTAACAGCTTTGCCGAGGCGCGGACGCTCCCGTGTTTGTTTGATATACTTTTGTACTTGGGTACTACCGCCCAAGTTATCAAGATAACTAGCAACGCTATCTAGATGCTCTTGATACTCCGCTTCACTGAGAGGAAAAGAAGCTTGTTCTAGGTATTTCCACATTACTTGCACAAATATTTTACCTTGCGTGCGGCGTAATTGGACATCATAAGAGCGCCCCCACTTCTCAAGCAACAGTTGACGTAATTCTGTTCCTGTCATGGTCGTTCTCAACTATATTTTACATTTAGTTATGATGTTAAGTTCGGTAACTCCAGTATGATAAGAATATAAAGAAATGTAATGCTAATAGAAAAGATGCAAGAAATATCTTTAGAAGAGATAATCTGGCATCTTTAGTGAGCATGGGCATCTTCGCCTCAGACAAGAGTTTCTTAGATACTAGAACTCGAGTCAAAAATGTTAACAAAACACACCTAGAACGCGTAGATTATGGCTCAATTTTCAGAATCAATGGACGTACCCGATATGGGGCGTCGCCAATTCATGAATCTTCTCACTTTTGGGACTGTAACTGGAGTAGCTCTAGGAGCATTGTATCCAGTTGCTAAGTATTTTATCCCTCCGTCTGCTGGTGGTGCTGGTGGTGGTACAACAGCAAAAGACGAGTTGGGTAACAATGTCAGCGTCAGCAAGTTTCTAGAAAGCCATAATGTGGGCGATCGCGTTCTGGTTCAGGGATTAAAGGGCGACCCCACTTATATTGTGGTAGAAAGTAAAGAAGCAATTGAGGATTACGGTATTAATGCCGTCTGCACTCACTTAGGTTGTGTTGTACCTTGGAACGCTGCTGAGAACAAGTTCAAGTGTCCTTGTCACGGTTCTCAGTACGATGCAACTGGTAAAGTTGTCCGGGGACCAGCGCCGCTTTCTTTGGCTCTGGCTCATGCGACAGTACAAGAAGATAACGTTGTCCTCACCCCTTGGACAGAAACCGACTTCCGTACTGGTGAAGACCCTTGGTGGGCTTAAAAATTTCGTCATTTGTCCTTTGTCCTTTGTCATTTGTCCTTTGTACAAAACTAATGACCAATGACCAATGACCAATGACCAATGACCAATGACCAATGACAAATTTATCAGAGAATCTTTGTCCTTAAGAGATGAGAAATGCTTGTAAAATAGCGAGATTAACTCGCAGTACTAGAGCTATTGTAAAAACATTGCTCATAGCGATCGCTACCGTGACATTTTTCTTCACAAGCGATTTAGCCCTTCCTCAATCTGCCGCAGCTTATCCGTTTTGGGCACAGGAAACCTATCCGGAAACACCCCGCGAACCAACCGGAAGAATTGTTTGTGCTAACTGTCACCTAGCGGCCAAGCCTGCTGAAGTAGAAGTTCCTCAATCGATTTTGCCTGACAAGGTATTTAAAGCCGTCGTAAAAATTCCCTACGACACCAACGTGCAACAGGTAGGCGCTGACGGTTCCAAAGTCGGTTTAAACGTCGGTGCTGTGTTAATGCTGCCCGAAGGCTTTAAGATTGCTCCAGAGGATCGCATTCCCGAGGAGATGAAAGAAGAAGTTGGTGATGTTTACTTCCAACCTTACGGCGAAGGCAAAGACAATGTTTACATTGTCGGTCCTCTACCAGGCGAACAGTACCAAGAAATTGTTTTCCCTGTTCTTTCTCCCGATCCCAACACCGACAAGAACATTCACTTCGGCAAGTATGCAGTTCACTTGGGTGCTAACCGGGGACGTGGACAAGTATACCCCACTGGTGAAAAGAGCAACAACTCCGTTTACACCGCTTCGGAAGCTGGTACAATTACCAAGATTGCCAAAGAGGAAGATGAATACGGTAACACTAAATATGCGGTGAACATCCAGACCGAATCTGGAAAAGTTGTTACCGATACAGTTCCTGCGGGTCCTGAGTTGATTGTCTCTGAAGGGCAAACAGTCACTGCTGGTGAAGCTTTGACCAATAACCCCAACGTCGGTGGTTTTGGTCAAGATGATACTGAAATCGTGCTGCAAGACCCCAACAGAGTTAAATGGATGATTGCGTTTATCTGTTTGGTAATGTTAGCTCAAATCATGCTGATTCTCAAGAAGAAGCAAGTCGAGAAAGTCCAAGCAGCCGAGATGAATTTCTAAAATTTGCTTGGAATCATAAATTATCCGACAGGTGTAGTGCCTGTCTTTTTTTGTTTTATAGTATATATTATAATAATTATTATAATATATACTATAGATGGATTTACATAACCCATACTCAGAAAGTGTTTCTCAATCCAAAATCCAAAATCTAAAATCCAAAATCTAAAATCCAAAATTTTATAAGACGTAAACTGAGATGGCTGATAAGATTTATCCGATAGCTCATGCCAAGATAGGCACTCAAGATGGTTTTCGTTTACCTCGTGCATTTTCTAAAGATTACCCTCATTTAGTGAATGCTTCCGGTTACATTGAAGTGCTATCTGAAAATACATTTTTAGTGCGATTAGACACTGATGCTGAAGAGGCGGATGAAACTGAATCTTTGATGATGAGTTTATTTCTCGACTTTCTCATGAAGGATGCAATCAAAAATCCTGATCAACTTGTTGCTTATACTCAGGAAATGAGCGACGAAATGGATGAATTGCTTGCTGATGTAAATATCGATTCATGAGTTTACTTGATTGTAACGGATGGAAAATATTTTTCTACCCTTTGTTTTATCAGCAATGGGTAGAATTATTGAATCTAGTGCGTGTATTAAAAACGAAGTTATCTAAAGAAGAATTTATTAAACATCCAGATGTCAACTTATTAAAAGCATTGGATACAGTAATTAAAGAAAAAATTCCTCAAGACCCCTTTGCTTCCTACTTTGTTTTACAAAAACCCTTACATAAATATGGTCGTCTCAAAAAAATGGGACTACCTGAACGTTATAGATTATTTTTTAGAGCATTTAAAGAACAAAAAATTATCATCATTCTTTGGTTAGGATTCCCGCGTAAAGAAGGAGATAAAAACGATTGTTATAACGTGTTTACAAAAAAAGTTAATAATGGAGAGTTTCCTGAAAGTATTGATGAGTTGTTGGCTGAGTGTGAATTAGAAAATTCCGAAGAGGAAAAAGAAGATTAAATAAGGTGTGGATACTTTGGGATTTTTGGTAATTTTTCAGCCTCCCAGTCATGGCGATCGCTATTATCCAGTAGTCTAGCATTTGCTTGATAATGCCTATCCTAATTAATTCTTCTAATCCCACTCCCCATTTTTAGCATTTAATAGCTTGATATATGATGGTTGTATGTGATAAAAAACTCGTCTGGGTTCATAATCGTCATACATTGCGAACATCCTGGCAATTTTTTTTTATAAATAAACTTTTATACACCTAATCCCAAACAAAATAGATAAATTGCAAAATATGTCTTAAGAATTAATTATTGTTTTAACTTTAGGTAGATGTCAAACACATTATTTTTTGCATTTGTTTTTATCTGAAAAGAATTTACATTCTCTAAAGTAAAAAAATGCAAATTCTCAGAAAATATTTGATATATTAGGAAATTAGCAACATCATTGCAATAATTATTTTGTGTTCCCAGTCAGTCACTATTTATCTAACTTCCGTGAATTGATGTTGTTTGGAAAATTGAAATAATTACATCTATAATAAAGTAGCGTTAGTAACGTTACTTTTTAACAGCAGGCTGCGATTAAATCAATTATAAGCCTGTTGATAAAGGCTATTGTGTTTTCACCATGCATTAGTATTTACTTGCTGTCAGTGTCGCTTGTTTTTGAAAGGAGCTTGTATTATCCAATTGCAAGCTCAGTGGTGTTTGTGATTTTCAACCTCGTTAATCAAGGTAGGTAGATGAAAAAAACACCCGTAACTATCCAGCTTCAAGGTTTAAAAGTAATGCTCAAGTCTGCACTAGCTAACAAGCCTTTAGATCCAAATTTGAATGTTAATCTCGGTTGTAATCTGAAGTGGAAGCCTGAAGATTACCAAGAAGAATACTTTTTCACCCCAGAAATTCTTAGAGGTAGAAGCCGACAGCAAATATTGTAAGTCAGCCCAGAAATAAATTTCGGGCGTCGGGCGCGCATTCATCTAAAGATGACTGGGTAAACTTTTCAACCCATTTTAACCGGTTGTCCCAGACGTGCCATGGCACGTCTCTACATAGCCCGAAATTTATTTCAAGGCAATGACTGCAAGTTATCTTTTATAACCTAACTCCCAGATTCTTGTGATAGTCTTGCATTTCCAAGAGTCCGTATTAGGGTTTTATCTTCTATGTGATAAAACCTGATAAAGTGCTGTCTGTTATTGCGTTTGATAATTTATTTTACTAGGGTAGTAAAATCAAAAAAACGTCATAGCTGACCAAAAAATTCTCAATATTCAGATGCAAAATTGTGCAAATAATGCTAAGTTGAGAATTGTAAACTCTTGATTGCACTTTGAGCAATCTTGCCCATTGTTTTGGGCATTTTGCAATCAATTATCAAATTGCTAGAAACTGATATCTTGCACCCGCAATTAGCCATGAAATACATTTATGGTTGTGTAGAGACGTGCCATGGCACGTCTGAGACAAACTGCAAATTTTAATTCGTAGCTCAATTTTAGGGTTATTGAGCATGGTGCAAAGTGTGACAAAAACCCATTATTTCCCGTAAATTTATCTGGGGTAAGCAGGATTGAATTTAGAGAAAAAGTATGAAGTGTTTCTGCGCGTTGTCAGCAGTAAGGAGTGTTACATCTCAGTCTGGGTTTCTAGAGTTGCGGCTTGACTAAATGATGGATAATCAAACTCCGTTTTGAGTAAAAGCACTCGTATGCAATCCTCTAAGCTGAAATCAATCTGAGCTTGGGTTGGAATTTCTAGCAAACTATTCACAACTCGTAGAGATTTACTTCTCTACATTATTAGCCTGTGTGCAGCTAAAATCACACACAATTTTTTTTTGGTTTTCCATCAACAAAAGGTCCACAAGAATGAGCATTGTTCAGGCAAAGCTGGAAGCGACTGAATCAGCCTTTCATGTCGAAGGTTACGAAAAAATTGAATACAGCCTCATTTATGTTGATGGGGTGTTCAATATCGAAAATACTGAATTGGCTGAGTGCTACAAAAACTTTGGTCGCTGTTTGGCTGTTGTAGATGCTAATGTTAACAAATTCTACAACAGCAAAATGCAGGAGTATTTCCAGTATTACAATATTGACCTGACGGTTTTCCCCATTACTATTACTGAGCCAAATAAGACCATTCAAACTTTCGAGAAAATTGTCGATGCATTTGCAGATTTCAAACTTGTTCGTAAAGAACCTGTACTGGTAATTGGCGGCGGATTAATTACAGATGTAGCTGGTTTCGCCTGTTCTGCTTATCGTCGTAGTTCTAACTACATTCGCATTCCTACTACTCTCATCGGTTTGATTGATGCTAGCGTTGCTATCAAGGTTGCTGTTAACCACAAAAAGCTAAAAAATCGCCTCGGTGCTTATCACGCTTCTAAGAAAGTACTCCTCGATTTTTCCTTTTTGCGTACCTTACCTACAGACCAAGTACGCAACGGGATGGCGGAATTGGTAAAAATCGCCGTGGTTGCGAACAAAGAAGTTTTTGAGTTGCTAGAAGAGTATGGAAAAGACTTACTTGATACTCACTTTGGCTATATTGAAGCTACAGAAGAAATCAGGGAAGTTGCTCACAAAATAACTTACGAAGCCATCAAAACCATGCTGGAGTTAGAAGTACCTAACTTGCATGAGTTAGACCTCGATCGCGTGATTGCTTATGGTCATAGTTGGAGTCCAACCTTAGAACTAGCACCCCGCATCCCTATTTTCCACGGTCATGCAGTTAATATTGACATGGCTTTATCAGCAACTATCGCCGCCAGACGAGGTTATATTACTGTTGCGGAACGCGATCGCATTCTCGGACTAATGAGCCGTATTGGTCTTTCTCTCGACCATCCCCTACTCGATGCAGAACTGCTTTGGCGTGCTACCCAATCTATTAGTTTAACAAGAGATGGCAAACAACGCGCCGCCGTACCTAAACCGATTGGAACCTGCTTCTTTATCAATGATTTCACTCGCGAGGAATTAGCAGAAGCATTAACTGAACATAAACAACTGTGCAAAACCTATCCCCGTGGCGGTGATGGGATAGATGTTTACCCAAATCAGCATCAGTCAGAACTTGCTGAGGAAGCAGAATTTATTCAAGAAGCAGAACTTGTTGGGAGTGAAAATTAATGTCTAGTGTTGTTGAGAAAGCATCCGCCAGACCTGTAACGCCTTTAGGAATTTTGGCGCAGGAACTCGAAAGCATTGTCCAAACAATCAATCAACAACCAGACTTACCCAGTGAGTTAAAAGCGAAACTCAACTTTGTGTGCCGTTTGGCAACAGGTTTAGATCCGTACTTGGAACAATGTACCACTAATGAATCACCAGCCCTCACAGCCTTGGCTGAGAAAACCGCTGATGAAGCTTGGACACAACGCTTTACTGAAGGCGCAACAGTACGCCAGTTAGAACAGGAAATGCTTTCCGGTCATGTAGAGGGACAAACCCTGAAAATGTTTGTTCACATGACCAAAGCGAAAAGAGTGCTGGAAATTGGTATGTTTACCGGTTACTCTGCACTGGCGATCGCAGAAGCATTACCTCCAGATGGAGAACTTGTAGCCTGTGAAATCGATCCATACACAGCGGATTTTGCGAAAACTGCTTTTCGCGCATCTCCCCACGGCGAGAAAATTCGTGTAGAATTGGGTGCAGCGCTAGAAACCCTAAATAAACTCGCTGCGGCTAGAGAGTCATTCGATTTCGTATTTATTGACGCTGACAAGCAGGAATACGTAAAGTACTTCCACACCTTGTTAGAAAAAAATTTGGTAGTTCCCGAAGGGTTTATTTGCGTAGACAACACCCTATTACAAGGACAAGTATATCTTCCACAAGAGGAACGTACCCCCAACGGCGAAGCCATTGCTGAATTTAACCGCGTCGTCGCTGCTGATCCCCGCGTGGAACAGGTACTATTGCCGTTACGTGATGGCTTGACCATCATCCGGCGATTACCTGCCTAGTTGATGGACTGCCTCACACATCTATGACCGAATCGATTTCTTTTTCCGAGTTTCAACCCACAGCGAAACCAGAAGCTTTGGGGACGCGGGTAAATGCCGTGTTTAGGAATCTAGGCACTTTGGCACTGCTTTTACTTGCATTGCCAATCAACGCCACTATAGTTTTACTATCTCTCTTGTGGAATATACTGAATCGTCCTTTTCAAAGGAAACCAGTAATCATAATTGGCGATCGCAAAAATATCCTGATTAGCGGTGCCAAGATGACCAAAGCGCTACAGCTAGCTAGGTCATTCCACGCAGCCGGACACAGAGTTGTACTCATAGAAACTCATAAATACTGGTTGTCCGGTCATCAATTTTCCCAAGCTGTGGATAAGTTTTATACAACTCCACCGCCACAGCAAAACCCACAAGCCTACATCCAGGCTTTAGTAGATATAGTCCAGAAAGAAAACATCGATGTCTACATACCGGTGACGAGTCCAGTAGGTAGTTACTACGACTCTCTAGCCAAACCGACCTTATCCCAGTATTGCCAAGTGTTTCATTTTGACGCCGATGTTACCCAGATGCTGGATGATAAATATGCTTTCAGTGAGAAAGCGCGATCGCTTGGGTTATCGGTTCCCAAATCTTTCAAAATTACTTCTCCCGAACAAGTCTTAAATTTCGACTTTGACCAGGAAACTCGCAAATACATCCTTAAGAGTATTCCTTACGACTCAGTACGGCGTTTGGATTTAACCAAGCTTCCCTGCGATACACCGGAGGAAACAGAGGCATTTGTCAGAAGTTTGCCGATTAGTCCGGAGAAGCCTTGGATTATGCAAGAGTTTATTCCTGGTAAAGAATTTTGCACCCATAGTACAATTCGGGATGGAGAAATTAGACTGCACTGCTGTTGTGAATCTTCAGCCTTTCAGGTCAACTACGAAAACGTAGATAATCCGAAAATTCGGGAATGGGTGACGGAATTTGTGAAAGCAATGGGATTTACTGGACAAATTTCCTTTGATTTTATCCAAGCTGAGGATGGAACCGTTTACGCCATAGAATGCAATCCTCGCACTCATTCAGCAATTACCACATTCTATGACCATCCAGGAGTTGCAGACGCTTATATTGGCAAGGAATCAATGGTTGAACCATTGCAACCATTGCCAAATAGTAAACCGACTTACTGGCTGTATCACGAAGTTTGGCGGTTGACTGGTATTCGTTCCTTGACGCAATTACGCGCTTGGATTGGGAATATTTGGCGCGGTACTGATGCGATATACAAACTGGATGATCCATTACCGTTTTTGATGTTGCATCATTGGCAAATTCCTTTGTTGTTGGTTAATAATTTACAGCGACTTAAAGGTTGGACAAGGATAGATTTCAATATTGGTAAACTTGTGGAATTAGGGGGGGATTAAAACTGTGAAAAGTTATCAGGGTAGTTTTGGGTTAAGAACTGATAACTGGCTTTTGCAAAAGTCTGTTTTGTGAAATTTTAACCACAGATGAACACAGATAGACACAGATAATCATCTGTGTTCATCTGTGTCTATCTGTGGTTGTGAATATCCTCTGTGAGGGTTGAATTTTAGGATTTTTAAATGCAGAGGAACGCAGAGTTTTTCTGGGTTTATTTATTTAATGAAACGTCAAGACGCCAAGGAAGAAATAGAAGTTTTTAGGTATGCAAACTACAGAAGTAAATCGGGTATTTTCTGAAGAGAAAAAAGTTGAGTTTTCTCTTTCTCAGGCACAATGTACGGCTTGGTTTTTGTATAATTTGGAATCGCACGGCTGTACTGATAAATTAGCTTTTGCGATTCACTGGCGGGAAGAGGTCGATTTTGAGTGTTTGAAGAAGGCGTTCGAGAGGGTTGTTGAACGTCATCCGTGTTTGCGTAGCACGTATACAGAAAGGCAAGGTGAGTTAAGGCAAGAGGTGTTTGATGTTACAAAACCTCTGATTGAATTTGTGGATGCTACGGGGTGGAGTGATGATGAATTAAAAGCAAGGGTGTTGCAGTCTAGTCAATGTCCTTTTGATTTAGGTGTGGGTGAGGTTGTGCGGTTGAGTTTATTTAATCGCACGCAGACAAGTCATGTTTTATTGTTGACGGTGCATTGTATTGCTAGTGATGGGTGGGGACTGTTGCTGCTTGTGGATGAACTGTTAAGTTTGTACCAGTGGCAAAAGAATAATACGGTTATCGGTTTGTCTCCGTTGGTGAGTTCGTACGAAGATTATGTGTCTCAAGAACTTAATCTGCTGAATGGTTCAGAAGGTAAGCAACTTTGCCATTATTGGCAAAACCGGCTTGCGGGTGAGTTACCAACGCTTGATTTGCCAGGAGTGCGATCGCGATCGCCTATCAGAACCTATAAGGGTGCATCGTCGCAATTTTGTATTTCTCCAGAAGTAACAACAAAAATTAAGCATTTGGCTATCAGTGCAAAGGTTGATTTGGCAACCGTTTTGTTAGCAGCTTTTCAGATAATTTTGTATCGTTATACGTATAGTGAAGATATCTTAATTGGTTTGTTGTCAAATCAGAGATATCAGCCTAAATTTAGGCATTTAGTTGGTAATTTTGCGAATATAGCTGTTGTGAGAATGCCTGTTTCTGGAAATCTGAGTTTTCAGCAGCATTTGGATCGGGTTAAGTCTGCTGTTGCAGAAACTATTTCTTATCAAGATTATCCTTTTCCACTTTTAGTTAAGCAACTCCAACTAAATTCTCAAGTTAGTCATCCTCCTATTTGTCAGGTGGGATTTGCTTATCAGGATTTAAATCAGTTGAATATTATTTCTGATTTATTTGATGAAAGGGACGGGGAATTAGAGTATTTTGAGATTCCCCAACAAAGAACAGAATTCGATTTAAGTTTAGAAATACTGGAATCAAAAGAATCGCTATTTGGTTTCTGGCGCTACAATAGTGATTTACTAGATGCGGATACTATTTACCGGGCTACTGAACAGTTACAAAGTTTACTAACAGCAATTGTTGTTAATCCCCAAGAATCAGTAATTAGGTTGCCTTTACTAAGTAAGGAAGATAAAAATAAATTACTTTTAGAATGGAATTCTACGGAAAGAGATTACGATTTATCTGGATGTCTGCATGAATTGTTTGAGGCTCAGGTGGAACGAACACCAGAGGCGATCGCTGTCAAATTTGAGCAGGAGGAACTAACATATCGGGAACTGAACGCCAAAGCAAATAAACTCGCGCACTACTTGCAAACTCTGGGAGTTAAACCGGAGGTATTGGTAGGTATCTGCGTTGAACGCTCTATTGAAATGATAGTTGGACTTTTGGGTATTCTCAAGGCTGGCGGTGCTTACGTTCCAATTGATCCGGAGTATCCGCCAGAGCGTTTAACTTCTATGTTGGCAGATTCTCAGGTAAGTGTGCTGCTAACTCAAGATAAACTGCTGGCTAGGCTATCTAATTATCAGGCACAAATTATCTGTTTAGATCAAGATTGGGAGAAAATCGAAAGCACCCCACCCCTAACCCCTCCCCGCAAGCGGGGAGGGGAGCCGCAGGCGGGGAGGGGTTCAGGTGTCAAACCTGATAACTTAGCATATGTAATTTACACCTCTGGTTCTACCGGTAAACCCAAGGGTGTAATGAATACCCATCAAGGAATTTGCAACCGCTTATTGTGGATGCAAGAAGCATATAAACTCACTTCTGGTGATACAGTACTACAAAAAACTCCGTTTAGTTTTGATGTCTCCGTTTGGGAGTTCTTCTGGACATTGTTAAATGGTGCGCGTTTGGTAATTGCGAAACCAGATGGACATAGAGACAGCGCCTACTTAGTTAATCTCATCATTCAAGAGCAAATTACTACCATTCATTTTGTTCCCTCGATGCTGCAAGTTTTCTTAGACAATCGCAAAGTGAAACAATGTAGCAGTCTGAAACGAGTAATTTGCAGTGGTGAAACCTTACCGCTTGATTTGCAAGCAAGATTTTTCCAGCGTTTGCAATGTGAATTGTATAATCTCTATGGTCCCACCGAGGCGGCTGTTGATGTTACATCTTGGCAATGTCAACAAGAAAGTAATCTGAAAACTGTCCCCATCGGACGTCCTATTGCTAATACGCAGATTTACATTCTCGATTCTCATTTGCAACCAGTACCCATCGGCGTTGTTGGGGAATTGCATATTGGTGGAGTCCAAGTTGCGAGAGGCTACCTCAATCGTCCAGATTTAACTAAGGAAAAGTTTATTCCTAATCCGTTTACGAATATAAAATCGAGTCGTCTTTACAAAACAGGAGACTTGGCTCGTTACTTACCTGATGGCAGTATTGAATATATCGGTAGAGTAGACTATCAAGTAAAAATCCGTGGTTTTCGGATCGAGTTAGGGGAAATTGAAAACGCCTTATCCACCCATCCGCAAGTACGAGAAGCGGTAGTAATTGTTCGCTCAGACAATCCAGCAGAAAAGCAGCTTGTAGCGTATATTACTACTAAACAAGAAAAACTTTCTCCTAACACCCTGCGAGAATTCCTCAAGCAGAAGCTACCGGACTACATGATACCTGCGGCTTTTGTGATTCTCGAAACCCTACCCTTATCTCCTAGTGGTAAAGTAAACCGCCGTGGTTTACCAAAGCCAACAGT
Organism: Nostocaceae cyanobacterium; assembly: GCA_051861145.1. Taxonomy (GTDB): domain Bacteria; phylum Cyanobacteriota; class Cyanobacteriia; order Cyanobacteriales; family Nostocaceae; genus JBHYDF01. The sequence goes on from JBHYDF010000163.1 coordinate 12,733, forward strand.
TTCCAACTTTAGTCAATATCATGGTACTGTTCCTCCACGCAATGACACGGAAAGGGGACTAGCAAAAATTTGGTCAGAGATTTTAAATATTCAGTCAGTAGGTGTTCAAGATAATTTCTTTGAAATTGGCGGTACTTCTCTATCAGCAATTCATTTAATCGCAGCAATTGAGCAGCAATTTGGTAGAGAATTATCCTTATCTGCACTTTTAAGGATTCCCACAATTGAGGAATTGGCTAAAGTTCTCCATTTAAGTTCCGATAGTATTGATAACTCACCCCTAATTCCCATCCAACCACAAGGAAATAAGGAACCATTTTTCTGCGTACATCCCGCCGGTGGTCAAGTCCTGTGTTATTTCAACCTCGCACGTTACCTAGGTACTGATCAACCTTTTTATGGATTGCAAGCTCAAGGTTTTAATGAAAATGAAGAACCTCTAACGCGAGTCGAAGATATGGCTAGTGTGTATGTGGAAGCCATTCGCAAGTTTCAGCCACACGGTCCCTATCAAATTGGCGGTTGGTCGTTTGGGGGTGTGGTAGCGTATGAAATTGCACAGCAGTTACACAAGCAAGGACAGGAAGTTTCTTTGCTAGCAATTCTCGATTCATACATGCCAATAATCCTAGATAAAAATAAGAAAATTGATAACAAGTACCTGGTTGGAGTTCTTTCCAGAGTGTTTGGCGGAATGTTTGGTCAAGATAACCTCGTCACACCCCAGGAACTACAGGATTTGAGTGTTGACGAACAACTCGATTACATCATCGAGAAAGCAAAAAAAGTCAAAATATTTCCGCCAGGAGTTGAAAGCAGCAAAAATCGACGCATTCTTGATGTTTTAGTTGGAACCCTCAAAGCTACTTACTCCTATGTGCGACAGCCTTACCCAGGAAAAGTGACTGTTTTCCGTGCTAGCGAAAAACATATTATGGCTCCCGACCCGACTTTAGTGTGGGTGGAATTATTATCAGTCATGGCTGCAAAGGATATCCAAGTCGTTAACGTTCCCGGAAACCATTACACATTCATCTTAGAACCTCACGTCAAAGTCCTAGCCGATCGCCTGAAAAACTGTCTGGATGGTTCCTCTCAACCTGTCGTAAGTGACTCGGTTTTCCTTTAAAAACAGTTCGTAGTCAGCGCTTAAGCGCTTACTACAAGCTTATTAATTTTTTCCGGTAGGGAATACCCTACCTTTTTTATTCGGTTAGCACACTCTTACTGTCTTTGTAAACTATTGTTATATTTATTTACATAAAGCAACGAAACTTAAATAAAAGGAGTTGCATGATGATGACTGTGTTAATTGCGTTATTTGTGATTGGTTGGGTAGCTGCTTCCGTAATTGGTACTATGGCTTACTTCCTAGGAGAACAGAGAAAACCCATCCACGAACGTAACTGGCGTTCCGAGTCCTTTGAAAAACTGGCTAAGTCCATCACCGGTAAGGAAACAGATTATAGCGATCGCACTCCTGCTTACAGAATGGATGCATATGCCAGCAATACTTTGCCCAACTAAGTTGCAAAAAATACAGCCTGGAAATAAATTTCGGGCTGTATTTAAACTTACTAATATCAACGTTAAACCCGTTTTAAACGGGTTTTAGCTTTAATCTCCAGACTTACTCTCTGCGCCTTTGCGCGACGGACACTTTGCTCAAGTCGGGAAACCCGCCCACGCAAGTGTCCTCCTCTGCGTGAGCTTTTTACAACGGACGGTAAACGCGATAATTAATATTAGGGAATATATTATCCATCATCTCGATTTTTTCTAACCAACCGCTGTCGATTTTGCCAATATTAATATCTTCATTGAGCTTATTAAACCGCATGAGGTGCGATCGCGTCCGTCTGACAGCATAGGGTACCATCGTTCCCGTCCGCATAATGAACGCCCAATCCGAAGATTGTGCTAAAAGTAACTCACGTGCTGCTTGATTAAGCGCTTTCCACTCCAACTCATCCTCCGGTTCCCGCTTAGATAGCTCAATCATCCGTTCAGCAGCTTTATGTAAATGTGGGTAAATCCACGTATTAGTTTCGTTCAACCAATACTCGTGAAAACCTTTGAAACCCCAACTAGATTGAGACGGACGACAAACTTGTTGAGTTGGTTGTGCGCGTAAATAATCCGCCAAATGCGTCATTTGATATGTTTGTTGGTCATACCAAGACTTGCGGAAAAGATAATCAATGAACCAAGGGCCCTCATACCACCAGTGTCCAAACAATTCTGCATCGTAGGGCGAAACCACAATCGGTGGACGCTGCATAATACCGTGAAGATGCTCAACTTGCCGCTCACGGTTATACATAAAGTTACCTGCGTGTTCAGCGGTTTTTTCTCTTGCCCAGTAGGGGTCATAGAGCGCTTTATCTCCCAAGCCTAAACCGCGACCGGTAATTTTATGATACTTTATGCCCGTATTTTTACGCTGTCCATTAGGCATGATGAAGGGCTTGATGTACTCATATTCCGCTTCCCAGCCCAAATCTTTGTAAAACTCGCGGTATTCCGGCGCACCAGGATAGCCCACCTCAGAAGACCACACTTGTTGAGAAGATTCATGATCCCGTCCAAAGGCAGCTACACCAGTTTCTGTAAAAATGGGGGCATAAGTACCAAAGCGGGGACGGGGACGGGCATAGAGGATACCATGTCCATCTATCAGGAAGTAGCGCAACCCGACATCGGCTAACATCCGTTCTAAGCCTTCATAGTAGGCACATTCGGGCAACCAAATACCCCTCGGTGGACAACCAAAAGTTTCCTCATAGTGTTCGTAAGCTACTTTTAGTTGTGCCCACACTGCTTGCGGATACATTTTCATCAGCGGTAGGTAGCCGTGAGTTGCACCGCATGTTATAATTTCCAGGTTATTAGAGTCTTGGAACTGCTTAAAAGCTGTCACCAAGTCGCCTTTGTAGCGCTCCCAAAGTTCTCGCGTTGCCTTAAACTCAGAGGCATAATGTTCGGCGAGATAGCGAATATGACCGTTATGGGCATTATGCTCAACTTCGAGTTCTACGAGTTCTTCCAGTTTAGCTAAATGGTCATCGTAGCGTTCTTGCAAGAGGCGATCGCGCAGCATTGACACTAGAGGCGGTGTCATACTCATAGTGATTTTAAAATCAATACCGTCTCGCTTTAACCCCTCAAAAACTCGCAGCAGGGGAATATAGGTTTCTGTAATAGCTTCATAAAGCCATTCTTCCTCCAGCACATAGTCACTTTCGGGGTGACGAACGAAGGGTAAATGTGCATGGAGTACTAGCGCAACGTAGCCGATAGCCATAATGATTCCGGGGTGGTACTTATATTGAAGGATGGGAGTTTGGCAGAAGTTAACAATATTTTAAGACGTTCTGGGGATCGTAATCGGGTTTAACTCATTCTTTTTGACTCGCTTCTCCGCAGTCAGGTTGGGGGATTGCTATGGTTCATGGTTCATGGTTAATGGTTCATGGTTCATGGTTAATGGTTCATGTTGCCTAAAATTTGCTGTGATTTTTGGGAATACTAAAGGTTGGCTAACTGTTGTCAAGCACACTCACTCAAGGATAAATGTATGAGTACAGTTAAAATTCAAGCTAATGAATTTCCCATCCATAAAGTATTTAGCAATGATTTTGTTTTCAATATTCCCCTATATCAGCGTCCTTATGCCTGGACTACTGAACAAGCTGAAGAATTACTTGAAGACTTACTTACATGCTTAGGAGATAGTCACGAGCCAATAGAGGAAATTAATCCTTACTTTCTAGGCAGTATTGTACTCATTAAGGAAGATAATAAACCAGATGCCGAAGTTGTTGATGGTCAGCAACGTCTAACTACACTCACAATACTACTTGCTGTTTTACGAACATTAGTACAGCCTGAATATGTTCCTTTTATAACTGGGCTAATATACGAGCAAGCAAGCCCTTTTCATGGTACTCAAAACCGTTATCGTTTAAATTTAGCAAAGCGAGATGTAGATTTTTTTAAAGAGTACATTCAGCACAAAGAAGGAATTAGTAAGTTAAAGGATTTAAGTAATACAACACTTTCAGATAGTCGAAAAAACATTAAAGCCAATGCACTATTTTTTTTAGAGAGATTGCGCCATTTTTCCGATGATAAGCTAATTATTTTCACAAAAATTATTACCTTGAAATGCTTTTTAGTTATCATTTTTACACCAGACTTTGACTCAGCATATCGTATTTTTTCTGTATTGAACAGCCGAGGATTAGACCTTTCGCCAACGGATATTTTAAAAGCTGATATTATCGGAGCTATTCCCGACGAACAAAAGGAAAAATATACAACTAAATGGGAAAATATCGAAGCAAATTTAGGACGTGATTCTTTTAAGGATATATTTTCATATATAAGAATGATTTACCGCAAAGCAAAGCTTAGTGGCACTATACTCAAAGAAATTAAGGAGTATGTTAAACCTGCTGATAATCCTCAAGAATTTATTGATAAAATTCTACGCCCTTTAGCAGATTCATACTACAATATCCAAACAAAAAACTATACAAGTACTCATCTAGCAGCAGAAGTAAATGATTTGTTTGGATGGTTAAACAAAATTGACAATTCCGACTGGATACCACCAGCAATTAAGTATTTATCGGACAACCACCATAATCCAAACGAACTACTAAATTTCTTTACAGACTTAGAACGTCTTGCAGCGGGGCTGATGATTCGACGAACTAATATCAACGAGCGCATAGGACGTTATGCTAAATTATTGACTGCTATGGAAGAGAGGACAGATTTATACGCACCCGAATCACCTCTTCAGCTTACACCAGAAGAAAAAAGTGATGTTGTCAAAATACTTGATGGAGACATTTATCTAATTAGAAAAATTCGTATGTATGTCTTACTTCGTCTCAACAATGCGCTTTCAAATCCCAAAGTTTCGTTTCACTTGTCTTCGATTTCAATTGAGCATGTACTACCACAAAATCTCCCTCAAAATAGCGAGTGGGAAAAATGGTTTTCCAGTCAGGAAGAACGCGAAAAATACCAGCATCGTTTAGGAAATTTAGTTTTGCTCTCCTCTGGAAAAAATGCAGAAGCACAAAACTACGAATTTGCTGAGAAAAAACAAAAATATTTCACCACTAAAACAGGGGTTTCACCTTTTGCACTGACAACTCAAGTGTTAACAGAACAGGAATGGACACCTAAAATCATTGACAAGCGGCAAAAACAACTAGTGGATAAGCTTAAAGAAGTGTGGCGTTTATAATAGTAGGTTTTTGTTGAGCGATCGCTCTCTCTACAATAGATATCTTGAAAAGATTCTTGAAATAAATGATATTGTTGGCGAATTGCTGAAAATCCCTGTAGTGGGGCTATGCCCACCTACATTGGATTTGCTAACAGTATTATTGATTCAGGGTTGACTTTTGCAACAACTCTAACAATCCCATCTAGTTGCTATTAATATAGTGATATAATTCTACGTAAAAATACTTACACAAACAATGATTTTATAAATTTTTAAATAAATTTGTGACTTTAATACAAATAATATAATGAATATTTGTTAAGCTGTAAAGCGCTGAGATGAGGAGTGATGACAGCACAATGCACTGGTTGTTATCTGGCCCTTTGAGCGTAGAGAGATTGACAGTTAAGATTGCGGATTTACCAGCTTCGTTACAAGGCACGAAACTAGTACAGTTGTCAGATTTGCATTACGATGGCTTGCGGCTGTCGGAGGAAATGCTAGAACAAGCGATCGCCATCAGTAACGAAGCTGAACCGGATTTAGTAGTATTAACTGGTGACTACATAACTGACGATCCAACCCCAGTTCACCAACTGGTGTTACGGCTAAAGCATTTGCAAAGTCGGGCTGGTATCTATGCTGTACTGGGGAACCACGATATATATTATAAAAATTCCAAAGCAGAAGTTACAGATGCGTTTACTAGCATCGATATCAATGTTCTCTGGAATGAAATTGCCTATCCACTCGGACAAGAATTACCATTAGTAGGACTAGCTGATTATTGGTCGCGAGAATTCAATCCTGCATCGGTGATGAACCAGCTAGATCCGACAAAACCCCGTATAGTTTTATCCCATAATCCAGATACTGCCCACATCTTAAAACAATGGCGGGTAGATTTGCAGTTATCAGGTCATACTCATGGTGGTCAAATCGTATTACCAAAACTTGGTCCGACAGTAGTCTATTATAAGAAGTTAGTTACTAAAATTCCCAAAAAAATACGGAGACACATACCATTTTTGCGGGCGGACTGCGTTAAAGTAGTGCGACACTGGGAATGGGCGCAAGGCTTTCACCAAGTAGGAACAAATCAGTTATATGTTAATCGCGGCTTGGGAACTTATCCACCCGGACGCCTGTTTTGCCCACCGGAAATTACTATAATTACTCTTAGTTAATGGTTAATAGTTAATGGTTAATAGTTAATGGTTAATAGTTAATGGTTAATAGTTAATGGTTA
>JBHYDF010000164.1:0-19132 GCA_051861145.1 Nostocaceae cyanobacterium
AGCAACGCCGATTTGACTCATCTCACTTTTCTATGTTGCTCCTTTTACAGTTGAAAATGACTGAGAAAGGTAATCCTTATCCGCAATATTTAGTTACCCTTTTCATGCCCGTAGCACACCACTTGATTGGTGGAGGATCAGTTTTGGGAGCGTCGGGAGGTCCACCGTCAGGGTTTGCACCCCACAGAATTTCGCCTAAGTAGTCCGAAGACTCAAATCCTTCCCCTGAGAATCCTCCTGCCACTGACTGTAGCTGCTCATCTGTTAGCTCTTCCCACACATCAGTACTAGCTGCCTCATTTTCAAGTGTTTCTATGGTGGCTATTTTCAATTGCTCATTTGTGAAACTGTAACCTTTCTCTTTACCCAACTCAGCAACCAGCTTTGTAAAGGTTTCGATATCTGATGCTCCCTTGAGCTTTTCTTGCCACTCCTGGTTTTTGGAAAGCTCCTGGTAAAATTCTTTCAAGTTTTCTTTAGACATATCTACTCTCCTTGTAAACTTTGGCATTAATGCCTAGCTCAAAGTTTGTCGAGTTCGCCTAGCTTCAAGTGAACACTATTGCTCTTCCGTTACCTAGGTTGAAACCTTGATTTTTTGTTGGCTGAGACGCCAAAAATTCGCTAATTTTCCTAAGACTGATGAAAGAGCGCTAGGGCGTGTTTCCAAACTGGAAAACCAATTTCAACTCGTATACAACTAATCCAAAATGGGAATGAGTATTTACGCAAAACAATAAAAATCTTTACATGAAGAGTGATATCAATTCTGTATAACTAAACCTTGACCGCGCAAACTACATTCAGCTTTACCGAAAAGTTTTCCCGAATCCTTACCAGCATTTCATTTGGTGTTAATCAATCGGGAATAAAAATATGACAGGAGATTGGATTCATCTTTTTATCTTTGACCTAAATAAACAATGGTGCTTTGAACCATTATTTATTAATTACAAATTGTTTATTTCTTCATCTTCAATTTTGAATTTTGCTCGGTTGAATTTTGAATTCTCGCCGGGCGCGAGTGACAAGCGCGATATAGAACACAAGCGTGCTTGGGATGCTATGCTTCACGCTGGCAAGGTGTTTGCTATCCAAATGAAAGTGCAGAGTATTGCTTCCAAATATGGTTTTACTTATCAACACGGCTGCGGTTGTGACTCCCACCTATCGTCTATTGATGTTTCGAGTGGGACGTTTGAATATGACTTAAGCTCCCAAAAACGACACAGATGGATTCGCAGTTTTATCTGGACAAGCAAGGGATAGCCAAGAAAATTAAGTTTTTGCTGCCCTCCAGTGAGTTCCCAGAGATTGCTCCATTCAGCCGAATAAAGTTCTTGACCAGTTGCAACATCCCACAATTTGACATACTCAGTTGAAGATTTATGCTTGCTGGCTAATATTTTGCCATCAGGGCTGAAGGTAATTTGATCTACATAGTGGGAAATTGCGGGTAAACATTGCCAAGTTTGATCGCAATTTTCAGAACGAGGCGGCTCTGCTTTTGAGTCCATGAGTAGAACTTCTCCTCTAATTGCCAATACCTTCAATCCATCCTTTTTTCAGTTTATTTCACAGATTGAATATCACAACTGCTGCCGCTCAAAATTGTTGAGGTACAGAGGGCATTTTAGCCATCACCTACAACCTCCTTAGCTCAGACGCCCGATAGCTGCGATGAGCGGGGTGTCGTTGATTGTCGCCGTCAAGAAGCCAGAACACAACAAATTCCCCGGTTAAGTCATTGATGCCTTCCACAATTCCTTCTTGCTTTGAACGAGCGTGATAAGGGTCGGCGTGGCTGACAGGATCGCCTACTTCTATTTGTAGCTCTTTACTTTCTGCTAAACTCTCGCCCTCATGGTTTGCACCCATGCTCTTGGGGTCGGCTCCCGTTACAGGATCGCTTACTTCTATTTGTTGTCCAGTTGGTAAATTATCTAACTCAATACAATCATTCAACACCTCTGGGGACACCCTCTCTCCCCCCTGTGTGTGTTGAGTGTTGAGTAATTCGCGCCTTACCATGCTGGGTATGGGTTCTGAACTTTCATCAGTACATGATGTATTCAAAAGTTGTTGAGTATTTTCAGTATGTTGTTGAGTAATTTGATTTTTTTGTTGAGTATTTTGTAAACCATACTGGATAAGGTTTTCATCACAATACTCAACAAAATCCACACCCACCAGGGGGGAGAGGGAGTCCCCCTCACTGTTGAGTAATTTACATTCTGTTACATTTGCGTGTTGAGTATTTTTCAAGATATAAAGAGTTACTCTCTTATCGTCCTTGCACTTAATGGTTGAAACGAGACGTTTCGCTTCCATGCGGGTAAGCGCCGTGTAAATACCTCGTCCTTCCTCCTGACTCATCCCCAAGCATTCGATAATGCTTCGTCCTGACAGACCGTGCGGATTAAGCCTGAGAACGGACATGATGCGGTCAGCGATTGAGTTCTGCTGGTCAATAACTTCTTTGTCGGTGCGGCAGTAAGAATTATTTTCTGGATTAAAGGAAGCAGCTATGATTTGCCCCTCACCTTCGCGCACATAACAGCTAAAAAGCCGTTTTGGATCGCTAGGGTCAATAATCATTTTCTTGGCGTTATTTGGATCTGGTTTGGGAACATTTTCTAGTAACCAAGTTCCCCATCCTGCACCAGCAATTGAAGAAGAACCTCTTAGTTTTCCTACACCCAGAGCGTCTTGACTCTTGCCAGTATGGTGAATCAAGAGACCCGAACATTTATACTGAGTAAAAAGATTCCTCAGTGCGTAAATGTTGTTAGAATATTCTGCTGCATTTTCACTGATTTCACAGTTGGTGCTAATAGATTTCAAAGAATCAACTATTACCAGGTCAGGACGATTTTCAGCGATCGCTTGCTCTAATTCGTAGAGTTTATCAATAGTCCAGTCAAAAATTATATCCAGGTTTTCTGCATCTGATTCTCTAAAACCTCGTCTTAGCAATTGCCGCTTGAGTGAGCCTGGACTTGAGTCGTTACTAACAATAAGTACCTTTCCTTGGTTGCATCGCATCCCCAAAAAATCATCTTCACCTGTAGCGATCGCAAATGCTGCATCAATCGCCATTAAAGTTTTCCCTGCCTTTGGTGCGCCACCCAAGATGACCAATTCTCCTTGTGGCAGCAACTCAGGGATAAGCCAAGATAATTCCTCTGATTCGTGGTTTAGTAAGTCACTCAAGCTAAAACGTTTTAAACCAGGAGTCGAGGTTTTACGCGAGGTTTCCTTGATTAGTTCTTCTACTTCCGCCTTGCTGATGCGGTAGTAACTACAGATTTGGGCACGTTTACGAACATAAGCGATTCTGTCTTTTTCTTGGGCTAAGTCCAGCAAGGCTAGACGCAAACGTTCATCGTCACTGTAAACCGCTTCACCTTTTACTATTGGCATATCAACATCACTCCTGTGTTGCTGTACTTGTGAAACCTGCTGTTTGTTCAACCAAGCCCTGTAACAACCCATCAACTTCTCGTCATCCAAAGATGGTTGTTTTGCTAATTTGGCTGCATTCTTCCACCAACCTTCACGCTCTTTAGTGCTTAGGGGTGGGGTACAGCGTAAGCAGAACAAATCATACAAAACCCGTGGTAAATCCAGGTGGTCAATTCCCAATTCACCCAAGCGACGTGATGTGGCCACCAAGTTCAGGCTGAGTTTTTGGGCTGCTGTATTGCGAGTGCCATCACCCGTACCGTGGTTGACCAATGCACGGTCATCCTTGCCCAAGAAAATTTCTAAGGGCGGTCTAGCAGTGATTACGGGTAATTCTTGTAATTGCGTGGGGCTGGGTGTGGGTTGCGGGTGGTTCAACATCAACTCGATTAACCACATGGGGCATTCGGCAACTTGCACGTCTTGTGGCGATCGCACCCAGTAGTAACTGCCAGTCTCCGGGTGAACCGATGGAGGTAGCACGGATTGGCAACCGTTCCACCGGAATTCTAATTGTTGTTTCTTGCCCTGGGCGTCTTTCTCTCCTGTGTCGAGCTTAATGGTTTTAAACACGCTCCAATATTGTTCCGGGACACGATACAGCAATTGCCTACGCCCATCCTTACCAGAAGTGAAAATTACTGTGTCGGGTAAATCGCCATTACTAAGTTTTTGCAGCAGGGCTTCTGCTGCGTGCCCATCCGCGTCTGCGGCTATAATTCCACCACTGGCCTCACCGGTGCGGATGCCGTAACCTGTGGCGCGAACGAAGCGCTCTTTTATTTCCCCAGTGTTCTTATCTCTGAATCTCTCCTTATCGCCAAATTGAATTTTGTGAGCTAGAGCGTTACGAGATAGCGGCGCTTCTTTTGACCAGTCCAGTCGATAAGCATTTTTACGCTCTACTGGCGTCAACGCCCAATCACTGGGAATTTGGGTTAAGCCTGAAATTAAGCTGGCGATTGAAGCCCGCCCATAATCGGTCGAATACATTCAATATTCCTCATTTTTAGAAGATTTGATTTTGATTGAGCAATTGATCAATATTGCGCCTCCGACTCTACCCTTGGGCGCTGAAAGTATTTAAAAAGCTCTGCTTGAGTGAACAACAAATGATGATTGAACCTGTTGCATCCACGTTTTAATTGCCGCTACCTCATCCACACCACTCTTCACGGTATCAACCACATGACTTTTATACGAACTAGTTGCCTGATTGGGATGTTCAAATTTATCAGCACCCCAAGCCAAGCACATGGTTTTTATCAGTTCATCAACCTTGCCGACATGAAGCTGACTTGGACGCTCAACGCCCTGAAATTGCAACCACTCCTTCACTAATTCCACTGGATAATTAAGAAGAGTGCGAATTTGTTTTACTCTAAAATCAAGATTTAGTTCTACTACTGACGTATGTTCAACGGTTGTTTGTGCTTGAGTTATTGGCTGTTTTACAGTGGTAATAAAATCGGATTCAACACTGCAAGACAATCGAGATTGAATATCATGGATAATTGTCCCCCAATCAGCGTTTGGGTTCCATTCTCTACGAATTCTCGCTTTAGTTGCAGCATCGTAAAGTTGGCAGAAAACGGTATTTTCTTCTCCAGAAACTGCGGCGATAATTAATGGCTTGGAGAAGTCTTGAACAACAGATGCTGCCAACAATAATGTTTTAGAAAAATTGGTTTCAATACCTGTGCGAATAATATAAACTTCATCCGCAGAGACAACAATATCTAGTTTGATATTGTCTTTTCCTTTGAATTCTTTCGTTGTCAATCTCAATTCTGTTAAGTATCCTGTCAATCCCCGATGTGTTACAGGAATCTTGTTATTTTGATGAACATCGTACTTGTACCACAGATAAGATTCACCGTTTAATTCCCCTTGATTTACGTAAAGATAAATCGGCTCTGGTGGATTACATAAACCTAATTTTATTTCACTAATCATGTTTAATTCTCCAATTCATCTTCAACAAATGTGTCTACAACTTTTCGGTTTACCCCAACTTCAACAAACTGCTCAACACAGCCCATTGCTTCGCTTAAGTAGTGCAAAACATCGCCTATATGAGACTTCATTTCTGGGTCTGCATCTTCACGGTTAGCTAGCTCTTGCCACTCCCTTGACTGTGCAATCGCTTGAATCAGAAGATAGCTTTCGTTGAAAGAGTTCAATATTTCTTGAGGTGACATTGTTTATAAAGAGCGCTTAATTTAAGTAACGGTGGACAAGGGAAGAGGAGGGGGACTCTTGAAGTGTGGGAGGTGTGGGGAGTGTGGGGAGTGTGGGAGGTGTGGGTCCGATGAGGAGGATGAGGAGGATGACTCCGAATGCGGGAACTCTATCTCCCCTTTCTCGCCTCTGTTCCCTCTCTCCCCACACTCCCCCTCTCTCCCCACACTCCCCCTCTCTCCCCACACTCCCCTCTCTCCCCACACTCTCTTCCTTACGCTGCTAGAAACTCTGCGCTGCTCCCTCTGTGGCGAATACTCTTTGAGAGTTGCCCACTCTTGAGGAGTTAGCAACTCAAAGGGTTTATCTAACAATTCCTCAAAACAAACCGGTTTTTGGTCTGCATACTTATTGGCCTCAGCGGACACCATTGATAACAACCGCACCGCATCAAACGCACAATCACACGGTACTTTTATCTGATGCTCGTTTGATGCTTGTGCAACCCACCATCTACCATCGGTGCAGCCGACTGAACCAAGCGTAGGATCGTTGTCGTAAATTCCATCTCCTGTACTATCAAACCCGAAGTCGTCACATGCAGCAGCTATCTCTGCCATCACTTCGGAGCCAGTGGCAGATGTCCCTGATAGTTCTTGTACGGGTAATTCACCCCGGTTGTAATGCCACGTGATGTAACTGTGACACTTTAGCCACGTGTTTGCACGGTGTATCTCAACCGAGTTCACCATCACTATCCAGCGTTGGGTTTGGAAATCGTCATGGTCATAGGTAATTTTGGCTACCAGTTTGTCACCGGCGTAAATCTCATGTTCATAGAAGCTGATTTCGACAACTTTTGGTTCTTCTGGGGCTACAGCTTGAGCTTGTGCTTCAATGTGTTCTTCCAGTTCGGCTTGTGCAACGGCAAGATCATCAACATGAAGAAGTTGGGAGGATTGGTGAGTGACAATTGCATTCACCCAAGTTTCAGTTTCTCTCTTGTCGCCACCTGGGGTTACGCCCAAGGAGGCAGCAATTTTCTTGAGTTGAGAGAGCTTAAGTTCACGAAGGGCTTGCTGTGTATATATTCGATGCGTCATAATAGAGATTCCTGACTCTTAACACGTTAGGGTTTTACAGTCATGCGATCGCACTAGTTTTCCAGGCTGAGCGATCGCATGATTGCTTTTGCCTAATTGTTAGTGTAGACAAAGAGATGCACAACGTCAAGACGTTTGTGCGCACAAAAGGGCTGAGAAATTGGATAAAACTTGGTTATATTGTTAGTACAGTTGTCATCACTTAAAGAGATTGATAGCTTGAGGATGGTAAGTGTATGAACAAGGAGATATATGAGTGCAGACAATCGGATAATGGTACGAATTAGTACCCAAAAGAAAGAAGCTTTTATGAATAAAGTCAAACAGGAGGGAAAAAACGCTTCTGAGGTGCTTTTGGATTTGATTGATGGATATTTGGGACTATTAGCTAAAAACAATGAATTAGAGGAGCTTAGACTCAAGCTAACAGAAGAACTCAAAGCCGAACTGAGGCAGGAACTCGGAGGTGAAATTGCCTTACTTAAACAGCAACTGTTGGGGGAATTGGCCGCCTGAGAGAGGAAAACCACTCTCTCAGGCAAATGCGCGCTCGCATTTTAGACAGCATCAAAGAAAAGCCCGCCGGAAAGTAGGCGGGTTTTGTTTTTTATGACACTCTTGTACATCCTATGTTAGTCTATTTGTCATAACAAGTTCCCAACTAAGGAATGCACTCACACCTAGATGTGCATTCCTCAAGGGCACTTGATGCCCTAACCTAACATTACTAGCTAACCTGACGGCGTGATTTTGTAACCAGCACAAATACAGCAAATTGTCCTGACGATGACATGAGTTCATTTGCCACTGCCTTGTCCTGCGTCAAAAATTCGCAGCGAACGTACACAAGCGCGATCAGCGAGGGCGCGATTACGCCTTCGACATATCGCATTTCAATATCATTGACAGGACAGTTTGATAATCTGTTGTTCTAATGAAAGAACATGCTTATCATTTGCCGGTAAAAGGCGATTAAAGATTTCCATTGCAGCTTGATAACACGAGAGTGCAACTTTTTCGCGCGATAATTGCTCAAGACAGTTACCACATTTTTGTAAAGTCTGAGCTTGGTCGAATTCCACACCCTTAAAGTACTCCAACGAAAGTGAGGTCTTATAGGAAGCGATCGCCTGTTGATAGTGTTCAACTGCCTGTGTATATTGCGACAAGCTACTGTATAAATCAGCTAATGATGTTAATGCACCTGCCTTCAATGCGTGATAACTAAAGTTATCGACAGCTTCGTTGATAGTAGTATCATGAGTTACGAGTGCTTTGTGATAAGTTTGAACTGCTTGCTCAAATTGCCCCAAACTTAACTCCATCTCGGCTTGTTGTTCTAGTAATATCCCCACATGTGAGAGAGTATCAGCATGATTGGGTGTAACATCAACTACAGCATCATAAGCGGTAAGTGCTTGCAAAAGGTATTTCAAGGCTTGTTGTAAGGATTGCTGTTTCAAAAATATTTCGGACAACCTTTCTAACGCCCTAGCTTTGCGGTAAAGAGTTTTTTGGTCATTATGAGTAAACTTCAATCGAGCATCATAAATTGCAATTGCTTGAAGATAAGTTTCTATCGTCTCTTGCTGCTCCATTACACTGCTCCAAAACCGCGCCAGTTGAACTATTATGAGTTCATCTTAACTTTTACAGATTAATCGTTAAGCGGATTAATCGTATAAAATTGCTGTTGGTGCAGGTATTAATCGATTAATCGTATAGTTTATTAATCGATTAATTTTTCAATTAACCATAGACTTAAAGAAGTAATCGACAATAAGCGATTTTAGAGTGTTGGCAACTACTGTCATGAGAAAACAACCACTTCCCCCCAAATACACTGCAAGGGATGAAAGAAAGGCGGTACGAATGGCGAAAGTCAAGGTTAGGTGTCGTCTCCAGGATTTACTCGATCAACTCCAAATGACTCGTTCTGCCTTCTCTGAGGCAACTGGTTTAACTGCTGCTGCTGTAAGGGGGCTATGTGAAAACACTGCAAAACGAATTGATATTGATACTCTAAGTGCCTTATGTAGCTTTTTCAACAAAGACTGGCACGAATTGTTTGAGGTTGTATCTAAGGAGGATTGGGAAGAGTAACAACTATGATTTGTATGGTACGCTAGCGCCAAGTTTATTCGGCATTGCAACTCCGAATACACAACAACAGGCGTTGCAACTTAAAGAACAACTCTTGGTGTATGAACTAAATTCTCAACTTAAAAATATGATTGTCGCTTCGCACTGCAACAAAACCAAAGCTTCCACTACTAGTCGTCATTAAAGCGGCTTAACAACCAGCGCGATCGCTCTACTCGGTAGTGGCGATCGCTTTTTTCGCTCTAAGCAGCAGCAGCGTATCACATTTCAATATCATTGACGGGACAATTTTTGCATCTGTTGTTCTAATGAAAGAACATGCCTATCATTTGCCGGTAAAAGGCGCTTTATTGATTTCCATTGCCGCTTGATAACACCAGAACGCAACTTTTTGACGCGATAATTGTTCAAGACAGTTACCACATTTTTGTAACGTACGAGCTTTATCAAATTCAACACCTTTAAAGTACTCGAACTGAAGTGAAGTATCGTAGGGGCGCGATACGCCTCTGGCGTAACGGAAGACAGCCGTATCGCAGAAGTGATAGTGAGCAACTGCCTGTGTATATTGCGACAAGCTACTGTATAAATCGGCTCCCTGGACACGCCTGGGGAGGCAAAAGCTACCCTTTAAGGGATAATAGACAGGGGTTTGAAAAGTATTTTTTGGGGTACGGAGCGTGAGAAAATTAACACAAGAAGACAAACAAAATATTCTGCGACTGTATCGTGAAACAGGCGAAACCACTTCAACTTTGGCTCATTTGTACAATGTTGCTGAACCAACGATTAGCCGTCTGTTAAAAAACTCTTTGTCTATACAAGAGTACGAACGCCTTATTCGTTTAAAACGAGCTGCTCGTTGAGGCGCTCTGCGATTACGCCCGGGGTTGCGTATCGCCCCTCACTACCGATAAAGAAACGCTCAAGGGCGGATAGGCTGTGGATAATTTCGATCTACCCAGCGCAGTACAAAGTAGTATTCTTCGTACGTGTTTGGTTCTGGTAGATTAGCCAAGAGTGCGATCGCCTTAATTACAGCCAAAGCAGCAATCATAGTCGATACAAACTGACCAGTACTTAATTAATTCATCCATAGTTGACTGCGCTCACATTTTTGTTCAACAAAACAAATCGTTAACCTTTGCAAACAAGCGCTGCTTATTGATGACATAACCTTGATGACGAGACGAAGATTCAACAATCCTCTCAAGTTTCAATTTTTTCATTGCCGCAGTTATAGCAATGCGACCAACGCGCTCTAAAAATGCCAAAGTCTTCATGAGTTAAGTACGGAAACACAAAATGGCTCTCACCTCTAAAACTTGTTGAAAAATGTTTAAAAAACCAGTCGAAAAACAGTACCAACCGTTGAATCGAAATACCTTCAGATCCTTGAGTTTTCGGTAGTGAAATTCAGAGGGAACAGGGAACAGGGAACAGGGAACAGGGAAACCCATGCTTAAAAACATGGGACGCGCGGCTGTGGACGCCTTGTTTTTTGGGCTTCGCCTCTCAAAACAATTCTTTTTTTATGACGCAGGCTGTTACCCAGAACTAAAGTTTTTTCTGTTGCCTGTTCCCCGTTCCCTGTTCCCTTCTTTGTAAATGCTGAAACTCTTGCTGCCTGTGAAGCTGCTCCAATACTTTTACAGCAGAAATATCCTGATCACTTATTTGGACGATGATGCTTTCATGCACTGCCTTCAAATTCGTTATCTCTGGTAATATCTCAAGATAATCTCCGCACTTATAGAGCGATTGAAATAACCAATCACCCGACGCACTCAAGTAATATTCACGAATCAACCCTGACTGCACTTGCCACTTCGTGTTTCTGATGGTAACGAGAACTCATGATTTTTAGTAATAGTTTTCGGGCGATTGTAAAGGTACTGCGTACACGGTTTTTTTGAAGATACTGGTGTATAGTTCGCCATATTCACGAGTGCAGGTTGCATTTTTTCAGATATTAAGAAGGGGATGGGGATGGTGTAGAGAATCCCCAATAAGCGTTCAGATGTTTTATTAATCTGTGAATAAGCCGATTATGCTGAAGGAAAATTTACCTGTTCGTTTCTCGATCATAAGGCCTGATTCTTTTCTCAACTACATCAGATGCAATCATCAAAACACCGCAGCCTGCAAATCCTGCCAATGCCACAATTCCTGTCCCAGTAGTAATTTTTACTTTCTTTGACCAGTTAACACGTTGCGCCTGCTTGACTCCTCCCGAAGCAATAGTTTCCATACCAATAGCAGCAACTGTTGCTGACAAAGACAGCCCCACTGTCAGTAAACAGCCATCCCGCCACAGTCGCAATCAGACTATTAATTCCAACAAATAAATTGAGATGGCGAACTCCTGCACGATACTCTTTAATTCGCCTCTCAATTTCATCTCTATCGGGAACTGCTGGTGTAGTAGCAGCCTCATCAATAGATGTTGGTTCAATTAAAGCTGTTGGTTCTGATTCTTTGGTTTGATTTGTTGAATGTGAAGATTCATAGTCTGGACAATCTTTGCCATCGTACCCTAGTGGGTGTATTGCACAAACTAAAAAATTGCCACCATAAACCCTACCATGATAGTTGACACAACCTCGACAAACCGAGAGTATATCCGAGTAGTTATTGTTCATTTGAAAATTACCATGAAGACCGTTGTTTGACGTCAAAGTTGTTGATTGTTCAGTCGCGCCAACTTGTTTTTCACAATTTCAAAACGCTTGTTTATTACCCATGCAGATTTCCTGAACTCAAATCAGGATGATAATGCAAGAAATTCTGCGCCGAATTAAGCGCGCTTGTTTATTATGCGTGGTGACTCAAGCTTTTTTTTCTAAGGAGCGTATGAGTTCTCGGATTACATCAGTTGCAGGTCTACCTGTTTGTGAGCAAAAAGTTTCTAAAATCTCTGCTTCAATAGATGCGAGATTAACTGTCATGCGTTTTGCAACCCACTTTTTATTCATACTGTTTTTTTTACCGTTTTTTTATGATGCTCTGTTGCGGTACAACTTCTTGTGTTGGCTCGGATCGCATCGACGTTCCAAACAACATCCCTACTCCAATGAGTGCGATACACGCTCCCACCACGAGGCGCAACGACACTGTTTTTTCTTCATACGTTTGAGGACTGTACTCTCGCTCATATCGATTAAACGCCCACCACACTTGTTGAAACTGTATGGGATTTAAATCGAACCACTCCCTACTTTTAGCAAGCTTGATGTTGCAGTGGCGAAAGTCTTCATGGAGCAATCCTTCGACATACGCCATATCTGCAACATACATGGTTCTCAATATTACATAATCGCATGGCGGTTGATTGTTGGTCAGTGCCGCTAAACGCGCTTGGGGATTACGGGTCAAGCCAATCTTGCAGCGCCGAACCAATTTACCAGGCACAATTCCTGTTACATTTTTAGCCTCAATTAAGTAGATATACCCCTCAACATGGTCGTCTCTTTCCTGCCATTGACGGTGTTCCATTGTTCATCCGACTCCTCTTTAAAAAAGTTTAGTAACGCAGTAAAGGGAACTCTTAACTCTTAACAGTGACTGCACCGCAGGTGGGGGCGCGATTACCCCCACGCCTCGCCGTTCCACCAATTGGTGGGGGACTCAAGACCCAATGATTATTATTCAGCAGGAAACAGGAAACAGGTCGTTCCTCCCTGTTAAGAGTTAAGAGTTAAGAGTTCCCGGATTGTTGAACGCACCCCGTGGAAAAAACCTGCACTGGTACCGCAACCATGCATGGCTCTGTGCCGCCAAACCAGATTTTGGGTAAGGGTTCTCACGCGCGAGCGGGGTTAGAGCAGTAATACGCTCGAATAATCGCAGTAAGCCCGCTCGCGCGTGAGAAGGGTTGCGCGTTTTGTGTAGATTAATGCGTCCCCAACGTTCCCTGACATTGAGATTTTTTGAGGAAACTATTTCTTTTTAAACCGTTCGTAACCAAACTCGTCTCTTAATGAATTAATCAACTCCAAATCGTCGTCATTGAAGTATGCGAGTTGTATGAATGTGATTTTCTACCAGGTATACCTCACAGAACTGTCTAAGACGACCATCCCATTTTACAAATATGATTTTTTCATTCCTCGAATGCAACTTTGTCATTCCCAATCAAATGAACCATTGATTTCTCCTAACATTAATTAACTCAAAATGTACCAAAAGTACCGAAAGTACACGACCCCCCTATAGAGAAAAGTACAGTACCGTGTACCGACGTAGTAGCAAGGCTTTCAACGATTGCGGTACACGCGCGCGTACTGTGGTAATGTACCAAAGTACAGAATACAAATTGTGGTACATAGCGCTATCAAATCTTAGTTACTGTTAGTTAATTTCTATTTTTTGGGATTTTTCAGCCATGTTCTACCACATTCCGGATTAATACATTGCCAACGATTACCTTTGGATTTAGGGTTTACAGTTTCACAATCAGGACATTTAACAATAGACTGTAAATCCTTGGCTAAACTACTCATATCGGCACTTGTAGAGACTTCAGAAAACACCTGATTTTGAGTATTTAGAATCATGACCTCGTTGTAATCATATGTATCGAAGTCCGGTAACTGTATGAATTTGGGCAAACCAGTTAGCGGCACGGCTAGCGCAAATCGATACGCGCCTGCGTCACTAAAGATGTCAAGCCCCAATTCTTCATTCTGCTTATCGCAGTACTCTTGAATCTTGCGGTATTGTTCCAGCAGTCGCGTCTTATCTTCTGTGGTAATTGTTTTTGCTTTATCTAACCAGATGCCAGCATTAGAGCCTATATGCAACTGCACAGCGTTGTTCCAATCAGACCAACTCATACCAGGAATTGTGTTCGCATCTGCGGCTTGACCAATAAATATCGCTCCGAGATTTTGATGCGATGCCTGTTTAAGGGTGTAAGTGATTAAGTCTCGGAAATGATAGTAGTCGTTGTTATTGCGCTCTTGAGCTATGGTTGAGTCAACCTCATCAAAAATGTAGAGGATAAAAGGATGCTCTGAGGGTGACTTGGTACGGCGGTTCAGTTCATCTACTAATTGCTCCATTCCCGTCACATTGTCTTCATGGCTAGTCCCGTGCTTGGGCATATTCCAGAAATCTTTCTTAGAGCCGTGTTGAGGGTCATAGAGCCTGATTTCCCCGTTAAAGAGTCGAGACTTCATAACGCAGAGCGCAAGATTCTTGGCTGTGGGTGACTTACCCCCGGTGCTACCAGCGGTAATTCTCACCCGCTCCCAGTGACGGACATAAGATTCAAATTTAGTTGAAGGAATCCAGATTTTGTCGATATCGGAAGAAGTACTTTCCTTTTTGGGACGTTTAGCCATTACCAAGTGAGCTACCATCAGCCCCGCTTCACTGTCATACTTAAAAGTCACAGGCTCCAAGGTTCGGCAAACTTGCATCAACTGGTCGCTGTATTCATTAAGTTCTTTCGGGACAATAACCCGCTTGTTTCGGTCGGTATGAAAATACAAATCAACTTCGTATTTGTCCCCCATGTAGTGGGAACGGTCGAGAATGATTCTTTGTTGGTTGAAAAACTCAATCAAAATATTTCCGGCTTTTAATTCATGACTTAGAGCAAATTTCCAGTTTTGCGGCTTTGACAATTCTGCGACTCTTTCATTTAACTTTTCAATCTGCTGTACTGCGTCTTTAAGGTCAGAATCAATTGCCGACGATTGGTCATTAACTAATGCTTCTAGCCGGTCTATGATTGATTGGTCATGGCTAGCTTGTTCTCTAACAGATTCAATAGCTGTAGACTTCTTAACTAAATAAGGCTGGCACTCGCTAAGCTCTTGCAAAGTTCTGCGCTCGTCCACATTGAGAACGTTGCGGAATTTCACTCGCAACGCGCTAATTTCTTCTAGGATTTGGACGCTCAGTTTGGTAACATTTTCACTCTTCTTAATCGCATCGGCGACCGAACTAATCTCTATTGGATCTAGCTCTGTGTGATTGTCAATCATAGAAATGTGATTTTCATAGCATTGAACCAATCTGTCTTTATAAGCATCCAACTCTTGATGGATAGATTCATAGTTACTTTTTGCCAGATAGGAATCGACTTTATCGACTAAAGCTGTATAAGCTCTTTCAACACAATCATCAAGAGTTGCTAGAGATTTGCGCAGATGCTCGTCAACAAAATGTGTAAAGCGATTATCCAGCGCTGATTGATGCTCAAAGAGCATTCTTTTAGCAGTCTGCTCATTCTCTCTAGCTTTGGCTAGTATGAAATCGAAATGCCTTATAGTTTCAGCATTTTTGTCCAACTGCAATTGATAGTTTTCGATAGTTGTCGATTGTAACGTGTTGGTTTCAAGCAGTGCTGCATTAGCTTCTCCCAATCTTTCAATATCTTGAGATAACTGAGATTCTTTTTCAAAACAACCTTTGAGAATGTATTGCAAATCACGATTATTCTGTTCGGAGGTCACTTTAGAACAGATTGCCATACTTACACCAGAGAAAAATATTGTTGCTGAAACACTTTTGAAATTATCTGGTACTTTCAACCAAGCCAGTAACCCTAATCCAGCTACTACTGAAGCAAATATAGTGACGCTGGTGTTATTGATTTCCTGTTGAGACATATTTATTTCTCCCCTGAATTCAAACGGGGTGTAGGGGTGTAGGGTATAGGGGTGTAGGAAGAAAAGAAGAATCGTGTTTTTTTGACTACACCCTTACACCCTTACACCCTTACACCCTTGTTTTGTAAAGAGTCGAGAATAATCCCGACTCTTGGAATTTAATTAGTTAATTGATTAGCTTGCAGAAGCTTCTAAAAGTCTGTTTTCAACATCAATGCGTTTGACATCGACATCTGCTCTAGCTTTTTCGATATCAACCCGAATAGCCTCGTTGGCAACACTTTTCTGCTCGTACCGTAGTTGCCACTCCTCTTGTACTAATGGGGTCAAAGATTGGGTTCCAGCAGTGGCTATTTGTTGTTGTTCTAATTGCGCCTCTTTCTGTTCCAGCTTGGACGATTCGATTTGATAATCCGTATCTGCGCTAATCGATTTAACAACTTTGGTTCCTGTGTTGATACGGGCAGTATGTAAATCAACAGCATCGCCTTTGAGGTTCTCTAGCTCAATGGCTAACTTAACGGCTTTGCGTCCGAGCTTGGCGTTGGCGATCGCTACATCTAAGGCATTTTCTTGTCGCGCTATTTTGACTTGCGCTTTCTTAGCTTCTCGCACTCCCAATTCAGGGATGCTAGAACTAGCTGAGTAAAGGTCGGATGGAACCGCGCCGTTAATCTCAAATTGGGGAATTGTAACTCCGTGAGGTACGTTGTCAGCACTCAAGTAACCGCTTGAGCCATTAGACCGGTTTGAAACGTTTGAACTTTGATTCGCGACCGCAGTCGCTCCTAATTTTTCTTGAAGTCTTTCCTTGCGACCAATATCACTCGGATGTGTTGTCTGTTGTGATTCTGTAGATGTTTCAGATGACGTGTTAAAGCGTTTTGAACCAGTCAACGCTCCTTTTTGACCGCGCTTGCTATGGTTTAAATTCGAGCCGGTTATTGTTCCTGTTCTTGGTTTTTTTGGCATCTTTCATTCCTTTTTTCTCGCTACACGCGCACCTATCAGTTATCAGTTATCAGTTATCAGTTATCAGAATGTTACTCTTCACTGATAACTGATAACTGAAAACTTATAACTGTTCAATGGTGGTACGGTATGGTCTTTCGGTTCTGAAAAATATGATGTAACAACATCTGGAACATAGTGTACATGCTTACAAAATTTGGATTGGGAATTGTTACAAAAGGGAAGTGATAGCAGATTTACAGCCACCAAAAATGTGATGGTATTTACGCCAAAATTAACCGCACCATTGCTGAAATTGATAAACCATTGGCGTCGTTCGCACTCCATCGAATGGGTAATTGAGTCAATTGCATCTATCAAGTCTTGAGATGTTATTCCAATTCTTGCTTGCTCAAAAAGTTTCGATTTTAGATATGCAAGCTTTTTCTGGTCATCGATGTAACCATAATCCAAATATTCTATTTGGCGCTTGATATCACGCTCGTGCCAGTCTCGTACCTCTCGCCGTATTTTTTGTAATATTTTCATGATGCACCTTAATCAATCTGTGAACCAATTAACGCTCGATAGCCTAGATAGACCTCATCCATCTGAAAAAGGACATCTTCATACTTTTTCTGCAATTCATCAGTTACCAACTCCAGAGCAAGATTTCTGATTCTGAATGAGTAAAAAGTTGTCAACAAGCTGTCTAAGTTCCTGTTTAATAGTTTCGGGAGACTTTTGATTAATCATTGCTTACAAAGAAGGGAACAGGGAACTCTTAACAGGGAACAGGGAATAGGGAACAGGGAATAGGGAACAGAGGGAAAGGGCGTGGGGATTTAATCAGTTATCAGTTATCAATTATCAGTCAGTAGCGCTTTGGAGCGAGGAAGTGATAACTGATAACTGTTTACTGATAACTGATTTAAACCCCGTTTGTCCGGAACAGTGAACTCTTAACTGTTAAGAGTTCCCTGTTAAGAGTTCCCTCTTTAATCTGCAAGTGTTATCGCTTCTAATTCCGACAAAAGCGCTCTCAAACCCGCTTGCTTTTCTTGATAGCTCTTGATAGTATGCTCTGCTTTGGTAATATAGAGCGCAAGCTTTCGTTGCGCGAGGGTAATTTGTGCTTCAACAAGTTCTAATTCTTTGGTAACGAGATGAATTTCTTCGATGCTGTTCATCATATTCCATGCATCCTTTTAACAATAATCGTATTGACTCAAAATGTCCTGTTTTTGCTGCTGTGTTTTTGCTTTTTCTAGTTCATCATCCAATTTGTCTGCTTCTTCTCCTTGTAAAAACGCTACCTCTCGTGTAGAGCCTGTTTGGGTATCTTCTGCCTTGACGACACCCCAGACACGGTTATATTCGTACTTATACGTTTCCATTTTTTTCTCCTATTTGATGCTCCCTTTACACACCCCAAGAAGTAGATACAAATTGAACCACGTAACCACATTCTTCTCGAACTACTTTCACGACTTCTTCATTAATGAGACACTGTAGCGCTGGCTTGTAGAAGATATCCTTGAGTGGCACAGCACCGCCACAGTATTTCAACTGCTGGACAATAACTCCTGTTTGGCTCGGATACCGAAATTTACTGTTTGTAGTCATACTGCTCTCCGTATACCTCGGAATCAGGCTCAGACGCACAGACGAGCCAACTGCCACATTTCGGACAAAAAATTACATCCAATTCTTGCTCACGCTCAGCTACAATCAACGTATAATTGCAGTTATTACAAGTGCAAGAATGTCCTTTTAATTTAATCCTTTTCTCAGGCATTTTTAATTCCTTATTTGTAACTAAAACTGCTCTAACGACCTAACAAATTCATCCAATTGGCCCAGCGACACGTGCTGTTCTTCATCTGGAGAGCGTTGTAGACTAATGAAGAAGTTTTCACCGCTTGCATCTTCGGTAAAATCAACAATCAATCCTTGTTTTTTGAGCCGAGACAGCTTTTGTATCGGTTCGGGCATTAATGAAAGAAACCACTTCTTCTCCGAATCAAACAAAAGATTCCACGCTGCATTTTTATGCTCATATCCGTAAGTTAAAAGCGCTTCTCTCACCTGCGACCATTTAATAGCAGTACGAAATACTTTCGCTATCTCTTCTACTGGATTTACAGGGATTTCTTGGTCTTCTTCCACAACACATGGCTTTTGTAATTCACCTAAATAATTCTTACCTCCAGGTACGAACATTAATACGTTTTCTGATTCCATCGCATCAATATCAATCCAGACCTTATAGTGCCAACACATTGCCAGTAATTCTTTCAGGTTGCTTCGAGCGCCAAGAGCATTGACACTCCACATCGCCACGTAGTTTTTAGCTTTGTAAAAAATCTGACTTATTGGGCTTGCATGGTCAGTAAGCGCCTTCTCAACGTTATCAGGAGTAATCTTCTTAAGTTGCGGATAAGGAATTGGTACAGATTCAGCTAGACCACAGTCCACCAGGGCATAATCAGCAGTGACATCATAGATTCGCCCTGCCATCATTTCTTGACGCTCTCCCTCAGCCCACTGCACCACGTCTCCAAGTCCAAAGCCCCACTCACTGAACACAATTTGCTCAACGTCTGATGATTCCAAATCACCACTGTTGTTTACAGCAGCCTCAATGTCTTCAACAGCAGTAGCCTCAGTCGTATCGATGGGTACTAAAAACTCATGTTTGATACTCGT
>JBHYDF010000165.1:0-19094 GCA_051861145.1 Nostocaceae cyanobacterium
AGGGGGATCTAAGATTAATTGGTTTAAAACCATACTTCTCAGACATCCTCTAAGATGGGCAATGCCCATTAACTATCAGCACTTATCTACTAATTGCGTATGGTGAGCAATGCCCACCATACGAAGAAATTAGATAGAGATTTATGCAATTTAGTGCTTAGACCAGAAGAAATCTTTATCAATTTGCTGAGTGCGAATCAGATACTCTAACTGTTTTAAACGTGTAAAACCTCTAGACGAGAAAGTATCTTCAGTCATATCAATTTGAGTAAACAAATCAAATAACTGCTGCGCACCTTGTTGAGCATTCCAATCACATTTAAAACCGGGTAACATGGTGTTAATTTTCTCGAAAGATACCCGATAGCTGCGATTGTCTGCACCATTAGAGCCAAAACTTAATTGACATCCTGGAAAAATATCAGCAATAATTTCAGCTATTTCTTTAACGCGATAATTATTCGCAGTATCTCCAACGTTAAAAATTTGGTTGTGGACAATATCGCGAGGAGCTTCAACGGTGCAGATAATTGCTTTAGCAATATCCAATGCATGAACTAGGGGACGCCAAGGAGTACCATCGCTAGTCATTTTGATTTCTTTGGTAGTCCACGCCAAACCTGCCAAATTATTTAAAACAATGTCAAAGCGCATTCTGGGAGAAGCACCAAAGGCGGTGGCGTTGCGCATAAAAGTAGGCGAGAAGTCATCATCAGCTAGTGGGTTGACATCTCGTTCTACCAGTGTTTTACATTCTGCATAGGCTGTTTGGGGATTGACTGGGGTTTCTTCTGTAACGTCTCCCTCGGTAGCTACACCATAGACACTGCATGAAGACATATAGACAAAGCGACGCACTCCCGCTTCTTTTGCCAGTTTGGCCAGGCGAACTGAACCTTTGTGGTTAATATCATACGTAATGTGGGGTGCGAGTTGCCCGGTGGGATCGTTGGAAAGTTCCGCCATGTGGACGACTGCTTCCACGCCTTGTAAATCTTCAAGGGTAATATGACGGATATCTTTGTTAAGAGTTTTGGCTGTGAATTCAGTACCGTTGTATAACCAACCAACTTTATAAAAACCAGTGTCTACACCGATAACTTCGTGTCCCCGTTGAATTAATAAAGGAGCTAATAATGAACCAAGATAGCCTTCAGTACCAGTGACAAGAATTTTCATTTCAATTCCTATAAGTAGAAAAGTTCAGTTCAATGCCAGTAAAAAATTATTCAACCGGTTACACTAACCGCAAACTAGTAGGTAAGTCAACTAGATGTTTAGAGTTTTGAGGCATTTAATGATGTTGTTTTCATAAATTTTCTCCAAAATCTCCTCCAAATAGTGTCCCGCCATCCTGACCAAGCGGTTATATCAAGATACTGGAAAAATAATTCTTTAACTTTACCCTGATGTCTAAAGTTTCATCATTTAGCTAAGCTTTAGGAAACCCTATATGAAAATATTATGTAGATGTAGATACACTTTCTAACTGAAAAAATTTGCCTGTGCTTGATAGTTTATGGCACGAGCAAATTAAGTTATTTGAAATTGATTTACTTCCACTTGTAGATGCGATTGTTCAGGAATTTGGGCGACTATTGCTTTACCAATTTCAATGGAAGAAGTAGCTGCTGGTGAAGGCGCATTGCAAACATGGACTGAGTTTTGACCATGAATAATCAAAAAGTCGTCCACCAATTTACCGTCATTCATCAACGCTTGCGCACGAACTCCCGCATGAGTAGGAATTAGGTCTTCTGCTTGAACTTCGGGAATAAGTTTTTGTAAACTTTTGGTGAAGGCGGCTTTACTAAAGGAACGAATAATTTCCTTAATTCCTTCATCTGCGTGTTTTGCTGCTAATTTCCAAAAGCCGGGGTAAGTCATGACTTCAGCAAAATCACCTAAATTGAAGTCTGTTTTTTTATAACCTTCACGTTTGAGACTGAGAACCGCATTCGGTCCCGCGTGGACGCTGCTATCAATCATGCGGGTAAAATGGACACCTAAAAAGGGAAAATCCGGATTGGGAACCGGGTAAATTAAACCTTTGACCAAATAACGTTTTTCTGGAATGAGTTCGTAATATTCTCCGCGAAAAGGTACGATTTTCGCTTGCGGATCGACTTTACCTAATTTGGCAAGGCGATCGCTATGCAATCCACCACAATTGATGACAAAGCGAGTCTCAAAAGCGCCTTTGTTTGTTTCCAGTACCTGATTTTTGCCACTAGAAACTATTTTCTCAACTTTTGTATTGAGTCGTAGTTCTCCTCCTTGGCGTTCAATTATTTCAGCGTACTTAAGGCAAACTTGCTTATAATTTGCAATACCAGTTGATAATACATGAATTCCACCTACACTGCTAACGTGAGGTTCTATTTCTTTTACTTCCTCAGCGCTAATTCTTTTAACTTCTATACCATTATCCAAGCCTCGCTGATAAAGATTTTCGAGGCGTGGTAATTCTTCTTTATCAGTAGCAACAATTACTTTACCACAAATTTCATAATCAATCCCATGTTCTTGGCAAAATTCCACCATTGACTGACAACCGTCACGGCAAAATTTAGCTTTAAAACTTCCGGGTTTGTAGTAAATACCAGAGTGGATTACACCGCTATTATTCCCTGTTTGGTGAAATGCCCATTGGCTTTCTTTTTCTAGTACTAAAATTCGGGCATTAGGATAACGTTTACCTAAAGCCATACCGGTGGAGAGACCAACAATTCCTCCACCTATGATTGCAAAATCATACATATTTATTTTTAGCCTTTAAATACAAAAGTTAGGAGTTATAAGTTAGGAGTTAGGAGTGAGGAGTTAGGAGTTAGGAGTTAGGAGTGAGGAATTTTTATAGAGATGCGCTGTTTTAAAATCTATATTTCAGAGTTGAGTTTTGAATTTGAAATATTCTTCAACTCATAACTCTTCACTCCTCACTCCTCACTCCTAACTCCTAACTCCTAACTTTATTGTTTACCATACCTTCCAAGGAGCTTTATCTTTCTTCCATAGCTCCTCAAGATAATTTTTATCTCTTAAAGTATCCATAGGTTGCCAAAAACCATCATGTTTAAAAGCTGATAGCTGTTCCATGTCAGCAAGCTTTTCTAATGGTTCTTTCTCCCAAACTGAAGAATCATCAGCAATAAAGTTAATTACCTCTGGTTCTAACACAAAATATCCACCGTTGATCCAAGCACCATCTCCTTCTGGTTTTTCCCGAAAGCTGGAGATTTTGGTTTGCTCTTGTCCTAACACAATTGCACCAAAACGTCCTGGTGGTTGAACAGCAGTGAGTGTTCCTAATGTCTTTTGCTCTTGATGAAATTTAATTAATTCCGTTATGTTTACATTGCTTACACCGTCACCATAAGTGAAGCAAAAAGTTTCATTACCAATATGTTCTCTAACTCGCTTTAGTCTTCCGCCTGTCATGGTGTTGTCACCCGTATTTACTAAGGTGACACGCCAAGGTTCTGCATTACCGCTATGCACGTTCATTTGGTTAAACCGCATATCAAATGTTACATCGGACATATGCAAGAAGTAATTTGCAAAATACTCTTTAATCACATATCCTTTGTAACCACAGCAGATGATGAAATCATTGATACCATGGGCAGAATAAGTCTTCATGATGTGCCACAAAATCGGCTTTCCACCAATCTCCACCATCGGCTTTGGTCTAACACTAGTTTCTTCACTTAGGCGTGTTCCAAGACCACCAGCCAAAATAACTGCTTTCATGCAATTCCTCTAAAATTTTTAGGTAGATGATTACTTAACCGTTTCTGTACTTAAATACAACAAATATCGTTCAATTTCTTAGTAAATAATCTAACCGTATTTTTACCCACGAGTATGAAGAAAAAGTAAATAATATTGTTTTGTGTGTAAAAAAATTGAAAAGCTCTAATAATTCTTACAAAAAGTTGAAGAATAAACTTAAGTAGAAGAAAACCTGATAACAAGCTAAAAATTCATTCCAATTGAGGAGTATGGCTCTCTTCAAATTAGAATTAAATCAAGACACTAAATTAGTGAGAATATTTACCTGCTTCTACCTGACTTGAAAATAGGGAGTAGGGAGTGAAGAAAAGCTTATTTTCATTCTTGTTTTGATGTACGCAGTTCATGATGACTGCTTTTATTGGGTTTGTTCTACTAAATTTGTGTTTTGAAAGAAAGTGTCACACTTGTTTTCCACAACAACGCAAATGCTGCTAAGGGCTTGTTGATAATTATCCATATCTTCTTGCTCAAGGGAAATTTTTGCAGCGGCTTGTAAATCTTCCACAGCTTTCTTTTGATTAACACCAGAATTATTACCGCCATATTGAGCAAGTTCGTAGCGGACAATTCCTCGTTTCAAATAAACTTTTGCCATCCGAGAATTCAGACGTAAAGCTTCGTTAAAATCTACAATCGCTTGTTGGTATTCTTTCTCAAAGTCGCTACTGTATTGGGCTATTTGGTAGCGAACAATACCCCGCTGAAAGTAAGCTTCTGCTCGAGAGGGGTCGATATTTAGTGCTTGGTTGAAGTCGGCGATCGCCTGTTTGTAATCATGTTGAGAGTCACCGCTATATTTTGCCATTTGAGCGCGGACAACACCTCGTCTAATATAAGCTTCAACTTCATTTGGATTCAGGCGAATGGCATGATTAAAGTCGGCAATTGCTGAGTTGTAATCTTGATCAGGATCGCTGCTATATTCTGCTAGCATATAGCGGACATTACCGCGATTTACATATGCTTTTACTTCTTTGGGGCTAAGTTTGAGCGCTTCATTATAGTCAGCAATTGCTGCTTCATACTCTTTGAGATTAAAGTGGGAGTTTCCTCGATTGATATAAGCTTTAGCTTGTTTTGGTTCTTTTTGTATTGCTAAACTAAAGTGTTCAATTGCATCTTCGTATTCTTTGATTTGATAAGAAGCATGGCCCTTTTTGTAGTAATCTGCAAATGAGGAATTGGGGTCGGCTTTCCGAGAAAAAGATTGGTGAGCGTAGGAGTTCTGAGTAAGATAATTACCGCTCGTAAATTTACCAATTAAGTCTATATATCCTAACAAACCAAAGCCCAGTAAAAAGAAAATTACCGGGTAGAATTTTGGCTTACGAGCAGGAGGTTTGTAATAAGGAATATTAGCGTTTATGTAAGTGGAATTATTATTAACAAGCTGCGGAATAGCTGGTTGTGGTAGGCGTGGAGTTTGAGGAGAACGCCTTCTGGTTTGAACTCGCGGTTTGAGATGTTCTCTTCTTGCTATTACCTGTGGTGTTGGGAAAGGATCGCGTCCACCCAGTCTTAAACTGCGATCGCACCAAGGACAAGTTTCCAAGTGGTTGCTGTAACGATGTTGAGGGTTAGTAGTGCAAGTAATTAAAGCATCTTCGGCTTCTGCTAATGTTAACGCCCAAGTTTGAGCGCTGGGGCGAAGCAAAGGATTAGTATGTCCATCTTCAAAACAACGCAAAAATAGTTCTTGCAAACCAGGATGGAGAATTTCCCAAGGTGGCGCGATCGGGGTAGAAATATAGGGTACTCGCCGTTTTTGGCTGTATGTAAAATGACCGCCTGCTATGCGTGCTTCGTAGGGTGGTGGTTCACCTGCTCCTTGAAAGATACCGGAAAATGGATGAGTTCCTTCCATTAATAGTTGGAATATCAGCACTGCTAACCCAAATAAATCATGGGCAGTAGCGCGATCGCACATCGCAAATGTTTTATTCTGTAGTTCTGGTGGGGTAAATTCTGGTTTTCCAACTGGACAACGGTAAACAACTTGATTGTCCGGATCGCTGACTTGAAAAGAGTCTGTATCTACAATTGTCACCAGGGCGGTGTCACTCACGAGAATATTCGACTCATTCACATCACCGACACAGTAACCACTAGCGTGCAATGCGGCAAAAGCTGCGGCTAAGTTACGAGCTGTGCGCAGTAGGTATTGATAAGTAAATAAAGGACAGTGTTGGCGGCGAGTTCTGGGATTGTAAAAGTCAATTATCGGACGCATCCCCCGAATGCGTGGCATTAAAAAGCCGACAATGCGATCGCTATGATCTGCTGATCGCAATAACTCTACAGGCCAAGCAATAGAGATATGTCCTAAACTGGCTGTGGGGTTTTCCGGTGGATGAGCCAGCATTACTTCCAGTTTGCGAGCTTGTTGCTCGGAGGGCTTATGATAAACCTTTGCCACTAAGTTTGCATCGGTTGGCAGCGTATAAATACACGCTTCTCCACCACGCCCTAGACTAACTGTCAGGTTGATTGGGAGATTTGTTTGGTTAGGAAGACAACGTAGTACCTGCATGATATAATTTCGATTGAGGGAAGTCTTGCAAAATGTGGGAAGTAAGTTTAGTTATTGCTGATTAGTGGGTTAGTGCAGCTATTACTAGCGTTAAATCATCATCAGTACGTTGTGCAATTCGGTCGGAGCGCAGAAACCTAACTAGCTGTTCTTTTGCCACGATTTTATCTTCAGCAGTAGCTACGAATTCAAACAGAGGCAAAAAGAAGGGTTTGTGAGGCGCACTCACAGCCATATTCATTGCTAGCATTTGCAGCCCATCAGTGAGGACACCAACATTTATGATTGGTTGATGCCATATCCGCACTTGGGCGTTTTCCAATGCGCCGGGTGAAACCAAAAAAGTTGTTTCATTCATGTATTCGCCGTTATCAGGCAAGGTAAGTGCAATTAAATTACCTTGAATATCCTGTGCTACAGCTGCTCCATCACCTATTTGTGCCACAGCCACAGTTTCTGGTGTAGCAATCAGAATAATCAAGGTAGTTGCTAAATCCTGCGCTTGTTTTTGGCAAGCAAAAGCCTCTTCCTCGACTGCTTTTTTGGCGGCTAGCATCGCTTCACTTAAGAGCGATCGCACAACAGCATCATCAATCAGGGTGCGCCGCGTAATTTCTTTCATCGCTATGGTTTCTACTGCTGTTTCCACAGCAACCATTGAGCCTACCTTCCCTAAAACGGCGGAACCTGCACCATCTGCTGTTGCCACCACCAAAATATTATCTGGCAAGATTGAAAAATGGTGGGCATCCTGACACAGCTGCTTATTTCTAATATGACCTGTGCCGCATACTGATGCGGCTACTACCCGCCATTGAGGGATTTTTGTTGAAGTCTTCATAAACTATCATTTAACAGCTGTGTGACTATGAAGCTGGTTACTAATTAAACAGAACCCCAGCCAATTGGAGGTAGTGCCACCTGTTCATCTACTTTGGAATGGGAAACAGCTGACATGCTAGCAGATAACCAGACAAATAACTCCACAAAATTTAAACCTTGCAGCTTTAAGGGAGTACGTACAGCAATTTGACCCAAACGCGTCATATTCGCATTTTCCACACCAACGCTGAAAAAAGCAACACGTTTATTCGCTTCGTCTGTCTGTAAACGCTGAGATGCTTGGTTTACAATATCATCTGTCTCACCTTGCGGCTCTCCATCGGTAATCATGAAAATCCAAGGACGATAATAAGCAATGCCATTAGCGCGATACTGAGCTTTACGTTCTTGAATGATGTCCAACGCCTTATGGATTCCAGAACCCATAGTGGTTAATCCCTGGGCTGTCAGTATGGGTGGATTAAATTGATCGGCAGTCACAAAGTCTTGTACTACATTGACGTTAGTATCAAAAGTGACTATTGCCACTTCTACCCTTCTTGAAGCCAGAGAGTTTTTGGTCAATTCATCCTTAAAACTCAGTAAGCCCTCATTTAAGGCATTGATTGCCGTTCCTTGCATTGAACCAGATGTATCAAGTAATAGCACGCAAGGACAACGAGGCTCTGGGTTCTCAGCAAATTCAACTACTTCATCAAGTCTTAATGTATCGGGCATAACCTTTTGTGTTATGTTTTAAAGTTCACAGGTTTATTTTACTTACCCTCAAAGTATATTATTTGCAGGGCAGGTAGGACTACCTAGATAACCTTGAGTCGTAGATAGTTTATTCTTTATTAAACAGATATCTACTGGCAAATTACGTAAAATTTTCAAAAAATCTTTCTTAGGACGTAATCGATAAAAAGACAGTTTGCCAGGGGCTAGCATTACCTCTATAACAGTATTTTACCAAATTTATACATAATAGATATAGAATACAGTAAATGCGTGCTTTTGCTTACGCATTATTTTAAAGATTCGATGTAGAAAAGTAGTAGTTTAGATGAAAAATTTAAGCATAATTAACTAATTTCGCATTATTACTAAAACTGCATACGAATACATACTTCATCAAAAACAAAAAAAATCTCAAAAATATCTACATAAATTTATATACGAAATGTAACAAACGTTCTACGATGTAAATTTTGTATCTAGTAAGATATATGTCAGTTAAAAAATATTTTTGATAGAAATATTAAAACTAAATAAAATACCGTATTTTCCTAGATTCCCAATTTACAAAAATCGCTCTGCTCTACCGTAAATTCTCTAAGCCAATGAATAATTACGGCACATTCACAAAACTACGTCCATTAAGTTTGTTAAGACACTTATCTAATTGTTGTGACACTACTTGTTTACAAGCGTCGAGCAATTATGTTTCTTGGTCGATTTACTTAGAACAGGGCAGAATAACTTATGCAACCCATTCTATCGAACCCTTTGATCGACTAGAACGACATTTGCGCCGCCTTAGTCATCGAATACCCACCCTCACCAGTGAAACTCGTGTTCAGTTACGTTTGATATTTGAACCTGATTCGCAAAGCCAGTCAATTGAAAATTACCCTAGCTTCCTAGAAGAATCAATTACCCCCTATTTTCCGCCTGAGTATCAAGCTATTTGCTGGCTAATTAGTCAAAAACATCTCAATCCGACACAAGCAGCCGTCCTTTTACAAGAATTGATTAAAGAAGTGATTGAATCATTTCTATTAATCAAACAAGGCACTTATGAATTAACAGATGTTTTGAATCGAATGCCAATTATTTGCAGGCTTGACGTAGGAAAAACAATAGAACGTTGTCAAGAAAGATTAGAAGATTGGCAAGCTTTAGCTCCGCATATTGCTTCTCCTTATCAACGTCCATATTTGCGGGTTAAACCCACAAGCAGTTCTAATAATTTACCAGAAATTCAGCAAAATTTAACTGAATGGATGAAGGGTTTCAGTCTGCGTCATCTGGCAGTGATTATGAATCAAGATGAAATACAGATGGCAAAAACTTTACATCCTTACATCAAAAACGGTTCAATCGTTTTGCATGAACCAGATCCACCTTTTGATAAATTGCCTAATTCTTATGAGCAATCAGAAGAAAATAGATATATAAATCAATTCGTTAACAGAGAATTAGTTGATAAGACATCAGCACCAATTAATAAGCATAGAGAAGATATAACAACTCCACAGCGATTACCACATACTTCTTATCCAAAAAGAGAAAATATTCAGGAATTCACAACATCAGTTCCTGCCAACCTTCCTCCTCAAAAAAACGTTCCTGCTCCAATCACAACTGCTAGAAATAAATATAAAATCGTATCTGTAGATGATAGTCCAACAATCCTGAAAGAAATTAGTCGTTTCTTAGAAGAAGAAAACTTCTCTGTTGTGACAATCAGCGATCCAGTCAAAGCAGTAATGGCGATAATTCGGCATAAACCAGACTTGATTTTATTGGATCTGAACATGGAAGGAATTGATGGATATGAATTGTGTCGAATTATCCGCAATAACTCAATGTTCAAAAATACTCCCATCGTTATGGTTACGGGGAATAAAGGAATTGTAGACAAGGTAAGAGCCAGATTAGTAGGAGCATCCGGCTATTTAACTAAACCATTTACTCGGGCAGATTTACTCAAAATGGTGTTTATGCATTTGACTTAATTATTAATTAAACAGCCCATAGTCACTATTTAATAGTCCTAATCGCCAAATTATTCTAAGAGGATGTCTGAAAAGTTGTTAATTAGTCATATTTATTACCCAAAATCATTTAGATCCCCCCAACCCCCCTTAAAAAGGGGGGCAAAAAGTCTTTCAAAGTCCCCCAATTTAGCGGGGGATTTAGGGGGATCTAATATTATTTGGTTTAAAACCATACTTCTCAGATATCCTCTAAATGTTAGTCCACACAGATACACCATTGCAGTTTAATTTTATGGTATAAAGTGAATCTATCACATTATGTTGCACCAATATAATAAATCAGCAAGCAGGCAAGAAATTATACCATTGGGAAAAAGTTTGCGATCGATGGATTGTAAAAACAGTGAATTAGCAAGGTTTTTACAATTCTGGACATTTGCTTGAGTTGGGAAACCTTCCCTTAGCACTGTCCTCAAAATCTAGAATCCAAAATCCAGGACAGTTGCTTGAGTTGGGAAACCCTCCCCCAGCACTATTCTCAAAATCTCAAATGGTATTAATATTTCTTGTGGGATAGACATATTGTCTTTCCTACCTAGTTTTTGATGCAAGATGTGAAATTATGCTACCGAAACATGGATAGTGAGAAAAGATAAATATGGTAACAGTTTTAGTAGTTGATGATACACCTTCTCAATTGGAGTTAATTCATACTTTTTTGCTAGACGGCGGTTACACAGTAATTACGGCATCTGATGCCAAAGATGGTTTGAAAAAGGCAGTTAGTTACCAGCCTGATGCGATTATTACAGATGTAGTAATGCCCGGAATGAGTGGGTTTGAACTCTGTCGCCAATTGAAAAAAAATCCTGCCACACAAAAGTTACCAATTATTATTTGTAGTTCTAAAAACCAAGAAATTGATCGCCTTTGGGGAATGAGACAAGGAGCAGATGTTTATTTAACGAAACCTTTTACTAGGCAACAATTATTTAAAGCTGTTCAATCTGTTGTTTATTAGATTTTTTGCAAAAGTCTATTTTAAGACTATTCAACCACAGATGAACACAGATAAACACAGATAATTCAGGGCGTGTTTACCTCCTCATTTCTTTCTAAAAGAGGGGAGAAGATAAAGGAAAAAGTTTAGAGTGTTGTCCATCTGTGTTCGCAATATCTCAAAAACTTATATCTTGCACCATTCTTAACAACGAGCCAGAGGCTCTAATTCTCGTTACCAGGTTCAACCTGGTAACGAGGTTTTTCCGATGTCGCCACACGATTATCTTTCAGCCTTAAAAACCTAAAATAGCTTTTGCTTGTTGACTCCACTGCTGTACTTGTTCGATAGAAGGACATAAATCTCGCCGCTGCATTGTAGCTACCTGCAAGCGCAAAATTTGTTGATGTAATCTGTGAGTGGGAATATTCGCCAACTGCGCCACAGAACCAACACCAGCATGAAGCAATAATCCACAATATTGGGTACCCACGCTAGGAATCCGCGCAAGATCCGCTAAAGCTACCCATTTATTTACATATTGAAGATGAATTTGTAACTTACTTGCCAGTGCTAGTCTTGTCTGTGGAGTTTTACCTTGTTCGATAAGCGCTTTTGTAGTTGTAATACCACAACTTTGGAGTTGTGATTTTTCCTCTTGGCTCAATCCTGGTAATTTTTCAATTGGCCAGTCACTATATTGTACAGAAGTTGCTAGCTGTTTACGTTTAGAAGACATTTATAAAATAAATAGGCTGCTTTTAATATTGTGCCAAACACACCTTGCTTGTGTGTTTTACCTTCACATTTTTATCATTTTTGTCAATCAAACTTAAAATTAAACCTTATATATAGCAGTCCTAAATCAGTGAAAACAATAAACCCGGTATCTGGAAGATACCGGGTTTCTCGCCTCTCCCTTTTCAAATTAACTTTCATTGTGTATACCATGACATTTTTTCATAGATGCCAATGAAAATTCCAACTTGCAGTACCTTAGATATAAGTAGTTTTATCTCCAACAGGTAAATACAATGTCCAGCAAAAAAGAAGGCTTGAAGATAAAAAATATTGGGAGCATTTTTGCTGCTGCTAGCTTAGTAATACTTTCTGGCGGATTAGGCGGATGCAATTTTGGAGGAGGAAACCCAGCAACAGAACCCCAAGAACAACAAGAAAATAACAATCAGCCAACTCAGTCAGATGACGATGATGACGATGATGACAACGAAAACACGCAACAACAAGACGATGACGATGATTAACTGAAGGAAGAAGGTAGGAATCGCGATCGCGCTGAAAATTTCAACTACCCACACTGTACATCCACTTAAGTTAGTGTGGGTTTAGAAACATAAATTATAAAGTTATTATGCAAATACAAAATATTTCTAATTCCCTCGTCGATACCCTACGCCAAAGAAGGCAAAGACTAGCCACCCACATTGATTTTCCCGCAATTCTTTGGTCAGGGCGCAACAGTCCGCGCAACTTTCCTGCGAATGTTTTTCCCTTCCGTGCTAGCAGTCACTTTCTTTACTTTGTCGGACTTCCGATACCAAACGCCGCAATTCGTTTAGAAGCAGGCAATTTAGAACTGTTTATAGATGATCCTGCACCTGGTAGCGCCCTTTGGCATGGAGAAATGCCCACCCGTGAGAAAATTGCTGAGATAATAGGGGCGGATGCTGCCTACCCAATGGCAGAATTAGAGTCAAGCTTAGAAAATGCAGCAACAATTGCTGTGCAAGATGCTGGAACTTGGACGCAACAATCGCAGTTATTAAATAGATGGGTTTTACCCCAAAGTCAGCCGCAAGATATTGATTTAGAATTAGCCAAGGCAATTGTCGAGTTACGTCTTACTCACGATGAAGGCGCATTAATCGAACTGCGAAAAGCTGCCGCTGTCACCGTAAAAGCTCACAAAGCCGGTATGGCGGCAACTCCTAGCGCTAAAATAGAGGCTGAAGTCCGAGCGGCGATGGAAGGTGTCATCATTGCCCACAATATGACCACTTCCTATAATAGTATAGTTACGGTTCACGGCGAAGTTCTGCATAATGAGCAGTATCACCACCCGTTACAACCAGGCGACTTACTACTTGCCGACGTGGGTGCAGAAACGGAGATGGGTTGGGCAGCAGATGTTACCCGTACTTGGCCTGTGAGTGGTAAATTTTCATCCACACAGCGAGACATTTACGATATAGTGCTAGCGGCTCATGATGCTTGTATTGCCAAGATACATCCTGGTGTTGAGTACCGTGATATTCATTTGTTGGGATGTACAGTCTTAGCTCAAGGTTTAGTGGATTTAGGCATTTTGCGAGGAAATGCTGAAGATTTGGTGGAAAGGGATGCTCATTCGCTGTTTTTCCCTCATGGTATTGGTCATTTGCTGGGTTTGGATGTCCATGATATGGAAGACTTAGGGGATTTAGCTGGATATGAAGAGGGACGCAAAAGGAGCGATCGCTTTGGCTTAGGCTATCTACGTTTAAATCGCCCCTTACGTGCAGGAATGTTGGTAACAATTGAACCTGGTTTTTACCAAGTACCAGCAATTATAAATGATGACAAAGTGCGCTCTAAATATCAGTATACGGTTAATTGGGAGCGCCTATCTCAATTTGCAGATATACGTGGTATTCGCATTGA
Organism: Nostocaceae cyanobacterium; assembly: GCA_051861145.1. Lineage (GTDB taxonomy): Bacteria > Cyanobacteriota > Cyanobacteriia > Cyanobacteriales > Nostocaceae > JBHYDF01. The sequence goes on from JBHYDF010000165.1 coordinate 13,535, forward strand.
AGATGATGTTTTAGTTACAAAAATAGGCAGCGAAGTGTTAACAGCCGCCTTACCAACTGACGCCACTGCTATAGAGACGAACTAAGTAGCCAAATAGGTCATTGCCTTGAAATAAATTTCAGATCTTAGCTTAAACCCGTTAAAACGGGTTGAAAAGTTTACCCAGTCATCTTTAGATGAATGCGCGTCCGACGCCCGAAATTTATTTCCGGGCTGACTTTTGCAAAAGGTCTAGTTATCAGGAGCGCTTAAATGCTTATGGTGGGGGACTGTTACCCACCACCAACGATCGCACCACGCTAGGAGGCTTTCAGTTATTAGTTTTCAGTGGTCAGTGGTCGCCTCCAAGCATGGGCGACTTAAACACACATCTTGCACTTTAAGTATAAACTGCTAAACAATAGATAAAACAAAATAAATATTACAAGCTTCAAACTTATTTAATCAGTCCTCTGATAGAGGACTTTTGCTATGAGCCAGGGACTTACAGTCCCTGGCGGATGTGAACGAAGGCGAAAAATCTATAAGTACGTAGTAATTTTTGAAACGCAATATTTTTCAAGTGCAAGATGTAAATAAACCCAATTATCTTGACTGATAACTGATAACTGTTAATCCCCTACCCGCGTACCTCATTCAATTGGGAACCCCGATATTAAAAAATTCCAGGCGATAGCGATAAAGAGCAACTGGACGAGAACCAGCTTTAAAGTAATCTGGATCTTGGGGTGAAAGGTAAACAGCAGTAACTTGATCCGCTTCAATTGCTGGATTAGGTGTAGATAATTTACGATAGGCGGTTGTTGATTCTACATAATTAAAATAAGGACGCCCACCACCTTTAAATAGTTGTTGAAAAACTTCAGTTGCAATAAACCTACCATCAGATGTAGTTTCTGTGGCGCGTGCAGAGACAATCGAAACTAGTTGGCGATCGCAAAGCGTGCGCGTAGCGCATTCGCCACGTAAAAACGTAATCTGACGATTGGGCGAATCTGGATCAACTTTGACTGATAATACAGTGTCGCCTAAATATGCTCGTGCTAAATTCAAGCCATTAAAAGCTCTATCCGCTACTATTACTGATTTACTCTGCGTACGAGGAATTATTTTTAAACCAGAAATAGGCGATGATCTCTCCTGCACAAATCTTACTGGGAAACTGATTGGTTGATTGAGATACTGACGATTCCCTTCAAATCCTGGTGTAACGATATCAGGAGCCAAAGGCGCAACTAAATCTACTAGAGTACTTACAAGCCGCCAATCACCCTTCATCCAGTCTGGATAAACCAAATCTCCTACAGCTGGTTGTGCTGAATTAATTTTCTCCCACGCGGGAAAATTATCTAAACGCTCAGCCAACTCTCCTGCGATCGCGGAGCGCGCCGGGTGCCGCAAAGGCGCGGAGCGCATTTGCCCTGAGCGAAGCTCAGGGGGAGGGCAGTCCTCAAGACTGCCCTCCGGGCACAATCCGGCGATCGCCTGTGGACTCCAAACTAAGAGTAAAAAAATCAAGCACAAACTCCAAATCGCCCTCATGATATACATCTAAAGTATTATTTTCAAAATGTAAATTTTGCTGTGATTAAAAACTTACCCAATTAGAAATTATGTTGCATTTTCGTTACATAATTTAACTTGTACACCAATAAACTCAACAAATAGATTGACTCTAACTATTTTCTTTCTTTAATAAAACTGAGGTCTAGGTAACATCTAAGGTCTATCTTCCCATCTTCAAAATCAGGAAATCCTGACTTACTCAAATACTTGTGACTCTGTTCAAGGAATGTAATTTCTATAACTTTCTGTTCAAAGCAAAAATAACTGTTGTACTTGTAAATAATTTTCTACAAGTAAATTAATGTATCATTTTTTAAACAAATAGCTTGATATTTGCGTGATATTACTGAAAAAATGCAAACAATGATTTTCCATTAGTAGAATTACTCATTCTAATAACAGAAGTGTATATTTATGCTTCTAGAGGATGTGACTGTTAGAGCGCAAGTTCTCTACAGAATATAAAGCAAGTATAAAACTTGTATAGTAGCAAAAAGTTGTTAGGGTGTAATTTTTTATGAATTGGTTTGTTTATAGTTAAGTGATGAACTAATGACCCTATCTAGTTCTTTTACCGATTTTTCCTTAGCTGAATTGTTCCAACTAATTGACCAAGGACGAAAGTCTGGTTGTTTAACGGTTTGTACTTTACCAGACCTTCATGCTCCGGGTTCTAAATCACACTATTATTACATTTGGTTTAGACAGGGGCGTGTAGTTGCAGCAGCAACTCGTTTGAATGGGCTGGGTTTAATCTCCAAAATCATACAAAGGGGATGGACAAACCCGCCAGCAATAGAACAATTTTGTCAGACCATGCCAACAGTAACACCTTTTGGTTTACATCTAAAAATGCAAGGGGTGTTAAATACAGAGCAATTAAACTTATTATTTGGTAGCCAATTGCATCAAATACGACAATTGTTTGAAATTCAAAAGGGTGTATTTAAATTAGATAGCAAAGCAGCCCCAATTTGGAAAGAAATGACAGGATTAAGCCTGAGAGCAACAGAAGTGGCGCTAATGGCACTAAGAACGTTAAAAAATTGGGAAGTTTTGGCTGATGCGCTTCCAGATGCTGATTCTGGGATACGTAGTATAACTGAAAATAAACCACAGATTCGCTTGAGTGCGCTAGAATGGCAAGTCTGGGAGTTTGCAAACGGAAAAGTAGCTTTGAGCGCGATCGCAATTCAACTCCAGCAAACAACACTTTTAATTCAGCAAGCTGCTTTTCGGTTAATGCTGGCGGGTTTAGTAGAAGAAGTTCCAGCCGTGACATCTACACTAGAATTTCATGATTACCCAATGGATGCAAATTGGGATAATCACTCTAAAGCGGGAAGCAAAAAATCTAAAGAACAGGAAACACTTAAAATCAGTAGTTCGTTTTTGCAAAATTTAGTAGGCTTTTTAAGGAGTAGTAATTAATGGAAATCCTACGCATTGTAGTCACTGGAGGCGTAGGCGCAGGTAAAACCAGCTTGATTAGTACTATCAGTGAAATTGAAGTAGTTGATACTGATAGGAAAGCAACAGATGATATCGCACTCCTGAAGGAGAAAACCACAGTTGCGATGGATTTTGGGCGGCTTACGATTGCGCCCAATCAATCATTGCACCTTTATGGCACACCAGGACAGAGCAGATTTGACTATATGTGGGACATATTGATTGCAAAAGCCCACGCTTACATTTTATTAGTAGCTGCTCATCGCCCGCACCATTTTCGTTATGGTCGTAAACTACTTAAATTTCTCAATCAACGGGTGCAAATTCCTTATATTATTGGGCTGACTCATACTGATTGTTCAGATGCATGGGAAGCGGAAGATGTAGCGATCGCATTGGGACTAGAAGATGAGGAGAATCGACCACCCATAATTACAGTCAATGCCACTGATCCTACTTCAGTTAAAGAAGCATTGATTGCACTTATTGAAGAATTTGCTAACTACTACCATCACTCCAATAGGTAGCTAATGCTTTTCTGCTTGACATTTTAAACTTTATGTATGTGACAGAAAAAAATCTGCAATTATTCCGGATGTTTGCGACTCCTAATGTAACGTTAAACGGATAAATAAGGGAGCAGTTAACTAACAGATACCATTTGGGAAATATTTGCAAAAAATGGATTACAAAAACAGTTAATTGTCTGTTTTTGCAATCCAAAATCTAAAATCCAAAATCCAAAATGGTTACAGCTAGTAGCTCCTGAATTTATTCAGATAGACTTATAACCCTTGGGGCTAAATAAAATTTGGGTGCAAGACGTGCCATGAAGCAAGTACTTAAACAGGTGCTGATGAAGCACTATGCAAGTATGTTTTTATTTTAGAAATTAGCCGCAAGGGATGGATAGTTTTATGGCACGTTTATGCACTAAAACATTTATCTACAGATTTGGTAAACGTATTTTCCCATGAGTGATAACAGTACAATGATGTCAACTTCCACCAATCTCAGACCCAAACTAGGGGATTTTGTCAATGTAATGGACTACAAAGCATTGCTTGATGGCATAGAAGAGAACATGGGTTCTAAGGCTGCCTCAGTAATTATTCTGGCTGCGGGTCGTACCTACGGCAAGAAAATTGCTAAAGAACTTGGGGCATCAATTGAATCGAAAGACCTTCCGACTGTATTGAAGCGCCTAAATGTAAGTTTAGGCGCGGAAGGAACACGACTGTGCGAAATCGATGAAGTCTCTCAACAAGAAGGCTTTATTCGGGTAAAGGTGGTTGAGCCAGTTGAAATGTCTGGTGAGTTATCTGATTCAAAGCGTCTGTGCCCATTTACTCTAGGTGTATTGGGTGGCTTTGTCGATCAGGTCATGCAAAAACGCCACCAAGGCCGACAAATTCCTGTTGCCGATCAAGCTGGTTTGCAAACAGAGTTTGAGTTCACACCCCTTTAAAATAAGACCTTATTCAAGGCTTTTAGAGTATATGGACTAAATTAATACTCTGAGGCGATCGCGAGCATATTTTTGCATTCACCGCTTTGATATAGGCCGGGCAAAGATAAGAAGATTGCCTAATACCAATTCCCTATGAGGAGGCTCTTAATCTAGCCGATAAAAACAGGCTTCGCATTCCCTATGAAGAGGCTATTTAGCCTGTGAGGATACGCTTTGTATGTATAGCCTCACATATAAGCTTGTGAGGGAATATTAAGCACACCTTCATAAGTCATTGGTATTAAGTTACAACAACTACGGCAATCTTCTTATCTGAACTCTGTTAACTTAAATAGAACTTGTCTGCAAGCTCGTTGATGTAGACAGCTAAACAATAAACTTAATTGGCAACGAGACATGATTCATAACTAAACAGGAGAATACGATGGCAATCAACACAGCAAAACTTAGCACCATTCTGCAAAACTTTGTTACTGGTACAAGTGATGTTCAGGGCGCAGCGCTTGTTTCTCCCGATGGTTTAACTTTGTCCGCAAGTTTACCTGGTGGGATGGACGAAGAACGGGTATCAGCAATGGCTGCGGCTATGATATCCCTTGGTGAACGTATTGGATCTGAGTTAACCAGGGGCAATATAGAGCGTCTCTATGTTGAAGGTGAGAAAGGCTTTGGAATTTTGAGTGGCTGCGGAGATGATGCTGTATTACTAGTTTTAGCAAGTGATGCCGCTAAACAGGGAATGCTAATGCTAGAAATCAAGCGTATTCTAGTAGAACTGAGAAAGACAATGATGTACTAATTCAGCTTTCAAAGTTCTGACGGGATAACAACATAGGCTGAAAGCTTTTGTAGGAAAAAAGCTAGGTCTGGCTTTGTCAACAAGACCTAGCTTGATTAAAATCATCCTAGAATTCTAACTGACTCATGCTCATTATTATTCTGAAAAAAGCTGATATCCCTACCATATAAACATCAACAAGTTCGCTATCATTGACTGGAGTTGTATTAACCTCCTCAGAGGATGTCTGAAAAGTTTTTAATTAATCATATTTATTACCCAAAATCGTTTAG
>JBHYDF010000166.1:0-19086 GCA_051861145.1 Nostocaceae cyanobacterium
AATGATTTTGGGTAATAAATATGACTAATTAAAAACTTTTCAGACATCCTCTGAGACTTTAACAACCAGTTTTCCTTTTTTGTTACCATCAAATAGTTTTAAGATAGCAGATGGAGCATTTTCCAAGCCATCAACAATCTCAAGAGCATACTTAATTTTACCTTCGTTGAGCCATTGTCCAATATCCCCTACGGCTTCAGACCATCGTGGAAAATAATCGAGGATAATAAATCCTTCCAGACGCACACGCTTCATGAGAATTTGGCTGAAATTTAATGGCCCTGGAACATTTTCGGTTGCATTATAAGTTGAAATCAAACCGCATACAGGAATACGTGCGTGTAAATTGACTTTGGTTAACACAGCATCCAAAATTGAACCACCAACATTATCAAAATACACATCAATTCCATTCGGACATGATTGAGCTAGCGCTGTTTCCAAATCAGCCGTTTTATAATTGATAGCGGCATCAAAGCCAAGCTCATCCAAAAGCCATTGGCATTTTTCATCACTACCAGTTATACCAACGACTCGGCAACCCTTAATCTTAGCAATTTGTCCAACAACAGAACCAACCGCTCCTGATGCGGCTGACACAACCACAGTTTCCCCGGCTTTGGGCTGTCCTATGTCTAAAAGCCCGAAATAGGCGGTACAACCAGTAGCTCCGAGTGGTCCGGTAAATGCGGTCAGCGGGGCGGGGAGAGGGTGAGGAAGTCGTGTGATTTCTAAACCACTGTTTCCGAACGCGATCGCATAATCTTGCCAGCCAAGCATACCAGAAACCAGATCCCCTTTTTGAAAATTGGGATTTTTAGATTCTTCTACCACACCGATAACAATACCGCGCATGACTTGCCCAATTTCCACGGGCGGCATATACTGTGGCATATCGCTCATCCAGATGCGATTTGTAGGATCTAAGGAAAGATATATGGTGCGTACTAGCACCTCACCATCAGTAGGGCTGGGAATTGGCTCTTCTCGGTACTCAAAATTGCTTTCCTTGATGTCGCCAACAGGACGAGTTGCTAAGCGAAATTGTCGATTTATCCCTGGTTTCATTAGTTTGTCCTCTGTTTAACAGTTTATGATTTTACCTCACGCAGAGGAGCCAGTCGCGTGGGCGGGTCTCCCGACTTGAGCGAACTGGCGTCGCGCACCAGGCGCAGAGAGTAAGAGTTTAGAATGTTTGGTTTTTGAATTTTATGATTCTTAAATACTCAGTTATTTTTATGATGTGCTATCTGGCGCTTTCGAGTGACGGCTGAGGAAAAACTAAGTTTATTAACATAAAATATGTATTTTGTCAAGGGTAAATTCAGGCAAAAATAGTCAGATGGTTTTACCGGTAGTTTCTGACTCTAAGCGACCGTCAACTAAGTTAATAATTCGGTCTGCAACATCTAAAATGCCGTGGTCATGAGTCACGATCACAATCGTTCGATCATGTTCTTTGGCAAGCTTTTGCATGAGTGAAACTACATCGCGACTGGATTTTTTATCTAATGCGGCTGTGGGTTCATCTGCAAGAATCAATTGTGGTTCATTGACTAAAGCACGAGCGATCGCTACTCTTTGTTTTTGTCCACCGGATAATGCTTTCGGTTTATAATCAACTCGCTTTTCTAAGCCTATTCGGGTTAAAATCTCTACCGCCAGTTTCCGTTTTTGACGCCAGTTATCTTGCAATTCTACTGCCATTTCTACATTCTGGGAAGCTGTGAGCGAGTCAAACAAATTATGAGCCTGGAAGATAAAGCCTATGTTGCGCCGCACATCTACCAGTTTCGATTTGCTCAATCCAACCAATTCTTGTCCCAACACCTTTAGACTACCTTCCGAGGCTGTTCGTAAGGCTCCCATCAGGCTCAGAAGGGTGGTTTTACCGGAACCCGAAGGGCCTGTTAGAATCACAATCTGTCCCGGAGGTAATTCCAAATTGATATTGTGCAATACCTGTGTACGTAATTCACCCTGACCATAAAAATAATTCAGGTTGTGAATCTGCACAGCAAAATTCTGTGCTGTCTGTTGTGGTTGTACACCATCGAAAGTTGTAAAAGATAAGTTCACTAGCTAAATACCTCCGCCGGATCAGCCGCTAGCACTTTCCGGACTGCGATCGCTCCAGAAGTTAGACACATAACAAAGGTTGCTACCAGGATGGTGATTACTCGTTCCTCTGTCATCTGCATTAACAAGCCAGTAGCATTGGCTGTCAGGCTATACAACCCCAAACTGATAAAAAACCCTGGCACAAATCCGAAAAATACCAGGATTGCAGACTCCTGCAATATAATCGCCAACAATTGCAAATTACTATAGCCTATTGCTTTGAGGGTGGCATATTCTGACCAGTGTTCTGATACATCTGTGTATAATATTTGATACACCAATATCACCCCTACCACAAAGCTTGTGATTGTGAGCATAGAGGATATAAAGCCAATATTGGTGCTTTTTCGCCAATAGACTAGTTCTTTCTGGACAAATTCATTTTTAGTAAAAATAGATACATCACCAGGCAGATGCTGCCGCAAGGTCTGAACCAGTGCATTTACATCAGTATTTGGTGCAACCTTAAGCAGTCCAATATCAACAGTGTTGAGGGTGCGGCTATCTTCCTCTGGTTGCAAGTTAGCAAAAAAGCGGAGAAAGTTCTGATCGCTGATGATGACATTACCATTACCAGAGGAAAAATCAGTGCCCAAGCTAAAGGTTCCCACCACACGCACACGCCGTTCTGAAAGTTCGGTAATAATGCCTGCTTGTGTTGGTCCCACTTCTGTTCGTGATTTTTCATCAATCAAAGCCGTCCAAGGCATTTTCATTGCTTCCCGATTTTGTTCGATTTCGGGTAGGGACAAAACCGGGTCTTCTGGATTGAAGGCAAGTACCCGCAAAGGGCGCACTGTCTTTGTTACAGGATTTTTCCAGTCGCCTGTGGTCATGTACAGTGGATAGGCATCAACCACACCTTCAAAGGCCTGCGCTTGATACAGTCGCCGTCGAGCAAACTGCTCTGGTACGAACATGGTATACTTGAGCCTATTAACAATGATAATGTCTCCATTTAATAGCTTGATTAACTGCACCTGACTATCATACAGAGCATTTTCAAAGCCTTGAAACATAAACATCAGCAGCACGGCAAAGGTAACTCCGGCAACTGCGGTTAGCAGTCGGCGCTTTTCGGCGGTGAGATTAAACCAGGCAAGGGGAGTATGGCGGGGTGGGAGCATGACCATAGCTAAAACACCTCTGCCGGATCGGCGGTAATCACTTTTTGGACTGATATTAAGCCAGAGGCAACACACATAAACACTGTTAACAGCAGCACGAACAAGGCGCGTTCTAACTCCATGCTGAGCAAAAGAGTGCCACTGGTAGCTTGCACAGATAGTTCATAAAGACCAAGAGAAAGAGCAAAACCAGGAATGTATCCTAATATTGCCAGGATAATTGCTTCTTGGATGACAACGCCAAAGAGGTATTTACTGCGATAGCCCATAGCTTTAAGTGTGGCGTATTGTTTCAAGTGGTCTGAAACATCGGTGTAGAGAATCTGATAGACTATGACCACACCAACAATAAACGAAAGTGCCACTCCCATGCTGAAGATAAATCCGCTTGAAGTGGCGTTAATCCAGTAATCGCGATCGCTAGCAATAATTTCTTCGCGTGTCTTCACCTCCACATCTTTGGGAAGAATCTGACGCAGCTTTTGTACTACCTCATCAGTATCTGTTCCTGGTTTTAATTTGACTAGTCCGAGGCTGATCCGATCCAAGGGAAAGGGATCGAAATAGCGACGAAAGTTTTGATCGCTCATAATCAGTGTGCCATCAGCTGCAAATCCTCCGCCCATGGTGTATTGACCACCAATTGTTACCTTTCGATAAGCGCCTCTAAATCTGGCTTCGGTGGTCAAACCAACAGTTTGGGAACCATACTCCGGACGGGAACGCCGATCAATCAGCACTGTATCCGGACGTAGTAAAACAGCCCGATTTTCAGGTAACTGTAACTCCGGCAAGAGAAATACTCGGTCATTGGGGTTAATAGCAAAGGTTAATATCGCTCGAATCAAACGAGTTTGAGGGTTGCGCCACTGGAGATAGCCCAAGTACATGGGCATGGTTCGTTCCACTTCGACCATACCAGCAGCTTGGTAAATACGCTCAATGGGAAAAGGCTTGCTAGTACTGATTTCCAAAGCTTGAGGAGATATGAGAAAAATTTCGGCATCCAACCAGTTATAAAATATACTAGCTGTTTTTTCCAGTGAGCCTAAAAAGCCTAGGTTCATGAACACGAGGATCACAGCAAAAGCAACTCCAGCGATCGCCACTAGTAGCCGCGACTTTTCATGTACCAAATTTAACCAGGCAAGGGGAGTTCTCATTTCACATTGATTTTCACATCGACTTGCAAATTGCTAAAAGCTTCGACCGGCTTACTATCATCTAGACGGATTCTGACCTCCACGACTCGTGCATCTGCATTCGCTGCTGGATCGTCATCCAAGACATTATTCTTAAAAATCTGCCAGCCAATTTCCGCCACCTTGCCAGTGATTGGCTGGCGAAATGCCCCATTGCGGCTGGTAATCGTTGCGCGTTGACCTCGTTTCAGCAAGGCGACATCAGATTCATAAACCTCAGCAACCACATACATCTGTCTTGTATCTCCCATTTCTAGAATTCCGTTATCACCAATTGCTTCCCCCGCACGGGTGATAATTCTCAGAATTCTTCCTGTCTTAGGAGCGCGAATAACAGTCCGTTTCAAGCGTGCTTGTGCCAAATTCAGATTTTTTTGTGCCGAATCCAACGCTACTTGAACCCGCGTTAAGGGTAAATTTGCCTGTTGCGATCGCAATTGAGCTTGAGCATTACCCAGATTTGCTTGCAATTCATTTTCTAATCCAATCAAAGACGCTTCCGCATTTTTGAGCTGCTCCTGTAGTTGTCGTGTTTTGCTCATTTGCTCATCTAGAGACTGCTCAGAGATAGCACCTTCTGAGTACAAGCTTTGGGAACGCATCAAATCTTGTCGTGCTAATTCTAGTTCAGCTTCGAGTTGTCGTACACTAGCGCGTTGTGCCTCTATTTCAAAAGTTTTCGGTTGGTCAACTTGCTCAACTCGGGTTTTAGCTTCCTGGATCTGCGCTTGAGCATATTTAGTTGCTGCTTTCAGCTTTTCTTGAGCTTCTTTTAACTGGCTAGCTGCATAATTACGTTCTGCTAGTCGTTCCTCATAACTCTCCAAGTATGCTATTACATCCCCCACCTTAACCATGTCTCCCCGTGACACCTGCAATCGGCCGATCCGTTCTCCATTCGGACCACCAACACGAATCACTTCTCCGCTTGGCTCCAGTCGTCCCAAAGCCACAACTTCCACCCGTTCAGGAGGAGGACTTACATAGTTAGATTTTGCCTCCTCTGACTGTTTAATATCTCTAAACCTAGATATTCCCACCCCGGTAAAAGCAAACGCCAGTGAGCCGATCGCAATAACCAGAATCCAGCGACGCCAGGATTGAGGTTGTTTTTCTATTGTCATAAAAACTCCGTGGTAAGTGTGGAAACCACGAGGCTTTTAGCCCGTGGAGGAAACACCACTCAGGCGATTTTAATCGCCGTGGTAATTCGCCATGAGCCATATGCTTTGAATTTACAATCAGTATGGATTGCGTTTTGAGTTAAACGTTTACCAGTTGCAAGACTGTGTAAGCTAATTGTTTTTCTGCTTGGGTCTTTTTTGCTGGGTGATTCTTGCCAACCACCGACATAACAAAACCCGTATTTTTTATGTTTGACAATCGAACCACGTTTAAAGCCAGCACTAATCGTCCCACCATAACGGGGTCTTACATGCCCTTCTTGATGTTGCAATCTGTGTAACTGTCTGCGATGGAATTCGAGTGGGATAACTTCTATTAATTTGGTGTTATCTGGTTTTAAATGACCATCGGTGTACCAATTAGCTAGTACCCAGGAATCAACGCAATGCGCCTCAAATTTGTCGGATAATTTATTCTTAGACTTTTTCAAACCTAAGCTTTGGCGTAGTTCGTAGGTATCGTTGCCTGTTTTAATTTCAAGTCTTGCAAGTTGTTCTAGTTTTGAATAAAACCATTTTTTACCAACTTCTAACGGGCTAAACATTACATTCCACTTTATTGCACCCTTCCAAGTTTTAGCTTTTACATCTTCAACCACAAAAGCAGTAACAGGGAACATCGAGCATAGCCACTTGCAAATACGTAACTTCCATTGCCATCTCGCCCTTGTTGATGGTGGTAATTTCTGCTTATTATTTACAAGCCGATTTTTGCGGTTTTGGCGACAGGGAGTTTTACGAAACCTCCTAGCGCGTCGCATATTACGACGTGTTTCTACATGGTCTTTTACCCAATCAACCGCGTGGGCTTGTAAGTTTAAATAAGTATGATCCTTTGATTTAACCGTATAACCTTCACGCTTTGAACCAGGGTCTACACCAACAGCAACTTGTTGTGTATTTCTATCACTTGGCTCTACATTTAATCGAACACAGAACACCCCCTTTCTCCAAAATGGTGTAGCTTTTTTCTCTTTAATCCAACGCCGCGCCCTACTCGGAGTGGTCGGCATTAACGGTCTTTGATTTGAGTCTACAACTGGTACAAACATTTACTGTAAATCTCCTATTGCTAGAAGTATGTATTTCCCATCGCTACTGACTGTCAAAGAGATTAAAAACTTGGGAGGCATTCTTAACGTTTAACGGGCTACCACACCCAGACAGTTCAGTTTAGGCTGCGAACCTGTAAGCTAGACACTGTTTTAGTCTCGATTGAAAAGAGTGGTTAATTCTTTTCTTTCAAGCCCCCGAATTCTATTCGGGGGTCAGTGACATCCACTCTTTTCCATCATTGAGAGCAATACCAAATGACGCGAAGATTGGACGAGTTAACCAATAAAATTACCGTGAAATTTTGAGAGTATCTAAGACATTTTGCTAACAGGCTAACCAAATAATCATGTGTTTTTAAACATTACCTATTAACTTTAAAAACCCTCTGCGTACCTCCGCGCTTACCTCCGCGTACCTCTGCGTTTAAAACACAAACATTTATTAGCGCAAAATCTTCAAATTATTATAAAATAAAAACATAGATTAACGCACCTCTTTCAAGCTTTCAACTTGCTTAGTAAACAACTCAGTAAACAGACTCATTACTGTACGTTCTTCACGCACTTTAATGTTAGCGTTGATAGACATCCCTGATTGCAAGGAAATGTTTTTACCCTTAATATTGAGTGATTGTTGGTCTAAACTAACTTTTGCTGGAAAACGATAATATTTATGGGTTTCATCTGGTGGTAATGCGTCCGAACCAACCGAAATCACTGTTCCCTTAATATCACCAAATTCGCTGTAAGGAAAGGAGTCTATGCGAACATCTACTTTCATCCCTTCGCGAACGAAACCAATATCTTTATTAGTGATGTAAATTTCAGCAATATAGTTTTCCTTTGGTACAATTTGAAGTAGTTCCTGGGTTGAATTTGCCACAAAGCCAGAGTTTTTCGCTTGCAAATCAAAGACAGTTCCATTTACAGGTGCGCGAACTTCTTGATATTTAACGTTGAGTTCGGTTTGGTCAATTTTGCTATTCACATCAGCCAATTGCTTTTCATTCTCTAGCAATATTTTCGAGAATTGAGTATCAATTTCAGCAATCTGCTTGTTGTTTTCAGCTATTTTATCTAAGACGTTTTTATCAGTAACAGCTACCGTATTGTTTACTTGTTCATTTCCTTGTTCAATAGCAAATTGTAGGCGTTGCTGTTCTTGGGTTAATTGTGCTATTTGCGCCTTATTAGTTTGTACTTTTTGTTGCTGTTGCAGATACTGAAGTTGAGCGATCGCACCTTCTTCAGATAGGACTTTCATTTTACTTAAAATTTGCTCTTCGATGCCTAAATTAGCTTGAGCATCGTTGATTTTAACTTGATTTTGAGCCAGTTGTTTTTTGATTTGCTCGACTTCCAACTGCGCCGCCTGTGTCCGAGAACTAGATTCTCTTTTAGCTGCTTCTAAACGTTGTTGTTCATCAACTCCAAAATCAGTGGCGTTACCTTTTTTTAATTCTGTCCGTAACAATTCATTTTCTGATATTAACGCCACACGGCTTTTGAGCAGAAATGCAACTTCTCTGGGTAAATTTCCCCCCATCAAGTCTACCTCAGCAGCCTGAGCAGAAGTAGAATTCATTAATCGGCGATAAATTTGATTTTCTTGCTGTAAAGAAGCACGAATTTTCTTTAAAGATAACAATTCAGCATTATTTGCAGCAGCATCAAAAATTAATAGCAAATCTCCAATTTTGACTGATTGTCCATCTTTAACATAAACTGACTTTACTATTCCACTAACTGGAGCTTGAATTTTTTTGACAGTTCCTTCTGGCTTTAATTGACCAGTTGCTGGAACTACTTGTTCAATTTTAGCAAAGCTTGCCCAACCAATCCCAAAACAGGCTAATCCCATTAAGGTTAGCATAATAGCACGTGACCAAAATGGAGATTGGCGGAGTACAACTTCAGATTGATTAGAATTCTTGGGATATTTTTTGTAGTATTTTGAATCAATTAAAGGTGGTTTAGAAGATTTGCTTTCTTCAAGTGGCGTTACTTGTGCATCTTCTAGTTTCACTTTAGTGTTATATTGATTATTACGAGAATTGTCGTTAAATTGATTACCATTCATAGCGATTTTGTCATTTGTCATTGGTCATTGGTCATTTGTCATTGGTCATTGGTCATTGGTCATTTGCTAATGACTAATGACTAATGACTAATGACTATTTACACATTCACTTCTTGTTGGTTATACAGATAATAATAATGACCTCTCAATGCCATTAATTCATCATGACTTCCTTGTTCTATTACCCTACCAGCATCCATAACAACAATAACCTCTGCATTTTTAATGGTGTTGAGACGGTGGGTGATAAAAAATACTGTTGTTCCTTTAAAAGCTTCTGCTAAATTCAAACAAACTTGTCTTTCTGTGGGATAATCTAAAGCGCTAGTTGCTTCGTCTAATACTAATAATTTTGGTCTTTGTAAAACTGAACGAGCAATAGCTATTCTTTGTCTTTGTCCGCCAGAAAGTCCAGCACCTCGTTCGCCTACTCGTGTATTGTAACCGTTAGGCAAGCTCATAATAAATTCGTGAGCGGCTGCAATTTTTGCTGCTGAAATAATTTCTTCTGTTGTTGCTTCCGGATTTGTCAAAGCAATATTTTCTTGTACTGTTCCGTCAAACAATAATGTCTCTTGCGGAACTACTCCAAGTTGTCGCCGTAGGGAATAAAGTTCGACTTTGGCTATATCATAACCATCTATTAAAATTCTCCCGGATTCTGGTTCGTAAAGCCGCAGCAGTAATTTCATCATCGTACTTTTACCACTACCACTTTGTCCGACAATTCCCACAAATTGTCCTGGCGCAAAATTAAGATTAACGTTGCTTAGTTGTAAGGGACCGCTTGTGTTAAAACGGAAGGAAATATTTTCATATTTGACCCCTCCAGATATCGCAGGTAAGGGAATATTGTCCCGGTCTTGTTCGGCTTCTTGGGGTGTATCTACAATATCGCTTAAACGCTCAAAAGATAAAGCTGTCTCTTGAAAACTTTGCCAAAGTTGTGCTAAACGTAATATTGGGCTGGTAACGTAACCTGAGATAATTCTAAAGGCGATTAATTCCCCTAAAGTTAATTCTCCTTCTAGTACTAAATAAGCTCCCATCCATAAAATTAATAAGCTGCTCAGTTTGTTGAGAAAATTGCTAGTAGAACTGGCGAGAGTAGAAGTAATTACTGTTTTGAACCCAGCCGTTACATAACGAGCATAACGCTCTTGCCAGGAAAAGCGCGATCGCAATTCGATATTTTGCGCTTTGACTGTTTGTATTCCCGACATTACCTCAACTAAATAGGATTGAGTTTCGGCGTTGCGTTCGGCTTTATTACGTAATTGTTTGCTAACTGTTGGAGAAGCTATTAATGTTAGAGCAATAAATATCGGAATCGTCCCTAATCCTACTAGGGTTAGTTGCCAACTGTAAATCAGCATGACAATAATATATACCACCGAAAATAAGGCATCTAACCCTACTGTTAAAGCAGTACCTGTGAGAAATTGGCGGATATTTTCTAATTCGTTGATGCGAGTGGAAAGTTCTCCGACGGGACGGCGTTCAAAATAACGCAGTGGTAAACGTAGCAAGTGGTCGATAATTTCCGAACCCAAACCCATATCTATTCGGTTGGTGGTATCGACAAATAAGTAAGTTCGCAATGTACCAAGTACAGCTTCAAAGAAACTTACAGCTAATAGTAAAATCCCCAAAATATGTAAGGTATTAATACTATTTTGAGCAATAACTTTATCGATAATTAACTGAATAACTAGCGGGTTGGCTAGCGCTGCTAATTGTACGAAGAAAGAAGCTGTAAAGACTTCTATAAGTACACGGCGGTAGCGTGATAAATAAGGAAGAAACCATTGCAAACCAAAGCGCTGTTTCGGTGTTGCTTTAGTGGCAGAAAGTAGTAATACTTTTACTTGTGGCGGAAAACTGCTTTCTTCTACTTCTAATTTCGAGATTAATTCAGTGGGTTTGCAACGCAAAATTCCTTTTTCTGGTACAGCCACAACCATCAAGCGATCGCTCGCTTCATAGATAACAGCATAATTCTCACCAAAGCGAACCAGTGCGGGTGTTGGAATACGTGTTACACGATCACATGGTACATCTACTAGTTGCGCCCTGAGTCCAATTAACTCGCTCAAGTAGGCGCAAAGTGCAAATGATATACTACCAGTACGGCGAATCTGGTCATTTAAAATACGGCGAACCACCTCACGCCGAAACGGAATTTGCAAATGCTGACACAACATTTGAAAACAGGCGATCGCTGCATTTAATTGTCCCCTACCCCGTACAAATGGATACTTTCTCTTGATTTCCTTTTGAGCAGGAGTATAATTTAGTCGTTCTTCTTCTGTTTCTGGTGCATAGGGAATATCTAAATCTTCTGCTATGCTAGATATGGTTTCACTTTCCTGTGTCTCTAGCTGATAGGTATTAAGTGGAATCAAGTCTGTAGTCGGTATACCAATCAAACGCGCTGGACTTTTTCCCGTTACCTCAATCGCACTTTTTTCATCACTAATTTCCAAGCGCGAAAGGGGGGGAAAGTTACGAACTATTCCGCCACCACTGACAAACCATATATATTCCCCATCCAAGTTGTGAAACGGTGTTTTTCCTGGTGGGAGGTAATTTAACTTTGCTTCAGAAGTAAGCTTTTGCGCAAGTTCTTTGATATCTACACTCGCAGTTGCTTGTACCTCACTCCTAGCACCCAAAATATCAAAGATTTCCAGTATATGACAATCTCTTTGGCGAATATTGGCAAAAGCTGGATACTCCTCGAGTAAACGTAAATACTCTGCTGCACTGAATGTTAAACATATAACTTCCGTGGATGCGATCGCTGTTTCACAAGCCACTTGCCGTAACAAGCTAATTTCACCGATAATTGCCCCTGGTTGGAGTAATTTTAATGTAATTGGCATTTGCGTGCGCGGGTCGTATCCTAAACTTCGCGCTTTTCCTTCATAAATAATTGTGATGCGATCGCTTAACTTTTCTTTACCGATTATTTTTTGACCGATACGATAGCGCCAGGGTTGGAGTGTTGATGATAAATTGGCGACTCTTGGGGGTGGTAATTGGTCAAAACCTTCAATAGTGGATAAGAATTCTTGAAAAGAGTTTTGAATACTATAGGTCATGGCAAATAAACTTAACAATTAAGAGCCAGGAGCAGAGATTCAACAGAAGATACCTTTACCTAGAGTAAATTAATCAAGTTCAAGTAACTCACAAAAACTAAATTTAGTACTGAATTACATAAATTCGTATCAAATCGTTTTTGTAGTGCGGCATAAAATATATATACTACACAATCAGAACACGCCAGAAATTTGTCTAATCGTCTATTTAGCCTTGATTTTGCTTTATAACCAACGATTAAGCAAATTTCGTGTTCTTCGCTACATTGAATTGATGCGATCGCTCCTTCTATTTCTATTACTTTTAGTAGATGTGGAAGTTATTGATATCTTGCTAGTAGCAATAAAACTTTATTGTCAGGAAGTGTGTGTAAGTTCAATCATAGACATAGCAACATTTCGTAAGGGTTCCACTTCACCAATAAGTACTCACGGCACTAATAATCAAGTAGTGTTCCTTGCTAATATTCAGCCCCAGAAATTTCAGGATCAGGTTTTAACTAAGAGTAAGACCTATAATCTGACTTTTCACGTCATGTGGAAAAGTCCAGGGAAAATCTAACTTCCAAACCAGAAATTCAAAGTCTCTCTCCTCGCAGGAGAGAGATTTAGAGAGAGGTTTTCCAGATACCGTGAAAAATCAGGACCTATAATCGGGGCAATCTGAAAAAGGTAAGTTTAGCCCAAAAATCCTCACGGCTTCAGCCGCTTACAAAAGGGAGCATCCCAATTTTGACAAAATACTTGTTCAAGAGTCTTCCAAGTCCTCTTATAGAGGACTTTCGCTTTTAGACAGGCACTTAAGTGCCTGGCTGGCTATTGATGCGAAATTGGGATGCTTCCCTTACAAAAGTTTTTTACACCTTCGAGTCCAAGCCGCAGCGAACTTCGTTTTTGTAGCCGTGACTTGAGTCGTCAGGCACTTTTGCTTTTTTTAAGAGATTCTAGAAATTGACGGATTGACAGAAAAGGGAACCTTGCTTACTAGATGGTCATTCAAGTACCTTGACATACTCCCCCGAATTGAATTCGGGGGATTCTGGGGTCAAACAGCAATTGCAGGCGCAGCCCGTCTTACATTGCCTAACCCAACAGTCGATGCCCCGACTGTGTAATTTCCGTTGCATCACCCTGACGGGAGAATATTAGCTAGTGATAGTTAGATCAAACTACCAAGCCTGAAATTTGTGTCAGGGAAAATTGCTTCGTACTATTAGCGGATATACGGATAATATTACACGACTTGGAAAGTTAACGACTCAAGAGAAATAAAAAGAGGAATGTAAAATATATAAAGTTTAGATAAAGCTAAAATCAAGTTTTAAAGTTAAAAAATAGGTAAAGCGAAGATAAAGCTAAAATCAAGTTGCGAAACAAAATGCCCCGCTCTCTTTGCAGAGCATTGTTAAGAGGCTTTCAAGTCATAAATATTTTTTAGTTGACACTGGATCTTTTTTTGTGAAGTACTGAGTCAATGCTGCTGTCAAATAAGCAACTAACTGAGTGTCAGCTCTATCCTAAGTAGTAGTAAGTATAGTAAAGATAAACACAATACATATAGATTTAGAACCTACTTCTATCCTAAGTAGTATGTTTTTCAACATAAAAATATCCTAAAGAAAGATAGGCCCACTCGGCTGTCATATGTGATATTTTGGTTTTGATAAAGCTTTTAGCTTTAATCCTTAAAGTCCAGTTAAACAGCATTCGTCCAATAAAACAGCGTTCATTTATCTAAGCGGGGTTCATGCAGTTAAGCAGCTGCAATCTAACAAATACGTCAAAGCTTACATTTAAATAGGCTTTGAAAAAACAAATGATTAGCATTAGATGAATTTATGGTTTTCGCTGATTATGAGGACACAAATTGACGCTCCACAGCAAGAAGCCAATAGCATTCTTGGCTGATTGACGAGCCTTAAAACTATCTATCCGTTTCCGCCAATATCTAGGCCGAATATCCGTTCAATTGAACTAAATAATATCGAGCCTAGCTTAGATAGTCCCAAAAGGCTTTCATCTCCCCAAGCGTTGACTACTTTAGTTGGTAGTGTCTTAGGAACTGGTTTTCCCTTTTCGTTTGTTCCCACGTGCCCCAAGATACAAACACATGAAACAAAAAAAAGCTGTACTTTCTGGGCTTAGTTTCTGCTATATACTCTGGCTACGTTCTCACTCGATTTCCCTTTACCAAACTAAATCGAGCAGTGAGTATTGTTTTTGATTACGGGTGATTATGTGTTTCAATATTTCACCCTCTCTTCGAGTGCATTTACCGCCTGTCGCCATAACTCTAATTCGCTCTCTTGGGGTGAAGCCGTGATTGTTTTTTGTCCGGCACCCCAAGAACTTGATTAATTTATCCGAGAGCGAGAGTGATGAAGCGATTAATAAGCGAGTAATAATTAGTGTGCCACAAAATGATGTACATGACAATGCCTCAAACAAATAATCATATTAACTTTCGTGTTACTGACGAAGAAAAACAAATTCTTCAACAATATTGTGAGCAAACCGGAAGACAGCAAAGTGATGTACTTCGTGAATTTGTTCGGAGTTTAAAACGTAAATTAAAATCGCCAACCCATGCATCCCACTCTTGAGGGATGAATATAGCAGGCTTAGGCTGGTACATTATTTTGGGCTTTCTGGTTCAATCCTAGTAACAGAGAATTTAAAAAATCAATATTGCAATATTGTCTGATTGTTACTGTTCCAGAGTATTAATACTTAAGTTGTTCTGAAGTAAAACGAGGGAGGTGTATTGCGATATAAAGCCAAGTAATGCGGATTGGTGCATAAGGGGAATCACTGTAACGAAAGCGAGGAGCATTTAATGAGTTCTTTGAGTGAGCTATTGAGAGATAGCGAGTGCAAACTCTCTACTTTCGTCGATTTACTGAGTTACAGGGCACAAAAGCAGTGTGAACAAAAAGCATTTACATTTTTGAAGAGTGGAGAGACAGAGGCAGAAAAGTTGACATATGGAGAGTTACATATACAGGCACAAGCAATAGCTGCCTCTCTTCAATCTTTGAATGCTTATGGCGATCGCGCTTTGCTCCTCTATCAGCCTGGTTTAGATTTCATTGCAGCCTTCTTTGGATGTTTATATGCTGGGGTTATCGCTGTTCCAGCCTATCCACCGAGGCGAAATCAAAATCTATCCAGATTGCAGGCGATCGCACAAGATGCCCAAGCCAAGATTGTACTCACATCTACATCTTTATTGCATAACCTCCAGACTAGCTCCCATCAAGAAGGTTTAGATATTTCTGGATTACATTGGTTAGCTACCGATGGGTTGAGTAGTGACCTAGCACAAGCATGGCAGCCACCGGAACTGAACGACAAAACTTTGGCTTTCCTGCAATACACCTCCGGCTCTACAGGCAATCCCAAAGGTGTTATGGTCAGTCATGGCAACCTGCTGCATAACTCAGCTGCAATCTACAACTTATTTGGGCATTCCCCCAATAGCCAAGGCTTGATTTGGCTACCGCCTTATCATGATATGGGGTTAATAGGTGGAATCTTACAACCTCTCTATGCAGGTTTGCCTGTTGTACTGATGGCTTCTGTAGACTTTCTCCAAAAGCCAATGCGCTGGTTGCAAGCGATATCCCGCTATAAAGCTACAACTAGTGGTGGACCAAATTTTGCTTATGAGCTTTGCATCCGCAAGGCAACTCCCGAACATTTGGAGAATCTCGATCTCAGCAGTTGGGAAGTTGCCTTTACTGGTGCTGAACCCGTCCGTGCCGAGACATTAGAACAGTTTGCTTCTACTTTTGCTCCCTGTGGGTTCCGTAAAGAAGCATTCTATCCCTGCTACGGTATGGCGGAAACCACCCTCATCATATCTGGAGGTGAGAAAACAGCTTTACCAATCACTTGCAACGTAGAAGAAGCAGCATTAGAGCAAAACCGAATTGTCAAGGTTAAGAGTTCACGGGATGATAGCCGAAAGATTGTAGGTTGTGGACAAAGCCTTCCAGATCAGAAAGTAGTCATTGCCAACCCCGAATCCTTAACCCTGTGTACTCCTGAGCAAGTCGGGGAAATCTGGGTAGCAGGCCCTTCTGTTGCTGGTGGTTACTGGAATCAACCTCAAGAGACAGAGAACAATTTCCGTGCCTATCTAGCAGATACAGGTGAAGGTCCATTTCTTCGCACTGGAGACCTAGGATTTTTGCAAGATGGCGAATTGTATATCACAGGGCGACTCAAAGATGTAATAATCATCAGAGGGCAAAATCATTATCCCCAAGACATTGAACTAACTGTTGAGAGGAGCCATCCAGCCCTTAGACCCGGTTGTGGAGCAGCATTTGCCATCGATTTTAAGGGTTCTGAGCGACTAGTTATTGTTCAGGAAGTGGAACGGAGTTACCTACGAAAATTAAACGTTCAAGAAGTTGTCGGAAATCTTAGACAAGCAGTAGTCGCCCAGCACGCGCTGGAAGTTTTCGCTACTGTACTCGTCAAGACTGGAAGTATTCCCAAAACTTCCAGTGGTAAGATTCGCCGTCAAGCTTGCCGAGCAGCGTTTCTGTCTGGAAATCTAGATGTAGTAGATGATTGGAGTGAGAATCCCCAGAATAGAAGTAAGTTCATGAATCTAGAATCAGAGATTGAGTCTGTTCTGAAGCAGGTATCAGCTAATAAACATTAAACCTGTTTTGGGAATAGGGAATAGAGCCATACCTATACAACAAATAGATAGCAGATATGACGACAGATTCAAGCCAATCCAGCTATTTAGATAGCACACGTCATCAAATCATCTTCCCTATGAAGATGAACACATCTTGTCAATAAGCACAGGTAAATCCCAATAACTCTAAGACAGTAGCATTCAGTACTGTTGATTGTCAAAATGCTTGGTTATGCTTTTGACCTATCTTCTACTGGCAAAAAAAATTAACGATCACGACAAATTCAGTTGTTGTGTTGGAATCAGAAACCAAGCCTTTGTCAATTATGTATGTGCCAGATTTAGATCCGCTTACCCTAAATCTTCTTATGACATCACATTCGCGGGCCCGGTCTGAGATATCAAGGTTCCTACAGTAGGCATGATAAAGGTTAAAAAAGCTACTTAGCTGATAAAATTTCGGCAATTCTACTGCTACGGTCTAATAGTAATACGTAAAGTTGAAGGTATTTAAGTAAAATCCATAGCAATTATTGGTTTTGACTTTTGTTTTTTCTTTAGCCAATAATTCAAAAAAATTCTAACATCTATTACCAAGGTATAAATCATGGAAACTCAAAATCTTCAAGTTGCAATGCCCACCGCTTCAGAAAGCAACCAAGCCAACTTAAATGGTGATTCAACAAAGAAAATACCGACTGCACCAGAAATTCAAGATTGGATGGTCTCTTATCTAGCTGATCTACTGGAAACAGACCCAGAGGAAATCGACGTTACCATACCTTTTGACCGCTACGGTTTAGATTCCTCAGCAGCAGTAGGTATGACAGGCGACCTAGAAGACTGGCTGGGAACAGAAATCGATCCAACCCTACTGTATGATTACCCAACTGTTGAGGCTTTGGTTCAGCATTTAAGCTCAGAGTTAAATACTAAAAGTTAATCTCGATTTTCTCGACTTTTAGCGCCAACAACAGTAGAAATTGTCAGCGCCTTTGAGTAATACATTCAGGAGGAAATCATGGTAGTTGGAAACAAAACTCTAGAACCAAAAATCCAATCTTCAACCCAATCAAAAGCAAAGGAAACAAAACACTATAAACTAATCGAAAGAACTTTTCAGAACAACACTAACTCTGACTATACCGAGAAACTCAGAGACCTGGGTAACGAATTTAACTACGCTAGCAACAGTAATCATTACTGGGGCTATCCCGAACTTTCACTTTTGTATGGTACGCCCATTTACGATGCCGCTTCCACCTCACAAAAGCTAGCACTCAACCATCTTTACTGGGTCGGAAACTATAACCATACTGCTGTTAGCGAAGCGACTACAAGTATTTACAACATAGTCACAACTGGTGTTTTTCGTAACGTTGGCGGTTACGAGACACTTTGTGACGAACTCGAATTTGAAACCGATCAGGAAAGCTATCACATTCGCACCTTTCAAAGGATTGGTTTCAAATCGAAAATGGCTATAGTCGGTAAAACCATATTGGGTAATTCCCTTTATGGCAAATCAGAGCAAGAAAATAATAGCTGGTTTAAACCTTTGATCCCCAAGCCTGTGCGGGAGTTTTTTGTCTCAAGTCAGGGGAGTTCTCCCTTTTCGATCTACCGAGATAATGTTTTAAGCGCGATCGCTAAAACAATGCTGAGAGATAACAAACAGTATTACTCTCAGTATTTGCGAGGATTAGAGGAAAAAGGCGAACCTATTCCCGCACCAGCCGATGGTTTAGGAGGAAGAATTGCGCCGCGTTACTGGTTGCGCTTCTTCACCATTCATTGGGGAATGTCGCCATTCATGGCATGTCAATATTATTCCTTGCGCTACACCGCTAACGCGATTCTCAAGAACCAAGAATATCCCTACGTGAGGTATTTCCGAGAGTTAGAGCAAAAAGGCGAGTATATCCCAACTCCAACTGCTGTTTCTTATTACCATCTATTGGACGAGGCTTTCCATACCACGATTTCCCAAACCCTTGCCAAAGATATGTATAAGGATTTCCCGAAGCCAACAGCTTACGAGAAATTCATATCTGGTTTGATGATTCAGACGATGCAACGCAATCTTTTGAGCGGTCTTTCTGGAGTATTACCAGGTCGCTGCGTCTACGATGACCCCATGTTAATGGTCTTTTACTACAAGCTCTTAAAATCTCCTCTGTTTGGAATGGAGACAAAAGAAGCACTCGATTGGATGGAAAAGTGCTTCTGTCACGAGCATGAAGGCTATCATGTTGGACTCAAATACCATCAAAGTCTCCTAGAATTAATGCGGAGATTATTCAGTAATCTAGATTACCAATGGAAAGTAAACCGCGAAATGGGTATCATGGCTGCTGGAGGTTCGATTAGCAAAGCCCTCCAAAAGAATACCAAGACCTTTAAGCAGTTCTCCCAATCGGTTCTTGCTCAAGAAAGCTAGACAAAATCAATTTTGGATTGGAAGGGAGTAGTTAATGGTTAATGGTTAATGGTTAATGGCTATGAACGAATGGCACGCTTGTTAAGCCCAAAGTCTTGTGTTGCCTCGTTAAGCGC
>JBHYDF010000167.1:0-19044 GCA_051861145.1 Nostocaceae cyanobacterium
GAGTTAGGAGTTAGGAGTTAGGAGTTAGGAGTTAGGAGTTAGGAGTTAGGAGTGAAGAATTTTTAACTCATAACTCATCACTCTTAACTCCTAACTCTTTCTCCTCCCCTTCTATCTCCCCCTCTCTTGAGGAGTGGAAACAACATCTGGCAAAGGACGTTTCGCTATATAAAGCCAGGCTAATCCAGCTAATCCTAAGAGAATTCCAATTAAACTTACTACTTGGGCAATCCGCAAAGGTCCAAGCATTAAGCTATCAGTTCTCAGCCCTTCTATCCAAAGGCGTCCCAAGCTGTAGGCTACCAAGTAAACCACAAACAGTGTGCCTGTTTTTAAAGGTGTTTTTCCCTGCAAACCCCGAAAGAACAATGTCATTAATAAGGCAAACACCATTAAATCCCACAAAGATTCATAAAGAAAGGTGGGATGGAAATATTCAAAATTAGCTAATTCTGGGGGACGGCGTTCGGGAGGAATGTAGAGTTTCCAAGGTAAATTGGTAGGGTCGCCAAAAGCTTCTGAGTTGAAAAAATTGCCCCAACGCCCGATCGCTTGTCCTAAAATCAGCGAAGGAGCCACTAAATCTGCTAGCTGCCAAAATGAAACCCGTTTGAGTTTGGCAAAGATTAAAGCTGCTAAAATACCGCCTATCACTGCTCCATGAATAGCAATACCTCCTTGCCAAATAGCTATAATTCTTTCTGGATGCTGGGCGTATTCTGACCACTCGAACAAAACGTAATATAGCCGCGCTGCTGGAATTGCCCCGATTACCAGCCATATTGACAAGTCGCTAATTAATTCCGGATTCACATTACGGCGTTTGGCTAAGTATTGGGACAGTGTAACGCCAATTAAAACTGCTGTCGCAATTAACAAGCCGTACCAACGGATGGTTATTGGCCCGATCCGAACAAAAACCGGGCCAGGAGATGTAAATTGAAACGCCAACGGCAAGGCGGAAAGATCCAGTGCCATGCAAAAGTACCCACGAAAGTTATGAGTTATGAGTTATGAGTTATGAGTTAGGAGTTATGAGTTGAGCATACATAACTCTAAACTGTTATGCAGCGATCGCAAAAGCCACAGCTTTGATTTTAATTCGCCTCTTGTTTGATTTCTAAAGTAAAAATTGCGCTTTACTATTAATAAACGGTGGTTGGATATAATCACTTAAACTACTGTGAGGCACTGTAAGCTTGTGATTGCCATTTATCCAGGTAGCTTTGATCCGGTAACTTTGGGACACCTTGATATTATCGAACGCGGTAGCCGTCTATTTACACAGGTGGTTGTCGCTGTAGTCCGGAATCCCAATAAAACGCCTCTTTTTACCGTGCAACAACGTTTAGAACAAATTCGTCACTCTACCAAACATCTACCCAATGTGGAGGTAGACGCTTTTGATGGTCTGACCGTAAACTATGCGCATATGCGCCAAGCTTCTGTGCTGCTGCGAGGGCTAAGGGCAATTTCCGATTTTGAAGTCGAACTGCAAATGGCTCACACTAATAAAACTCTCTCTACCGATATAGAAACTGTTTTTCTCGCAACGTCAAATGAGTATAGTTTTTTAAGTAGTAGTGTGGTAAAAGAGATTGCAAGGTTTGGTGGCTCTGTCGATCATCTTGTTCCCCCGCACGTCGCCCTGGATATTTACCAATGCTTCGCCCAAAACCATCCCACATCGAACACAATCACAACGGAAGCAATCCCCCCTCACAAGAGTTCTCCAATGGAGTCTCCTATGAAGAATCTACGCGATACGCCGAAGGCGTAACGGCTAAAGCCGTATCGCCAAACGTAGATATTCAGTCGGAACTCACTCGCCTTGAGGACATGATTCTCAGTGGCCTTCACATTCCCCTGACGCGACACACGTTAGTGGATGAAGAAAGGCTACTGGATCTACTTGATTTTATTCGGGCGTCTCTACCATCAGCTTTTGCTGAAGCTGCGGAGATTATTCAACAGCGAGAGGAAATTCTCCTGCAAGCCGAAGAGTACGGACAGCAAGTTGTAGAAGCTGCACAAGCTAAAAGAGCGCAAATTTTGGACGAAAGCGATATCATCAAACAGGCGGAAAGGGAAGCTTCCGAACTGCGGCGACAAGTACAACAAGAATGTGAAGAAATGTTGCAAAGTACTTTAGAGGATATTGATCGCCAGCGCCGCCAGTGTCAGCAAGAAGTAGAGGAAATGCGACGAGAAGCGATCGCAGAAGCCGAAGCTATTCAACAGGGTGCGGATGACTATGCTGATAGTGTATTAGAAAATATCGAAGCTCAGCTTCATGAGATGATGCAGATTGTCAGTAATGGTCGGCAACAATTGCTACCAGAATTTCCACGGCTGCGTAGTTCTCAATCTCCGAAGAAGAAGTAGGGGGATTTAGCGCGAACAAAAACGGGAGAAACTCCTATGACAGCACTTACATTAAACCTCAATTCTGTAATTCAACTGACAAGAGAGCAGTTTTATCAATTGTGTGAAGAAAATCCCGATTTAAAATTAGAACGCAATGCCCAAGGACAGTTGATTATAATGCCACCTACGGGAGGAGAAACAGGAAAAACTAATTCTACTATTAACGCTCAAATATGGTTCTGGAACGACCAAAATCAATTGGGCGAAGTTTTTGATTCATCAACTGGATTTACTTTACCAAATGGTGCTGACCGTTCTCCAGATGTTTCTTGGGTGGAAAAATCTCGTTGGGATGCTTTGACTAAAGAACAAAAAGAAAAATTTATTCCTCTATGTCCTGATTTTGTCGTTGAGATACTTTCAGCTAATGACAGCTTGAAAAAAACTCAGAATAAGATGCAAGAATATATAGAAAATGGGTGTCGTTTGGGTTGGTTGATTAACCGAAAAAAACAGGAAGTAGAAATATATCGTCCAGGAAAAGAGGTGGAAGTTTTGAAATTACCTCAAACTCTTGACGGAGAAAATATCTTACCTGGTTTTGTACTCAATATGCAACGAATTTGGTAATAGGGATTTTAAGGCATTTCAACGCTCTAAAATCAAAGTTCCAGCTTGGTCAGTTTCGTTTCAATCCCTAATAGCGATTTTAAGATATTTCAACTTTTTTACTAGATACATTGAACAACACAAAGCATGAAGATAGGCGATCGCTATTTTCCCATCTTAAAGAAACTCAACATTCCCGATCATTTCTTTTGGTGTCAGCACTTCATAAATTAAAACTAGGCGTTCAATGATTTCGCCAATTGAACGAGTACCTTTTTTACAATAAGTAATGCCAGGATGGTCATTAGTACGACTAGCAATTATGAGAAAATCTGTATCTTGGGTAAAAAGCACCCGCTGGTTTTCCTGAATAAACTGTAACTGAACTTCGTCAGTCTGACCACGCAATCCGACTTCATTTGTTGTGGTTACATCAACTCCGTAACGACGTAAACCAAGTGCAATTGCGGGGTCAACATTTTCATCAAGATGAAAGCGGATGCGTTCATTCACTCCTTAACATCCTTAACTTTTCTTGTAGTTTTGATGTAGATTGCTGCTTTAGCACCTGAATTTGTTCTTCTTCTTCCACAATGCGAGTATCTATTTCCTCTCGATGGTCGAAGTAGTAAGCCATTGCTGCATACACAGATGCCAAGGATAGGTCATATTTACCAGCGATTTCTATTAGAGAATACCCCATTTTTAGGTGCATTACAGCCACATCTTCTACAGCAATTCTCGTACCAGCAATGCGAGGTTTGCCAGCACGTACATCGGAAGATATTTCAATATGCTCTTGACTAACTACCTGCATAGATAAGAATTTTACAATAGTTTCAATCCTTAATAGGGATTTTAAGGTATTTCAACAGCGATCGCACTCCCATCTCTCCCCTAGCCCTCTTGTTTCAATCCCTAATAGGGATTTTAAGGTATTTCAACGCTAGGCGCGTGGAACAGGAAGGATTGATTATTGTTGTTTCAATCCCTAATAGGGATTTTAAGGTATTTCAACTTCTCTACAAGTTAGGTAACTCATATCAGCGTCATGTTTCAATCCCTAATAGGGATTTTAAGGAATTTAAACCGGATCCATTAAGAGTGATATAGCAGTCTTTAAGAGTTTCAATCCCTAATAGGGATTTTAAGGAATTTAAACCTTAAGAAGATACTTCATCCCCCTTATTGGGTTCCCAAGTTTCAATCCCTAATAGGGATTTTAAGGAATTTAAACGTCTTTCATCTAAAAGTATGACATTCTCGGAGGACGTTTCAATCCCTAATAGGGATTTTAAGGAATTTAAACCCACTCCCATAGATACAAAGAGGCTCTATGAGTCGTTTCAATCCCTAATAGGGATTTTAAGGAATTTAAACAATTACAGAAACAACATTAGATATCAATGTAGCAAAGTTTCAATCCCTAATAGGGATTTTAAGGAATTTAAACTCAGTGGCACTCAAGCCGGTTCCGTTAGAGACAGTTTCAATCCCTAATAGGGATTTTAAGGAATTTAAACACAAATAAGAGATTCCAAGACCAGAACGGTTTGGTTTCAATCCCTAATAGGGATTTTAAGGAATTTAAACCGAGCAGCACTACTTTACTGAAAGCGATCGCATCAGGTTTCAATCCCTAATAGGGATTTTAAGGAATTTAAACCTGAACCAACAAAAAGGAATATGGTTTATGCCAAGTTTCAATCCCTAATAGGGATTTTAAGGAATTTAAACCAACAGTAAGCGCGATCGCGAGTGATACATCTCTGTTTCAATCCCTAATAGGGATTTTAAGGAATTTAAACGCCCTTTTTTCGTGTCGGGGTAATTCACCCCGAAGTTTCAATCCCTAATAGGGATTTTAAGGAATTTAAACTCCTTTTCCATGAGGCTACCACCCCTCACGACGGGTTTCAATCCCTAATAGGGATTTTAAGGAATTTAAACACAAGCGATCGCACAACTTGAAGATTTCTTCTCCCGTTTCAATCCCTAATAGGGATTTTAAGGAATTTAAACACAAATATTATTTTCATTTTAAAATCCTTATCTTCCGTTTCAATCCCTAATAGGGATTTTAAGGAATTTAAACAGGGTATTGCTTCGCCACTAGCTAATGCGTCTTTAGGTTTCAATCCCTAATAGGGATTTTAAGGAATTTAAACCCTCAATGGCTTTGCGATTTGCTAGCAAAACTTGCGTTTCAATCCCTAATAGGGATTTTAAGGAATTTAAACTGCTCGCTTTAGAACCCTTATATTATTTAGTTTTCAAGGTACAGTTGCGTCAACCTGGAGTAAGTATAGCATTCTAGGACTTGATGCGGTCAATCCCTAATCAGGAATTTTGTCTAAAATCCACTAATAGCAAGGGTTTGAGCAGTTGCGTCAATCTGTTTTTGGGATGATCGCGCTCAAACCCTTATGCAACAATAAATGCAGCGATAATTTTTCACTACCTTTCGCCAACATCTACCGATTGACGCAATTGAGTACCTTTCTACAAAGTATAAGTAAAATCTTCAACCAACATACCAGGAACCATACTTCCTCCGAGTTGACGACTTTCGTAAGTTCCCACTTCCGGAATAAATTCTTGAAAATCGGTCAAATCTACCAAATTTTCTCCCCAAAAACGATACAGACTGTCATCAAACCGCAAATTTTCAATTGGCGCGACAATTTCGCCACTTTCCACCCAAAAACAAGCATAACGAGTCATACCTGTAATTCTACCACTGGGGCGATCGCTCCAATTCAAGTAATGCAAATTCGAGACATACAATCCTGTATGCAAGCGAGAAAGAATCTCTTCAAATGCTAAATTTCCTGGACTTACTTCCGGCGCACGCAAAGATTCATAACCGTTAGCACCATTGGCAATTTTTTGATATTCCTTAGCGGTGCGAGAATTTATCAAGGTATTGACCAAAACACCTTTTGTAATTATTGGTAATTCTGGTGCTGCCATTTCTCCTAATTCATTAAAACGCGGTACCAACCCGCGCTGAAAATTTTCTTGGAGATTAAATACTGAAGAAAGCTGTTTTTCTTGGCGTGATAGTGCAGCTAAAGCACTGTTTCCTTGTTGTAAATCAGCTTCACTGACACCTCCCCAAGAAAGCATACTCAATAAATCTGCAACCGCTGCTGGTGCAAAATAAGTTTTATACTGTCCTCGTGGTAATTCTTTCGCCGGATGAGAAAGTAATTCTAATTGCTTTTTTGCTTGATTAATTTTCGCCGTATAGGCTTCTTGATTCCATTCACTACCCGCAAAAGTGCCTTTTACAGCTTGCTCTGAGGGAGTAAATATCGAATAGTCTAAGGTAAAAGAATCGGTAGCAAACCAGTGTTTTTGACCGCAGGAATCGCCATAACCTTTAATTACAACTCCTCCTGCATATATACCAGTAAAATCTAATTCGTTAACTGATTCCAGGATTGCTGGTACTACTGTTTCTTCTGCCAACAAATTACCTATATGAATTTCCCGACTAGTGTTATTTCCTGATGGCAAAACGAGATAGGGATCTACAGGTAACAGGGGAAGTTCTTCGCGTAATTCTTGCAAAGCTTTGTATGCTACTTGCCAATCTACTTCCCAATTGCCAGTAAAAGGAATTTGCCGAAAAGCGCTGCGCTGATTTTGCATTAAAGTCAATTCGATCCAGCCATCAGCAACAAGGCCAGTTTGTCGGACTTTGGCATGATTGAAACGAGTAAATTGACTGCGTTCGCTGCTCAATTTTACAGTAAATTCTTCACTTGCTTCTTTTTTGTCCAACAGAGTTTCAATTAGTTGGTTAAAGCTGACTTCTAAAGTAGATAGTTCCTCTTGTTTCATGAGAGTTAGGAGTTAGGAGTTAGGAGTTAGGAGTTAGGAGTGAGGAGTTAGGAGTGAGGAGTTAGGAGTGAGGAGTGAGGAGTGAGGAGTTAAAAGTTAGGAGTGAGGAGTGAGGAGTAAGAAGTGAGGAGTTGAAGAATTTCTTCAAAACTCAAATCCAAAAACTCTTAACTTAAAATTCCTAACTCCTAACTCTTAACTCCTAACTCCTAACTCCCTCCTCAAGCGCCGCCGCCAAATACTTCGACGTTAGCAAATACACAAACTGGTGAACCATGTCCTACGGAAATGGCTTGATTTGGTTCTCCTTTACCACAGTAAGGAGTACCGTACATCTCCCATGTGGAGGAGTTTCCAACTTTTATTAAACTATGCCAAAATTCTGGCGTTGTGGCTCGGTAGTTGGGATTGCGGAGGGTTTTGGTTAATTTGCCGTTCTCAATCAACTTAGCGTACTCGCAACCAAATTGAAATTTATAACGGCGATCGTCTATCGACCAGGAACGGTTAGATTCCATGTATACGCCGTGTTCTATGTCAGCTATAATTTCTGGAAGGCTGGCTTTGCCTGGTTCTAAGTTTAAATTTGCCATCCGGTCAATGGCGGGACGGTTCCATGAGCAAGCACGCGCACAAGCTACTCCTGGTACGTCTGCTCTTTTTTGACTTTCTAAACTTCCCAAACCCCGCAACAGTACGCCTTCTTTAATTAAATACTCCCGCTTTGCGGCTGCTCCAGTATCATCGAATGCATAGCTAGCAAATTCTCCTGATACCGTGGGGTCAAATGTAATATTCATTAAGGGAGAACCATATACCAAATTTCCGAAGTCGCTTTTGTTAACAAAGCTACCTCCAGCGTAGTTCCGCTCATCTCCCAAAATTCGGTCGATTTCTATGGGATGTCCGACACTTTCATGAATTTGCAACATCATTTGGTCTGGAGCTAATACCAGATTGGTGCGTGTGGTCGGACATTCGTCAGCTGTTAACAATTCTACTCCCTGTTCGCCTATTTGCTGCACCTGCTGCCATAGGTCTTCTTGTTTAAATAGTTCCATTCCACCTTGGTAACAGTTTGCTTCCCAGCCGTTGTTGGTGCGCTGCTGTACAACTCCTCCATCTTGGGCAGTAACTCCGTAATGCGTACCAATAGACATGAATTTTTGATACACTTCTGAACCGTTACTAGTAACAAACCATGTCTCTCTTTCGCTGGTGTTGGCGATCGCTGTAGTTTGTACAATCTTGTCTGAGACTTTCAGCGTATGGCAAATACGAACTAATATATCGTTAATTTCCCCAGCACTCAAAGCATCCAAAGGTTCGAGAAAAGGTGAAACATATTGACCAACTACTTTAGGACGTTCACTCGCTGCTTGAAATGGATGTACCCACCATTGACTAGCTACTAGTGCCTGTTTATACGCTATATCTGCTGCTGCTTGCAAGCTGGTAATTTCTAGAGAATTGGTAGCAGCATAGCCGATGCAGCCATTTACCATAACTTCTAACATCGCTCCTTGGGTGGAGGATTTACCGTTACGCTGGGGTATCCCATCACGGACATAACGGTGTGAAGAAGTTTCTTTTACTACTCTAATGCCGAGCCATTCAGCAGGAGTATCTATTTTAGCGATCGCTTTTGTAAGTTCAGACCACATATTATCGCGTTGTCGTGAGGAGAAGTATAAATTTATTATGTTTACAACAAAACGTAGAAATTTGCACCCAACTGATAAAGATTTTGATTTTTAACCGCAGAATAAGCAGAGTTCACAGATAAATTCTCTGTGTTCTCTGTAGTTAATTTTGGATTGAAAAATCCTGATATCTACTGCAAAAAGGCTTCTAAGCCAGGAACATCCCTATTTTGACAAAATATTTATTAAAGAATCTTCCGAGTCCTCTTGTAGAGGACTTTAGCTTTCAGACAGGGATTTAAATCCCTGGCTGGCTATTTTGACTGGCTATTTTGACAAAATATTTGTTCAAGAACCTTCCCAGTCCTCTTGTAGAGGACTTTAGCTTTCAGACAGGGATTTAAATCGAATGGCGCGCTTGTTAAGAGCCAAGAAATAAATTTCACGCTTCGTAGCTCAAGTAAGCTTTAGCTTACTGGCTATGCTTTTTAACCCGTTTTAACGGGTTTCAGCTTTCAGCCCGAAATTTATTTCAGGGCTTAACAAGCGTGCCATTCGATTTAAATCCCTGGCTGGCTAGCTAGCTAGCTAGCTGATATTTTCCGGCAATTTAGATCCACCAGCCGATAGTGTACCTGAATCTGGCATTTTTTGATTATCGGAATTTATATTAGATTCGGAAAGATTCGCTTTATGTTCAGCCAACATTTTTGGACGTAGATAAAGATTTTCTAACAGCACAGCGACACCAGCCACCCAAGGTGGGACAATTAAAGCGCCAATAATGCCTAAAACTTGTGTTCCTCCCAATACTCCTAAAAGTTGATACAACGGATGAACTCGTACTGAAGAACCTACTAGTAATGGGTCAAGTACGTAACTTTCCAAATTCTGGATAATTACGAACAACAGCAACACCCAAAGTAAAGTTAAACCTCCTTGAGGAATGGCGACAATTAAAGCGGGGATCGCTCCCAGAATAGGCCCGACAAAAGGAATTAAATTTGTGAAGCCAGCTATTACGCCTAGTGCTAAAGCGAACTCAGAGAGTCCCAAAATTCCTAAACCAAGGGTAATAGCAAAAGCCAAAATCGTTGAAACCAAAACTCTACCTTGAATGTAACCCCCCATGCGGCGAGAAATTGGTTTGACTTGGGCGGCGAGGCGTTCATCCCAAGGTTTGGGAAACAGCTTCACCAAACCTTTAATTAAATTTTCGCTACCAGCGACCATGTAGCCAGAAATTACTAAGGCTAAAATCAAATTGACTACGCCACCAACTATACCGCGAGTAAAGCCGAAAGAACGTACTAATAGCTGTTGACTGGAACGAAATAACCAATTGGTAAGGGCTTGAATATCAAAGAATTGCTCAATACTCTCTATTTGATAAATTCCCAGGCGTACGGCTAAACTTTCAGCCGCCGCCCGCAAATTATCTAAATAGATTGGAAATCTACTGGCTAATCGCTGAATTTGGTCAGAAACAGCCGGGCCAATTATTAAACCTACCCCAATCAAACCAGTAATCAGACCAATATACACCACAATCACGCCCAACCATCGCGGTAGGCGCAATCGTTCAACTGCATCTACTATGGGAGCGATCGCAGCTGCTAACACTACCGCAACCATTAACGTTAGCAGCAAACTCCGCAATTGCCACAGCAACACCACTAAAAAGAAAGTGGCGACTATCAGAAAAAGGTTAGATAAAGTAATCGTCTGTCGCTTTTCTGACATAAATAATAAGGATGAACTACGCCTAATCAGTCAAACTCGCATTTAGCTGTAGTGATTAATAAATTTATTGCAAAAATCCAGTTTTACAGTATAAATAACCACAGATGGACACAGATAAACACAGATAATTTACAGATATTTTCAAATATCTGTGTCCACCCCCCTCATTCCCCCCTTTTAAGGGACGCCAGTTGCTCAACGGGGGGAACCCCCGCACCGCACTGGCTCGGGAAGACAGAGGAAAAACTTTTATTTATTGTCCATCTGTGGTTAATTTCCAAAACTTGATATTTGCCATAGCTTTTATTCACATGAGGCATAAATTACGAATTATGAATTCACCCTTGACAGTTTAACCTTTAATTACGATGCCAACGAGTACCTTCACGGGTATCTATTAAAGTAATACCTTGTGTCTGTAGTTCGTTGCGAATGCGATCGCTTTCGGCAAAGTTTTTAGCTTTTCTGGCTTCTTGTCTTTTCTGAATTAGCGCTTCAATTTCCGCATCGCTGAAACCGTCACTCTTGGGTTTTTCCAATTCTTCAATTTTGGCTGCAAATCCCAAAACCCCTGCTAAGGTGACGAGAGTTTGCCATTGTTTAAATAATTCTTCTGGTGATGTTTCGGTTTTGCCTTCATGCACCAAAATATTACCCTCTCGTTCTAATTCCTTAGCTAATTCAAACAAAATTGGCAATCCACGCGGAAAATTAAAGTCATCGTTGACAGCCTCTTGGAAACGCTCAATGTAGGGATTTTGGATTTTGGATTTTGGATTTTGGATTGGGGATGAGGGTTCCCATCCGAGTTTTTTACCGTAGTGGTAGCCGAAGAGTAAGCCTTCTTTGAGGGTGTGCCAACCGTTAGTAGCTCCTGTTATGGCTTCATCGGTAAAATCAATTGGGCTACGATATTTCGCTTGCAGTACAAAAAATCGTACTGCCATTGGGTCAACTCCTCGATCCAGTAGTTCGCGAATAGTGATAAAATTGCCCAAAGATTTGGACATTTTTTCACCGTTCACTTTTACCATGCCGTTGTGCAACCAGTAACGTGCCAGGGGTTTGCCTGTCACCGCCTCTGATTGGGCGATTTCATTTTCATGGTGAGGAAAAACTAAGTCTTCACCACCAGCATGGATGTCAATGGTTTCACCCAAGCGATCGCGCACCATTGCCGAACATTCAATATGCCATCCCGGACGTCCTTTACCCCAAGGTGATTCCCAATAAGGTTCTCCTGGTTTTGCTTCTTTCCACAAAGCAAAGTCTAATGGATCTTTCTTCCTCTGATATTCTGGATCGTCTACGTTTACGCGATCGCTAGCACCGATTTGCAAGTCTTCTAACTTACGTCTGGAAAGTTTGCCATAATCAGAAAATTGCCGCACCGCGTAATAAACATCACCGTTAGAAGGGTAAGCGTAACCTTTATTTTCCAACTCGTGAATGAGGCGTTGAATCCCATTCAT
This sequence comes from Nostocaceae cyanobacterium, assembly GCA_051861145.1. Taxonomy (GTDB): domain Bacteria; phylum Cyanobacteriota; class Cyanobacteriia; order Cyanobacteriales; family Nostocaceae; genus JBHYDF01. The sequence continues at coordinate 11,684 of JBHYDF010000167.1, forward strand.
TGTATGAGTAGCACGGGGATACTCATCAGCGTCCTCGACTCCCAACCGCCGCATATCTTCAAAATATGCCTTGATAAAGCGATCGGCGACGGCTTCCATCGTTGAACCTTCTTGACGCGCCCGATTGAGGATTTTGTCATCAATATCGGTAAAATTTTGAATAAAGCGTACATCATACCCGATAAAATTCAGGTAGCGACGCACAACATCCCAAACAATACAAGCTCTGGCATGACCCAAATGGCAATAGTCGTACACCGTCACGCCGCAGTAATACATCTTAACCTTTCCAGGTTCGACAGTTTCAAAGGGTTCTTGGCGACGAGTGAGGGTATTGTAAACAGTTAGGGTCATAACACAGTAACACTCAAAAGAAGATAAGCAATAATTAAAGTTAAAGCAATGCTCACATATGTGCAGCATCCCTATGCTAGTGTTTTCTTAACTATCTGCGCTACATTTTTATTTTGACTTTCTTGACAGCAGTGCTATGCAAGCAGTTAATCCCGAATCCCAATCCATGGATGCCCCCAAACAAGGATTACCAGTAACAATTATTACTGGATTCCTCGGTAGTGGAAAGACAACTTTACTCAATCATATCCTTACTAATCAGCAGGGTTTGAAAACTGCTGTTTTAGTTAATGAATTTGGTGAAATAGGCATTGATAACGAGTTAATTATCTCCACTGACGATGATAATAATATGGTGGAGTTAAGTAATGGTTGTATTTGCTGCACTATTAATAATGATTTAGTCGATGCCGTTTACAAAATTTTGGAACGCCAAGAAAATATAGATTATTTAGTTGTAGAAACAACTGGACTTGCAGATCCGCTACCAGTTGCTCTGACATTTCTTGGTACAGAATTACGGGATTTAACTCGTTTAGATTCCATTATTACAGTTGTAGACGCGGCTAATTATAGCCTGGATTTATTCAATTCTCAAGCAGCTTTTAGTCAAATCGCCTATGGTGATGTAATTCTGTTGAATAAAACAGATTTAGTTTCTGAGGCAGATTTACAGGCTTTAGAAGGTAAAATTCGGGAAATTAAGGAAGGAGCGAGAATCATTCGCACCAATCGCGCTCAAGTACCGCTACCCTTAATTCTTAGTGTCGGTCTGTTTGAGTCAGATAAGTATTTTGATGCTGAAGAAGCACACGACCACGACCACGATCACCATCATCATCACGACCATGACCACGACCACTCGGAATGCGGTCATGACCATCACGACCACGACCACGATCACGACCATCATCACCATCATTCCAACCATTTGGAAAATGATGGCTTTACCTCACTATCTTTTGAGAGTGAAAAACCTTTTGCAATTCGGAAGTTTCAGTATTTCTTAGATAATCAACTTCCTGATAGTGTTTTTAGAGCAAAAGGGATTATGTGGTTTGATGAAAGTCCCAAACGGCATATTTTCCACCTTTGCGGTAAGCGCTTTACCTTAGATGATGAAGAGTGGAAAGGTGAAAAGAAAAATCAGCTAGTGCTGATTGGTCAAAATCTGGATCATGAACAGTTACGCGAACAATTGGAAAATTGCGTTTGTCTTCCTTCCGTTTCTCGCGGAAAAGGGTTTGGGAAGTAAAAAGTTAGGAGTTAGGAGTTAAGAGTTAAGAGTTAAGAGTGAGGAGTTAGGAGTTAAGAGTTAAGAGTGAGGAGTTTGGGGAGTTAGGAATTGTGAATTAAGAATGATAAAAAAATACGATTCATAATTTATAATTCATAATTTAAAACTCCTAACTCCTAACTCATAACTCCTAACTCCTAATTCCTCACTCCTAACTCCTAACTCCTAACTGTTATGCGTGTTGTTATCCAAAGAGTGAAATCATCTCAAGTCACTGTTGATGGTGAAATTGTCGGCAAAATTGGACGCGGTTTAAATTTACTTGTCGGTATTGCTGATACAGATACTGATGTCGAACTTGACTGGATGGTACGTAAATGTTTGGAATTGCGGTTGTTTCCTGATCAGGAAGGCGGTGATAAATGGCAAAAATCTGTACAAGAAATTGGTGGCGAATTGCTGGTGGTGAGTCAGTTCACACTTTACGGCGACTGTCGTAAAGGTCGCCGTCCTTCTTTTGACCGTTCAGCCTCACCCCAAATAGCCGAAGATTTATATAACCTTTTTGTTGCAAAACTGCGTGAAAGTGAGTTACGAGTAGAAACTGGCAAGTTTGGGGCAATGATGCAAGTTTCCATCGAGAATGATGGCCCTGTAACTTTGCTACTAGAAAAATAAGTATTCTAAGTGATTATGCGTAGGCAAAAAATCTTAGCCCAATCCTAGATTCCTTAGTACTAAATGATGAGAGAATATTAATCTAAGCATCACAAAAATTTAAATACACTTACATCATGGCCAAAATTCAGTTTTCTAGAGGTATTGACGAAGACGTAATTCCAGAAGTACGACTGACGCGATCGCGAACTGGTAATAGTGGTACAGCGACATTTATTTTCCAAAATCCCAAGGCTTTAAGCCAAAGTACCACCGAAGATATTACAGGCATGTATTTGATTGATGAAGAAGGTGAACTAATTACCCGCGAAGTAAAGGGTAAGTTTATCAACGGTAAGCCAGAAGCCTTAGAAGCTGTTTATGTGATGAAATCCCCAGAAGAATGGGAACGCTTCATGCGATTTATGCAGCGCTATGCAGAAGAACATGGCTTGGGATTCAATAAATCTTAGTCATTTGTCCTTTGTCATTAGTCATTTGTCATTTGTCCTTTGTCCTTTGTCATTTGTCAAAAGTCTTTACACTTGACCAATGACCAATGACCAATGACCAATGACCAATGACCAATGACTAATTAGGGTACAATCAACACCGGACAAGGGGAAAGATTAATTACCCGGGTAGTAACGCTATCAGTCGCGCCTTCGTCAGTAAGCCCCAATCCCCGACAGCCCATGATGATTAAATTTGCCTCCACTTCATCAGCAACGTCGCAGATAACAAAAGCTGGTTTACCTTGGCGTTCAATGGTTTCGGCTTGAATTCCCTGTTCGGTAAACAGAGATTTCGCTTTTTCTAGAAGTTGGGCTACTGTCTCCGCTGAGGACATTACATCCCCACTAGACGCTTCCTCTGTGTCTTCTTCTACCACACTGAGCAAAATCAAGCGGCTGCCGTACTTTTGTACTATGTTGACAACAACTTCAGCTGCTTCTCTTGCTTCTCGGCTTTGGTCAATAGGAAACAGAACTTTCTTGAACATATATTTATTTTCCTCCGCACCCCCGACTCCGGTAAAATTTGAGTAGTAATACTTAACAAAACAACAAAAAGGCAATCAGGAGGTTGTGCTGTGTCAAAGAAAACTTTAGCAAATTTATCTGCAACAGATTTGTCTGGTAAACGTGCATTTGTGCGGGTTGATTTTAATGTACCTCTGGATGATGCTGGCAACATCACAGACGATACTCGCATTCGTGCTGCGCTTCCAACCATTCAAGATTTGATGCAGAAGGGAGCTAAGGTGATTCTAGCAAGCCATTTAGGGCGTCCCAAGGGTGTAGATGAAAAGTTACGTCTAACTCCGGTTGCTAAGCGTCTTTCCGAGTTGCTAGGAAAAGAAGTTATTAAGTGCGATGACTGCATCGGAGATGAAGTTGCAGCCAAAGTGAATGGAATGCAAAACGGACAAGTACTTTTATTAGAAAATGTCCGCTTCTACAAAGAAGAAGAAAAAAACGACCCCGAATTCACCCAAAAATTAGCTGCTAATGCTGATTTATACGTCAATGATGCCTTCGGTACCGCACACCGCGCCCATGCTTCCACTGAGGGCGTAACGCGCTATCTGAAACCCTCCGTTGCTGGATATTTGATTGAGAAAGAATTGCAGTACCTGCAAAGCGCGATTGAAAATCCCCAACGTCCTCTAGCAGCAATTATCGGCGGTTCCAAAGTTTCCAGTAAAATTGGTGTGATTGAAACACTGCTGGAAAAGTGCGATAAGCTTATCATTGGCGGTGGAATGATTTTCACTTTCTACAAAGCCCGTGGTTTGAGTGTCGGTAAGTCTTTGGTAGAAGAAGACAAGCTGGAGTTAGCGAAGTCTTTAGAAGCAAAGGCAAAAGAAAAGGGCGTTACCTTGCTGTTACCTACAGATGTGGTAGTAGCAGATAAATTTGCTGCGGATGCCAATTCTCAAACTGTTAGTATTGAAAACATTCCCGATGGTTGGATGGGCTTAGATATTGGTCCCGATTCGGTAAAATTATTCCAAGAAGCGCTTGCAGACTGCAAGACAGTAATTTGGAACGGGCCGATGGGCGTGTTTGAATTTGATAAATTTGCCGTTGGTACAGAAGCGATCGCTCATACTTTAGCCGATTTAAGCAAAAACGGCGCTACTACTATTATTGGTGGTGGCGACTCTGTAGCCGCTGTAGAAAAAGTTGGTTTAGCCGACCAAATGAGCCACATTTCCACTGGTGGTGGCGCTAGCTTAGAGTTATTGGAAGGCAAAGTATTGCCAGGTATTGCAGCCCTAAATGAAGCCTAAAACTTAAATGAAACCACAGATAAACACAGATAAATCGGTGTTTATCTGTGTTTATCTGTGGTTAATAATCTTCTATGGGCGACTGTTGTTTCAGGACGATGGACAAGCCGCACCCGGCTTATTGTTATTCGTCAGGCTTTTACGCAATATTAATCGGTTATTTGCATTTAGTAAGCGCAATTCGCAGCTTGTACCCTTCTTTGGTCCTACCAAGGCAAATACACCATCAGTAATTTTGTCATCACGCACGATTTGCCCGTTATCAAAAGTGACTTCCACAGCAGCAACTCTATTTGAAAACAACTGTCCGTAGATGAGGGAATTGTCATCAGAAAGTTGGCGCTGGAGCAAGATCATATGTGCCGGTTCATCTATTGAATCTGGGGAACTATAGAAAGTGGTGTCGTCTCCTTGTGCAAACCTCCATTTGGAGTTTGTAGCTTCAAAGGTCTGGAAACCAAATACCTGCTGGGGTGGGGCTTGCCCATCGACACTGGGGCAAAGTCCTTTGTATAGCACAATCACGCCCCGCGACCATTTGCGGGTTCCCAACACATTGAATTTTAATGGGGTGTTGGGTGGATCTTGATTACACTTAAAATTTTGGCGGACAAATTCTTCTGGCGTGTCAGTCAAACGAGAATCTTGATATACAGGTTTTTTCAGTAGATTTACAGCGGTGCAACTGGAGAGTGTCAGTAACAGCAGCCCCATTAGTGATATTCTTAGTAGTTTCATGATAATTATGTTTTTATTCATACACTATTGCTGCTGCCATGTTCCAAGAGGTGGGAGTGTTATACCCTAACAGGATTTTGGATTTTAGATTTTGGATTGTAAATCGCCTTCTATGTCTGGGTTCTGTCAATCCATCTGTCGCATTCTTTTTTCAAAATGGTATTAGCTAGCAGCGTGGGGCGCGGGTAGATACTATTCAAATTTATTTCGGTAGTGATGTAATTGACTTCACCCAACCAGGTGGTTCATCCACTGCCAATTAAGGGTTTGGTTATGATAAAGTTTCATCCGACGCAATACTACTCGGTTAAAGGTAAAAGGTTAAAGGGGAAGGGGAAGAAGATGCTTATTTTACGCCTTTTCGCTTACCCCAAAACCCCAAAACCCTCCAAGTATTGTCATCCGACGGGATTTGCAGCCATGTGAAGGGTTAACGCGAGGAGAAGCGCTTGGCTGTTGACACTGTTGTAAAAAATGGGAGAGGCTTGTGGAACCAAAATGGCTGGAATGGGCGAAAAAGTTACAAGCGATCGCTCAAAATGGCTTGACTTTTTCAGAAAATGTGTTTGATATTGAGCGCTTTACCTCAATACAAGCGATCGCTGCGGAAATTCTGGTAACTTATACCAACGCAGAACACAGCTATATCCTTGATTTGTTTAACCGCGATGTGGGATATGCGACACCTAAAGTTGACGTGCGCGGGGCTGTGTTTCGGGACGATACTATCTTACTTGTAAAAGAACGCTCTGATGGATGCTGGACTTTACCAGGTGGATGGGCTGATATTGGTTCTTCACCAAGTGAGGCGATTGTCAAAGAAATTTATGAAGAATCTGGTTATAATGCGCGTGTGGTCAAGCTTTTAGCTGTCTATGATAGAGACAGACAAGGACATCCACCGTTTCCGCATTACGTCTATAAGCTATTTTTTCAGTGCGAAATAATTGGCGGTTCTCCATCGTCGAGTATTGAGACAGAAGCAGTAGAATTTTTTGCTGAAGATAATATTCCAGAATTGTCTATTGGGCGGGTGACAAAAGCGCAAATCACCCGACTATTTGAGCATTATCGCCATCCAGATTTACCGACAGATTTTGATTAGGAATTCACCAATTTTGAGCTTTTGCTTGATAACCAATTAACTTATAAACCAATTTAGCTGCGGTAAATTCAGATACTACTGAATCTACAATTGGCGCTAATTCCATGACATCGCAGCCAATTACTTGATGGTTTTCAAACACTCGCCGTAAAAAAGTGGTGAGTGCGTACCAACTCAAGCCGCCTGGTTCAGGTGTTCCCACTCCTGGAATTAGTGAAGGTTCAATTCCATCTAAATCGATTGTCACAAACACGCGCCGAGTTTTGATACTGGCTAATGCTCTTTCCATCCAGTCTGGCTGTGTGGCTATTTCTCGCGCTTTGAATACAGACAGTTGTTTGTCTTTAATTAAATCTGCTTCTTCTTTACAAATAGCACGGATTCCCAATTGTAGCGTAGGTAAACCCATATCAACAATTCGGCGCATCACGCAAGCATGGTTATAAATCGAACCTTCGTACTCATGGCGCAAATCACCATGAGCATCTATTTGAATAACTGTGAAAGGTTCATCTGGATATGCTTTGCGGTATGCTTCCACAATAGGTGCGGTAATGCTATGTTCTCCACCAAGGGAGATGACAAATTTACCATCTTGATCCAGCCGGTACACTGTATCTTGGGTAACTTTTAGCATTTCCTCGGCTGTTACAACAGTGGCATTTCGAGTATCAGCAATAGGTTCACAAGTATAAACGCCAACCTCTTTACATACTTCCCTATCTAGTTCTTCATCGTAACTTTCCAATTGTTGAGAAGCTGCCAAAATTGCATCAGGGCCATTTTGGCAGCCTTTGCGGTAGGTGGTTGTTGCCTCGTAGGGAATTGGTAAGATAACAACCTTTGATGTATCGTAATTCCACTGAGCTTCAGACCATAAAAAGGGCTGGACAGAGGTAGGAACTTGCACCGTAGTCATAGTTAAGAGTTAGGAGTTAGGAGTTAGGAGTTAGGAGTTAGGAGTTAGGAGTTAG
>JBHYDF010000168.1:0-18928 GCA_051861145.1 Nostocaceae cyanobacterium
TAACCATTAACCATTAACCATTAACCATTAACCATTAACCATTAACCATTAACTTGCAACAATTAGTACTTTCGCAAAAAGTCTATTTTTTAGGTAAGGTGGGTAAATAGCCCACCCTTATTTAACCTCAGATTACAGATACTGTGCTAAAGTTTTAGCTAAGGTTGTTTTTGGCACTGCGCCTACAACCGTATCAACTTGACGACCACCCTTGAACACCATGAGTGTGGGTATGCTGCGAATTCCATAATGGCTGGCAACAGTGGGGTTTTGATCTGTGTTCAATTTTACCACTTTCACCTGACCTGTATATTCTACAGCCACCTCATCTACCACGGGAGCCACCATGCGACAAGGGCCACACCAAGGTGCCCAAAAGTCTACCAACACGGGAATTTCACTGTCGAGGACTTCTTGCTTGAACGTGGCTTCTGTCACATTCGTAATCGATGACATACTCGCCCTCCTGTTTCGGTTGTTCGATAAAATCGAATAAATAAAATATAGTCTAAATTACGAGAACATGCAAGTATGAGATTCCTATATCATCCAGAGCGAAAACATATTTCTTTAGCGGGAGTGTTGTATGCTTTAGGCGACCCCGTGCGGTTGGAGATTGTGCGACAGTTGGCGACGAAGGGGGAGCAATGCTGTGCTGATTTTGATTTTGCGATCGCCAAGTCTACTATGTCCAATCACTTTAAAATTTTAAGAGAATCGGGCGTAGTTTTGACTCGTAAAGAAGGGACACAACATCTAAATTCTCTCCGGCGAGAGGATTTAGAGGCATTATTTCCGGGGTTGCTGGATGCGGTATTGCGATCGGCACAGCCTTTAATTTGTCAAGAGTCAATGGTTAATGGTTAATGGTTAATGGTTAATAGTTAATGGTTAATAGTTATGAACCATGAACCATGAACTATGAACCATGAACTATGAACCACCAACAACCAATTTAAAGGTCTAACCACATTTCATTGGTTGCTGAGAAACCTAGGCGTTCGTAAACAGGTTTGCCTGATGGTGAGGCGTGGAGGATAGCACGGGTACAGGCGATCGCTTTCAAGTAATCAATTGCCATACTGGTTAGTTGTTTGGCGATACCTTGTCCACGGTAAGACAAGTCAACATAAACACCCCATATATACCCATATTTACGGTAGTTATCAGCTAAAGCAAGGGGATAAAGACCGGCAAAAAGCTGACAACTGGTAGAACCGACTACTTTACCGTCAATTTCGGCTACAAATGCTTTGTAGCATAATTCATGCCGAGCTTGATTGATAAACTCAAGGATAATCTCAAGCCAATCAGAACGAATAGACTCAGCCGGAACGTCATTATCCCGCCACAATTTGTAAAAATGCTCGGCTATCAAAGAATCTTCTTGGGGAGTAGCTTCCCGGAAATTGATATTTGGTACTGTTGCCATTCTTAAAAACAAACAAACTTGCCTTTTGTCCTCGCAATTTTATATTCTCAAAAAAGCATTTGTAATTTCTCCCCCCACTCCCCCCTTCGGAATTAAAAATTAAAAATTAAAAATTAAAAATTGAATTTAATAAATTTTTAATTTTACATTTTTCATTTTTAATTGAGCGAAGCGTTGTCCCCACTCCCCACTCCCTCTATGACCGCACCAGCAGTATCTACATCCATGTGGAGTCCTTTGCGGCAACCGGTGTTTCGTGCTTTATGGATAGCATCGGCTGTATCAACTATCGGTACTTGGATGCATGACGTAGGAGCAGCGTGGTTAATGACTTCTCTGGCTCCTAATTCACCGCTTTTAGTAGCACTAATGCAGGCGGCGGCAAGCTTGCCTTTTTTTTTGCTGGCGTTACCGGCGGGAGCTATAGCCGATGTCGTTGACCGTCGTAAGCTATTATTGTTAACTCAAAGTTGGATGTTGGCAGCGGCGGCACTCCTGGGAGTACTGACCCTGACACAAATCGTTAATCCTTGGATACTCTTGGCGCTGACTTTTGCCTTGAGTGTGGGCAGTTCTATCAATATGCCCGTGTGGCAAGCTATTACCCCAGAATTAGTGGCGATTGAGGATTTACCGCAAGCTGTAACCCTTACTGGTATAGTAATAAATCTCTCACGTTCCATTGGCCCGGCTTTGGCAGGGGTAATTATCGCTGCCGTTGGTACAGGAGCCGTTTTCCTCCTCAATGCCGCTTCCTTTGTGGGAGTGATATTGGTAATTTATAACTGGCAGCGCATACCCAAAAAAAGTGCCTTACCAGCGGAACGATTTTTAGGAGCGATGCAAGCGGGAATTCGCTATGTGCGCTATGCCCCACCCTTACAGACTGTGCTGATCCGTACAGCAGCATATATTTTCTTTGCCAGCGCCTTGTTTGCTCTCCTGCCATTACTAGGACGACAAGAGTTAAAATTAGATGCGCTAGGCTACGGGATTATACTTGGTTTTTGGGGTATAGGTGGCTTATCAGGAGCCTTCATTTTACCCAAGCTGAGGGAACGGTTTTCTATTGACCAACTTGTTGCCTGGTCATCCCTGCTGATGGGAGCAATGATGCTAATGCTAGCCTACTCTCGCAATTTATACATGGTGTGGGGAGTGATGATGCTAGTGGGAATTTCCTCCCTTAGCGTGATGGTTAGTTTAAATGTCGCAGCACAAACAGCCGTCCCTACTTGGGTGCGGGCGCGGGCTTTAGCTGTACAATTACTGGTATTCCAAGGATGTATGAGCTTGGGTAGTTTGTTGTGGGGTAGTGTTGCCCAACGCTCAAATATCTCCATTGCTCTCGCCAGCGCCGCCACAGGTTTGATTGTCTGTGTGTTGCTAACCGTGCGCTATCGCCTCCGTTGTAGTGAGAGATTAGACTTGCGCTCATCCCTACACTGGGATCAACCTACCCATGCTTTTGAACCTTGCCCAGATGACGGTCCAGTGTTAATTACGCTTGAGTATCGTATTGAGCTAGCCAACACTGACGAGTTTACCAAAGCAATGAAGGCACTAAGAACAGTACGTTTGCGTGATGGCGCGATACAGTGGGGCTTGTATCAAGATTTATCTGACCCTAGTCTGTTTGTAGAAACAGTTATTGTCGAATCTTGGGCTGAACACAAACGGCAATTTGAGCGAGTTACCCATACAGATAGGCTAATTGAAGAACGCGCTCGAGCATTTCACATTGGCAATGAACCGCCGAAAGTTTCGGAAAAGATTTATGCTAACTACATAGATAAAAGCGGCTATAGGCAACCATGCTGATGTGTAAAAAAGTAAGGCAGATTATAATCTGACGAAAAGGTGCGTCTTTTTAAAGGCACTATGATTCGTCAAAATTATGAAGATTTAGCGTCTAGCTATCATTGGTTCTATTCCGACGAACAGTGGTTAGGCGATTATTTTCCTGTTGATTTAAATTCAACATTAGCATTGCTACCGCCAGGTGCGACTATTCTTGATTGTGCCTGCGGTATCGGTATGGATGCGATCGCTCTAGCAAAGCGAGGTTATAACATTGTTGGTTCTGATCACAGTGCAGCGATGGTAGCACAAGCACACCATCTTGCTCATCAGAATAACCTTTCTATTCCTTTTGTCATCTGTCCTTGGAAAGATTTACCAGCACAATTTGAGCAGCACTTTGACTTGGTGCTGTGCTTGGGAAATTCAATCAGTCATTGCCAAAGTAAATCTGATTTGATTGATGCGCTACAAGGAATGTACAAAACCCTCAAAAATGGGGGTATTCTCCTGATTGGGATGCGAAATTGGGAGAAGTTGGGCGCACAGCAACCAAGATTGACGGTAACTGCGGAAGTCCGACAACGGAATGGGATGCGTTGTATTCCTTTATATCTGTGGCAATTTCCCGAAAGTTGGCAGGAAAATCACACAGTTGATGTGGTAATGTTGTTGGAGCGTGACGAGCGTGTTTCATATGAATTGTATTCCCTCAGCTACCGACCTTTGCGCCTCGATGAGCTAGAAGAATGCTTGAGTTTGGCAGGCTTTGGCAATATTGCCAATGATTATAGTGAAGTGAGCGATCGCTATACCATCACAGCTCATAGATAAACTAATTTTCACGCAATTATAACCACGTTTAGTTAGTAGTAAGCACTTAAGTGCTTACTACTAACCATAAGCAGAAACAACGAATCCTTTGATAATAAAGTAACAAATTTGACAGCATTTCACATTCTGCGCCATAGTCCTCTTTTAGAGGACTTATGCTATGAGACTGGGACTTATAGTCCCAGTTGCTTCAACCACCCAAAAGATATTGCAACTGAATCTGAATATTAGTACTTGAACCAGCCACTAAAACAGCCGAATCACCAAACTTAGGCGGACTCGTGCGAATTTTAGGATTATTGGAAAACCCAAAACCTTCTGTAGGGATGCCAAGAAAATTAAGATTGAGCTTACCATCCGCATTAGCATCATGAATTACTGCAACAGCATAGCTACCTGCTTTCAAGTTCTCAAAAGTCACTAATTGAGGGGTTTGTGCTATTTTTACACATTGAGATTGCAAAGCGCGATCGCCCTGATTTGGAAATCCTTGATTACTCGAATAAATACTTAAACAAACCTGTCCTTTTTGATTTTTGAGTCCATCAACTCTAACGGTAAGGTTACTATTTAAACTAGCTATCGTTTTAGGTAAAATTAGCAGATTTCCTAATACTGTCAAAAGTACGATAACGGCTTGCAACTGTTGCCTCATTATTTTTTCCTGCCATTGTAATTTATTTGGTTCAATCTTTGGAAATATGCGATCGCTACTAAAACCTCTAGTTAGGCTGAGTTGAAAATCAAATTATACAAAAAAATTATACTATTAACTACGAAAACCTACTGCTCCAGAAAAATCTGTATTTCCAAGCTTAGCACCTTCAAAATTAGCATTAGTTAAGTCAGCACCACGAAAAGAAGTTGCAAAAGAACCTGTAATATCTTTGACAGTACGAAGAAAGGAAATTACAAACAGCGCGATCGCACCCAATAAAAAAACACTCCAAATCAATCCCCAAACAAAATTTTGAGTACTTAAGTATGCAAATGTAACTGTTGCAACTAAAAATGCAAACCCATATGCTGCAACCGAACCAGCAACACTGATTGCAACTGCTAACCATCCCCTTGTCAAGTAAAAAGGTGCGATCGCCATCACTACTGCTGTAAAAATCACAGCCTTAATCGGAATTTCTGGATCACCACTCGCTAGTCCCTTACTTCGATAAAAGAAAGCCAGTAAAGCACCCGATGTGGCGGCGGAAACTGCACTAGTCATCCGTCCTAAGATAGATTTGCTGCTGATTATACCCCTCACACCTGAACTTACTGCCGTGATTCCCAAGCTGATAAAAAAAATGAGAGTATATTTCCAACTAGTACTTTCCGGAACCAGACCGAGAACGCCAAAAAGCATTAGACTGATTGCATGGAATGTAGGGATAATCACGGCTACTGCAACTATCACTAAAGCTATCAAGTTTACCAAAGTTTGACCCGCCTTGACTTGCTTAAAATTAGCTCCATATAACACCGCATTGCTAAAATCACAGCCGCGAATATCTGAACCGCTAAAGTCTGCACCAATCAGATGGCGTCCTTTAAAAGAACGATTTCGGAGATTTTGATTAGCAAAATTGAGAGGGCTTGGAATCACCATAATTATATTTACGGAACCAGCTTTTCCTTTGTTGCGCCTTCACATGTTAACGAGCTTGGCGTTTAGCTGGTATATTCTTTGCGCTTAGTTAAAAAAATCTTCAACTAAAGCATAAACAAATTTAGAAAACAACAATAATATAGTTGTCTAGGGCGTGTTTTCAAACTAATCTTTACGCTATGAGTTGAGGTTGCGATCCCCCTAAATCCCCCTTAAAAAGGAGGACTTTGAGAAGATTTCCCCCCCCTTAAAAAGGGGGGGACTCGGGGTCCCCTCTGGGGATAGGGGGGAGAGGGGGGGATCTCACAGTTTGAAAACACGCCCTAGCGGGTAAATATTGTTTCTGCTTCCAGATTTCTATAATTTATGAAGCAAATTTTCTTAGGTGTTAGTACGGGTTTACTGTTATTGCCACTGTTACTTTATGGTACTCTACACTTCCTACGCCCTCCCCAGACGAATAAAGAAGAAGTGTTGTTTCGTGGCATAGTCTATCAACGTTATGCCCGTTCCACACCACGTCCAATTATGATTCATATCGTCAGCATTGACTTAACCGCACCAGGAGTGAAAGCACAAGTCACTCCTCCAATGTCATTTACTAAGGGTACTCAAGAAACCACCGCCCGCACAACTTCAAAATTTTTGCGTGATTTCAATTTACAATTAGCTGTTAATGCCAGCTACTTTCAACATTTTGAGGAGAATACTCCTTGGAGTTATTATCCTCGCAGTGGCGATCGCACCAATCCACTGGGCGAGGTAATTGCCAATGGGTATCATTATTCAAGAACCGAGCCTGGCTGGCCAGTGTTATGCTTTTCTAAAAGTAACCGCGCCCATATTTCGCAAAATGGTAAGTGTCCTGAAGGTACAAATCATGGTGTTGCAGGTAGTGAAGTTTTGATTGAGAATGGTAAGCCAAAAGCCGAAATTTTCAAGCGCCGTGATGATGTACCTTATTCGCGTGTTGCTGCGGCTATTGATCAGGAGGGTAAAAAACTTTGGCTAATTGCTGTGGATGGTAAGCAACTCCTTTACAGCGAAGGAGCCAAGACAACAGAGTTAACTAAAATACTCATGGATCTTGGTGCATATACAGCACTTAATTTGGATGGCGGTGGTTCTACTACATTGGTAATTGCCACAAGTAAGGGAGCAAAAGTGTTAAATGCTCCCATACATACTAAGTTTCCCATGCGCGAACGTCCGGTTGCTAATCATTTGGGTTTTTATGCTGAACCGTTATAATTTGCCAAAACGCCCGGAATTAAAATTTGAGACCAATAGCTAAAGTTAGCTAAAAGCTGATTGGGTAAGAATTTTAACTAGACTTTTTGCAAAAGTTAGGTTTTAAGAAAATTAAACCACAGATGGACAACACTCTAAAGTTTATTCCTCTGTCTTCCCGAGGCAGTGCGCCCTTGCGGGTTTCCCGCGTTGTAGCAACTGCCGTCCCTCTTGAGGGGGGATAGAGGGGGGTGGACACAGATAATTCATCTGTGTTTATCTGTGTTCATCTGTGGTCGCAAGATCCTAAAAACCGATTTTTGCAAGAAGTAGAGACTCAAGTTTAAACAAAAAAGCCTCTCTATTGAGAGGCTTAACCAATGAACTTATAAAACTTTAACCAAAGAAGCTAGGTAGTTTTACGGCTATTGCTCCGGCTATTGCTGAAGCAGCTAGAGAGACAAAAGCTGTGTTAAATACCCACCAAGCAGCACCTGCAACAGCTTTTTTCGTTTCTACTGCTTGCTTTTTAGTTTGTTCTTTAATCGCGTTGAGGCGTTTTTGTGTTTCCTGCTGGATGCGTTCGGCTCGATACAACACGCTATTTCGTGCTGATTCGATTTGGTCGATAATCTTATTAGCTTGCTCAGAGGAAATATCCTCACGCGAACTGAGGATAGCAACTAGAGTATCACGGTCAAATTGATTAAGGCGATCGCGTAACGCTTCAAATCCTGCTTGCGGATCGTCAAACAATTTGGCAAAGTCTTGCTGGATACCTTCATAGTTGAGTTCAGGACGATTTAGCGAGTTGAGATAGTTACGAATAGAGCCAAAAGTCCCATCAATTACTGATTGCACCCTTTGTTGGATCTGCTGAAATTGTTCAACTATCGAGTTGCGAACAGATTCGATTTGATCCACAATTCGATTAGCTTCCTCTTCGGAAATATCCTCACGCTGAGATAGCAAAGCCACAATTGTCGAACGGTCGAATTTGGAAGTGCGATCGCTTAAAGAAGCCACTCCGGCGCGGGGAGAAGATAGCAACAATTGCAAATCACGCTTGATACCTTCTGGATTGAGTTCTTCTTTATTGGTGTTCCGCAAGTAGTTTTCTAGATTTGCTTCAAAGTCCAAAACCCTTTGAGTAGTACGGTTTACCAAGCGTCGCGGTGCTTTGACAATGTTATCAATGGCTTGTTGTACAGAGTCGATAGTGCGATTAACTTGCTCTTCGCTCAAGTCTCCCCGTTGAGTTAGGAGTTTAACTAAGGTTTCTCTATCAACATGAGATAGACGCTCACGCAGTGCTAAAGTACCTTCTTTAGGGTCATCGAGTAATGTTTGCAAATCACGCTGAATACCTTCTGGATTGAGTTCTTCTAGATTAGTATTGCGGAGATATTGCGCGATCGCGTTGGTGGTTTGTTCGTATTGTTCTTTTGCCTTACCCGCGACTTGCTGCGGTACTTGCAAGACTCGATTCCGAACTGATATGAGATTATCAATGATGCGGTTTACCTGTTCCTCACTCAAATCTTGCCGCTGACTTAATAATTTTACTAAAGTCTCGCGGTCAAACTGTGATAATCTTGCCCGTAAAGCAGACAATCCCACTTGTGGATCTTCCAGCAGTTTTCCAAAATCACGCTCGATTCCTTCAGGGTTGAGTTCTTCAAGGTTCGTATTCCGCAGATAATCTTCTACTCTTTGCCGTAGTTCTGAAGCTCTAGCTTTAGCTTGCTCTTGCAATTCTCTCGCCCGATTTAAGACATTATCACGAGTGTGTTCGAGTTGACTAACAATATTATTAGCTTCCTCAGAACTGATATCTTCACGTTGCTCAAGCAGCTTGACAAGGGTATCGCGGTCAAATTCCTGAAAGCGTGAACTTAACTCTTCAAAACCAACTTCTGGATCTTCCAACAGCTTTGATAAATCACGCTCAATACCTTCTGGATTAAGTTCTTCCTTCCCAGTCGAACGCAGGTAATTTTCAATTCTAGTACGCAGGTCTTGTGATTTTTCCCGTCCAGCCGCCTGCTGCGCCATTTCTAAAACTTCTGCGCGGATACTTTCCATCTCGCCAGAAATTTCCTCTACCATCGCTTCGCTAAGATCGCCTCGCTGTGTCAGCAAGTTAGCAAAGTACTCTTTGTTGAGTTCTTCCAATTGACGGCGGACAGTTCTTGGGTCTGCATTTGGGTCGTAGATGACTTCTTTGAATTCATCTTTGATAGTAATGCGGTTGAAATGCCAAGGGAAAGAATTCAGTATGTATTCTTCTACATCCGCCTTGATAGTGTTGTTAGGTAGTGCAGGCAAATTTTGGGCTACAGAACTGCCAAGCTTATTTGCTTGTTGGGTAGCTTGGTCTTTGAGTTTTTGCAATTGCTCTGTGATTTTATCAACATCTACATCCTGAACTTTTTCTGTTAGCTTTTGCAGCTGATTTGTAATTCTGTTTACATCTAAATCAGCAAGGTCTACCCTTCTCAGCACTCTTGGCAAGGTAGCACCTAAGCCAATTTCAATAGCTTGCCTCATCAAACCATTGCTTTGCTTGCCATTACCTCCTCCCACTGTCACAAGTTCTTGCAACCGTTCACCCAATTGCTCAGATTTCAATTCTTCGGGAGTAGCTTCACTGAGTACATTAATTACTTGCTCTGTCGGATCTTGCCGATTGAAAACTTGTTTCCAAGCTCCTTCTAATTGGTCGGCAATTCGATTAATATCTTGTTTGGAAAAGTTTGTACCACTGCTGATTAAATCAACAAATGTTTGACGATTGATATTCTTTAGCAAATCACTGTCAGCGATAGATTGCAAATCAGCATCTTTAAGAAGCTTGTCAAATTGAGAGCGAATTTCTTTAACATCCAACGAGGGCAATTGTAAAGAAGCAACAGAACTTTGTAGCGTATTTCTAATACTTTCAGAATCTAAACCCGAAGTTAATTCGCGGCGGACTGCGGCTGTAATTTCCTCAGCAGTAGAAACCATTTGTTGTTTTGCAGCATTAGCACCCAAAGCAGCAGTAGCTGTACCCATGAGTCCTTGAAAACCGCTTGTAGCTGTGCTGACAATAGAACCAATTAAGGAACCTACTGCACTGGAACCTAGCCAGATGAGAACTGTGAAAAAGGTAGACCAAATGACTACGCCAATAATTGCTCCTAAAAGCGCACTTTCAATTAAGCTGAGTTTCACCGCCAAAAAACAAGCGCAGAATAATGCAATAGTTGCGGTGACAAGTGCCCATAAACCAACAGCAGTTTCAACTTTGCGAATCGTACCACCCAAGCTTTCTGATTCATCATCAGAACCTGCACCGATTCCTAAAGATGAAATACCTATAGCTACTGAGAAATTTGTTAATAGCAATTGGAAAGCAAATGCCATCAATACACCTGCAAGCAATGCTACTAAAAATTTTGGCCCAGAAAAAACAAGCGATGCTTGTTCTGGAGTTAACACTTCATTCGTAACAGGAATTTGTGCTAATCCCAACTCTAAGGGATTAATTTTCAAAGCAGTTAGCACACCTTGAAACATACTATTTTCCTCATTTTCAGCATTAATTACACAATCACAACTTACGTATACAACAGTCCTAAATAATTTATAAAAATCTATATTTATTATTACTTATTCCTGTTTATTCGTGTTTTTAGCACCCTTTTTGATTCGGATTCAAAATGATTTTCATAAATTATTTAGAATTGCCATATCACATTTTTTGTAGGGGCAATTCATGAATTGCCCCTACAAAAATCAAGCATTACAAGAAATTTTTGCGTACAGTTTGGGGATTGTCCTTTTGTAAGCATTCAAAGAACTATGCATACCCCGGATGAACGCTTACTTACGTCCGCCAAACCACTTAGATGCGATCGCTCCCAAAGCTGCTCCTACTAGCGGGTTACTGAGAAACTTAAGGATTGCTGGTTGTTCCGCCATTACTTCTTGGAAGATGTCGGGATGGTTGTGATATGCAAAGGCGGCGAGTTTGGAGACATCATCAGCATTCATGCGGTTAGGGTTGTGGGTGGAAAGACCTAACTGTTGCTCTAGATGGCGTTCATCCAGTCCTCTTTGCTTGAAATGCTTGAAAAACGCCCGCGATACATCATCTCTTTCATTTGGCTTAATTTGTGCGATCGCCTTTTGCAATTCCGGCTCCATTTGACTGGGAGGAATGCGATCGTGATTTAAAGACCGACTAAACAACTGACGACGTTCTTCATGAGATGAGCGTTGAGCAAAATCATCAAAGTTTTGGTAATCCTGTGTTGGATTTGATGACACATCATCAAGAGAATCAACATTACCTTGAGCCAAATCTCTCATGATTTCACGTCTATATTGGTCACTGCTGCTCATTTTACTTATCTCCTTTTTCAGTTTAAATCAACTGATTATTCTCAGTTTTGCAATTCAAATCGAGTGATTATTGATATGCAATTTGATTTGATTGCACATCATACTTACCCGTCAAAATCAGTTGTTTATCAGGCGCATATACCAAAACTGTTAAGTCTTGATTCGGGAAATTCTGGTGAAAACCTTGAAGTAGAGATTTTGCTAATGGTCGTACTTCATTCGGACGAACTTGACGCGAAATGACAACACCTAACTTGTTGTTGTCACGCACATAAGCATCCTGAACCATTCCTTTGGCTGTTGTGACAACCCAATCGCCAAAATCTTGACCCTGTGCAGTGTTACCGCGTTCCAACTGGGCATATTCTCCACTGCGGCTAATCTGGGGCGGTAATTGATTAGGTTGTCTAGCTTGCACCGTACCACCACTACAGGCGGCAGTGGTTGTCAGTAAAAAAATCAAGACAAATGCTGTTAAAATTCTACGCAATTGTTGAATCATCTTCATTTATACCTCCTTAAAAAAGTGAAGATTTAACAGTAAATAGTTATCAGTTAATAGGCGTATATTGGGATAAAAAAGCGTTGCCACCCTTCGGGAATTAAAAATCAAAAATCAAAAATTTATTTGTAACGTTTTTTCATTTTTAATTTTTCATTTTTTACCCATGTGAAGCATTAGTGGAAAGACCATTACCCAGCTAATAACTGATAACTATTAAATGGGATTTAGACTAACAGTTTACATCCGGTCATTTCTATCTATAACTGGACGTCCTTCAGTGTCAATATCCAATTCTTCACGGCGAATAGTCTCTTGAGCTTCTACTGTTTCCTGGTCTACAACTTTTTTAACTCGGACTTCTTCCCGTACAATAGCTTCTTTACGGATGTCGGGAACTTCTTCGTAAATTTCCATATGTGCGACTTCGCCTTCACGGAAAGCTGTTGCATCTGGGGAAACAGGTGTACCAGCATTTTGGGGAGTTACTCGCTCAATCACAACTCGCTCTTTTTCCACCGGTACAGAAACCCTTTCAACCTCAGTTTCAACGTGCTTACCAATTGCAACTTCCCCAGCTTTCCGGCGCTGTTTGTTTGCAACTAGCCGTTCTTCATAGAGTTTAAAAGTTCGGTCTTCGTGAGTGCTGGTGTCGTATAAATCCGTATCGTGCGCGTAAGTGTAATTGTCGCGATTGTAAGTAGGTCTTGCCACAGTCGCAGATGTTGCATCAAGGGGTGCTGATGCATCTAAGGGAGCTGAAGCTTCTACTGCTGGTGTGCGATATACTCCACGTACACGCTCTTCATAGTCGTAATCAACCGTAGTACGTTCATCATATTCTGGTAAATCTTCTGCTTGTTGTTTTGTCAGCCCAACAACATACACACGGTCTGCTCTAGAATCAATTCTGGCACGACCAACAGGTAACAATACTTTCTTACCAAAAATCCAGAAGCCTACATCTAGGATGAGATAGCGGAACTGTCCTTGGTCATCTACTAAAGCATCGCTAACTGTACCAATTTTCTCGTCAGTTCCTTGAGTATAAACACTCATTCCATTGATATCTTTGCCCTGAATACTTTGGCGGTAGTCCGCATCAAAATCGCTAATCTTATGAAGTATCACTATTGTTTTCTCCCTGTTATTGCGTTTCACATCTATAACTTAAAAAGTTAACGATTCTAAGCCATCTTTCTGGAGAAGGACGTAACTAAGTTCTAAAGTTAGAATTTTCTCAAATAGTTAATAGTTAATAGTTAATGGTTAATAGTTAATGGTTAATAGCCATGAACTATTAACCATTAGATATGAAAGATACCCTCGATACTTAGATGGGTAAACGAGTCATTATTAAGGTATAAATATATTTTTTGCTATCGACGAGTGTATAGTCAGAATTGTCAGAATTAACCTATATCTTTTGAGAGAGTAATGTAGGTGGGGCTATGCCCTACATATCTAGCCTATGTAGGGCATAGCCCCACCTACATGTATTTCAAAAATAAAATAGGAACCCTATATCTTTTGAAATAGACAAAACTTATTACAAAGGATTGATGACAAGTTTACCAAAAACACGGAAATTATGATTATTCGCATCAATCAATTTATGAATAGTATTCTTCATATTTGGAGAAATAAATATGGCTTTAAGTGTAGATAATAATAGGCGTGCTGTAGGTGTATTTTCTGACCGTCAGGATGTGGAACACGCCTTGCATGAATTAAGAGATTCAGGGTTTCCGATGGATAGAGTGTCTGTAATCACCCAGGATGCAGACCGCAAGGATGATATTGCTGGGGCTGAAGTACGAGAGCGGGTAGATAATAAAGCCGACGAAGGTGCGAAGGTAGGAGCGCTTTCGGGTGCTGCTTTGGGCGGTTTAACAGGTTTATTAGTAGGTCTTGGCACTTTAGCAATTCCTGGTATTGGACCAATTATGCTCGCTGGAGCAACAGCAACTGCGTTGGCTACAACTGTTGCTGGAGTTGGTATTGGTGCAGCAGCTGGGAGTTTGCTTGGTGCATTAATTGGTTTAGGAATTCCAGAAGAACGAGCTAGAGTTTACAACGAACGAGTAGAGCGCGGACACTATTTAGTCATTGTTGATGGCGCGGATGCGGAAATTGCCAGAGCCGAAGCTATTTTGCATCATCGGGGTATTGAAGAGTTTGGTATTTACGATCATCCCAATGGCAAACATACGCCTACTCCTGTTGCTCATAAAGATTTGAGTCATATCAAACACGCTATTGGTTATTTTTCCAATCTGCGCGATGCGGAAGCTGCTATTAACGATTTACGTGCGGCGGGTTTTCCTTTAAGCAAAATTACCTTAATTCGTAGGGACTTTTCCCAAAGAGAACCTTTCGCAGGTATTGCTGCAACTGACCGTTTTGACAATTTGAGATTGGGACTATCTGCCGAACGCACTCACTTTTATAACGAGCTAATTAATCGCGGTGAATACATGATCGTCATTGACGGTAATGACGATGAACTGCGTCACGCTGGCTCAGTTTTCAGCAGACATGGAATTAAAGATTGGTATATTTACGACCCAACGGCAATTAATACCACAAGTTCGGTAAGTGCTGCGCCTGTTGCTGCAAGTATGCAAAGACCGAAACTGGCAATTGGGGTATTTTCTCAGCGAGAGTCCGCAGAAACAGCACTTATTGAACTGCGAAATGCTGGTTTCTCAATGAATAAAGTCTCGCTCATTGCCAAAAACGCACACGACAACGACCGGATCGCAGGTGTGGATAGCAGACCTGGCGTTGGTAACAAAGTAGATGAAAGAGCCACTGGCAATTTAGTTGGCGTACTGGTTGGTTTAGGGATACCGGAAGAAAGAGCGCAAATTTATAGCGATCGCTTCCACAGAGGTGACTATTTAGTAATGATTGAAGACACCGATACTGAGCTTCAGCGTGCCCAAACAATTCTCAAACAGCGAGGAATTGACAACTTTATTATCTATGATGCCGCCGTTGGTAACAATCAAGGTATGCATCACGCAAAACCAGATTTTGATACCACTCCTACCAATTACTCAAATGTAGTTGATAATAATGACCCTCTCGTTATCATTATTGACCGCCGAGATGAAAATTTTAAGTAGTTAATAGTTAATAGTTAATAGTTAATGGTTCATAACTATTAACCATGAACCATTAACTATTAACCATGAACCATTAACTATTAACCATGAACCATCAACCATTCACACATCACTAATAACAAATGAAAAAACTAAGTACTTTCTTGATGAGTTGTCTTTTAATTTTTGGTGCTGCTGCTTGTCAAACTCCTGCCAAAACTAGTGCGGATGCACCCAACACTACTGAAGTAACAACCACAATCACAGACCCAGAAGCAACGCAAGCTGCTAAAAATGATGCCCAAGATATAATCCGCAGAAGACAGCTAAATGCTGATATTCGCGCCCGCGAACAACGGAATAATTGGTCAGGGGGTGGTACAAACAGAAATCCACGAGACTTAGAAAGTGAAGTACGGTCAAAGTTAGAAGCTAATATTCCTAACGGTCACTTAGCAGTTGAAGCCAAAGAAGATGGCACTGTTCATGTCACAGGAACAGTAGCTAATAAACAACAGTTAAATAAAATTTCTCCATTAGCTCGTGAAATCAAAGGTGTCACGTTTGTGGTACAAAACGTAACTATTGCCGAACAAAAAAACTAATACTGCAAAACCTCCAGAAACCCAGTTTCGCAGAAGTTACCGGGTTTCTCTGTGTTCACAATCTATTTAGGATTGCTGTAGTTAGTAACTAATCGCTATCTGATAAACCCCTTCCTTTGGATGTGGTTTTAATACACATACTTGGCTATTATTCAATTAATTACCATTACAAAAGACAGGGTGAACTATGGAAAGCCAAGTACAACAACCAGAATATGTAGAGAGTAATTCTCTAGAGAGAATGCAAGAAATACAAATGGCAGAATCAGAAAATCTGCCTGCACTACCAACCGCTCAAAATCCTAATTCCCAATTGCAGTTAACTGGTCAAAAAATTTCTTACTTTTTGGCGTCACTACCCGAATACATAGGTAGATTTTTTCAAGAATACAAGCTACCGATTATCAGCTTTGCTTTGCTTGTGGTGGGAGTTGGCGCACTCAGAATCTTGGTGGCTGTGCTAGATGCAATCAATGATATTCCGCTAGTTTCCCCATTTCTTGAGTTGATTGGAATTGGTTACACAATTTGGTTTACTAACCGTTATTTACTTAAAGCTGAAACTCGCGAAGAATTAGCTGGCGAATTGCGCTTAATGAGTAAACAAATTTTGGGAACAAAAGCTTAGAACCTTTGAGCTAAATGCAGATATATACACCTTGGGTTGTAAACCCAAGGCTAACAGCATCAGTCCTCTTATAGAGGACTGAAAATAAAGCTGTAAATCAAACTTAGGCGTGAAAAATAATGTAGAGGCGCGAAATTTCGCTTCTCTACAAGTATGTTGGGAACGCATAATTAATTTTCACGCCTATGTCTACTGACTCATCATCGCTTTTTTTGCTAGAGGTGAATTGTCATACTGCGCCAATAAATCTGCTGGATCATCATAGATAGCGATCGCATTCTTCAATTGACTATCATCAAAGCCACCGCAACGAAACGCAATCACGCTAACGCCAGCTTTGTTAGCAGACTCAATGTCGTAGGGGGTATCACCTATCATCACCACCTCCGAAGGCTGCATATTCAGCTTACTTAAAGCAGCTTTTACAATATCTGGATCTGGTTTAGAAGATTCAGCATCACTTGATGTTGTCGCCTCATCCTGGCTGAGGAGGTCATCAACTTGTGCAGCTTTGAGTAAAGCTTCTAACTCTTGAGCTTTGGCTGAACTGGCGATAATTAGACGCAATCCTTCATCCTGCATCTTCGATATTAATTCTCGCGTACCATTTGCAGGAGCCAGATTTGATACAAACTTGTTGAGAAAAAGTTGTGTACGGTAGTTAGCAAGTTCCTTCCCCTTTCCTTCTTGATCAGAAAGTCCTGGCGCGAACTTGGGAATAATTTGATCCCCTCCCATCCCAATCATCGGTCGGACTTGCTCAAAATCTACCTCATAGTCAAATACTGCAAATGCTTCTACCCAGGCTTGAGCATGAGCATCATTACTGATAACAAGCGTTCCATCTACATCCAAGATTACACCACTAAATGCCATTGTAAAATCTCAACTTCTCTTCTAACCTTGACTGCTCCCACGTTACTGAAAAGTTAATACTCTAACCTCTTCCTGAGTCCTTATCTCCAATGGCTGAATTACATAAGGTTCCTATAGACAAGCAACTAATTGAAAGAAGTAGATATACTTAGCACTCTTTGTAAATTCTCTGCTAAAAGGCTGAGTTGATTATAAGTTTGAGCAAGGCGATCGCCCTCAACCACGACTTCCGTTGTTGGGTAATTTTGAATAATTTCAATCAATGAAACTTTATTTTCTTTGCTAGCAGATAAAACTAAAGCAGAACGCAAAGCCTGTCGATTTGCTTGACCAGAGGGAGTACTAACAGACTGACTAATTCTATCCAATAGAAATTCACCAATTCGGTTATTTAACACGCGGTCTAAAACAACAGGATCAGCGTTGACCTCTCGTGTTAAGATATTGCGAACTGCTTGTGGGTCTTGACCTGTCCGATTCAAATAGAAATTTAGCCTTGGCGAAACCTCTCCGGTTTCGGCAAAGTCTGTTAATTCACTGACTGAGATAGATTCACGAAAAATACCGTATTGCAGGACAACCCTTTCAGCCGCGATCGCACTGTTACTGAAAAGGGAAATAGCAATACTTGCGATTAAAGGTAAAGTGCATTTTAATAGAAAAAACTTAGATTTCATTTCTTGAAAATATTCCTAAAAAAAAATATCAATAATTCAGAAAAATAGATGATTAGGACTACATCAATTAGAGACCATTTATAAAGTAAATATTAAGCCTCTAAACCTTAGTTTCATCCTAGATCCCCCCTTAATCCCCCCTTAAAAAGGGGGGAGAAATAATTACTAGCCCCCCTTTTTAAGGGGGGTTGGGGGGATCAGATTTTCTTTATAAATGACCTCTTAATCAAAACTTTCTGAATGATTAAATACTTCCAACTTTAGAATTTAAATTTACATAAACCATCTTCCATAAGTTATAATTGGAAAAGGAAGATATAGCAGTCCGTGCAGAATTTGTAAAAATATTTTTTTAGTCTAGAACAACCTTATTTTGTCAAAATATTTATTAAATAGTCTTCTCAGTCCTCTTATAGAGGAATGCGCGCTTTCAGACAGGGACTTACAGTCCCTGGCTGGCTGGCTTGGGGTTTGCGGCTTTGGCGTCTTGGCGGTTCGTTCCTGTGCAAGATAAATTACCAACGAGAAATAGCCCTATCAACTTGTTTCAACAAATCAGCTAAACTAGAAGAATTATCTAACACCACATCAGCACGAGCCGCTTTTTCCGCTAGCGACATTTGACTATAAATTCTCGCTTGTGCCTGTTCTCTACTTAAATTATTTCGCTGCATTAATCTTTCTAATTGCTGTGCTTGGGAACAACGCACTACCCAAATTTCTGTAACCAAATCAGTCATCCCCGCTTCAAATAACAAAGGCACAACTAACACTAGTATTTCTACAGAGGATACAGCAATTTCTTTCAGAAAGCGATCGCGCACATAAGGATGAATCAAATCCTCTATCCAAGCGCGTTCTTCTGGATTTTGAAAAATAATTTTCCCCAACTTTTGCCGGTTGAGGGACTTATCAGCATGTAAAATTTGTTTACCGTAACGACGCGCGATCGCATCAAGGATAGGCGAACCGACACAAACAGCATCACGGGCGTAAATATCTGCATCCAAAATTGGTAAACGGTAAGCATCAGCCAAATAATTGGCGACGGTAGTTTTACCTGTAGCAATACCTCCAGTTAAGCCGATGATGCGTTTCATAAGTTAGGAGTTAGGAGTGAGGAGTGAGGAGTTAAGAGTGAGGAGTGAGGAGATTAAGTTTTTAATTTTCTACTTAAAATTATTTCATAACTCATAACTCCTAACTCCTAACTCCTAACTCCTAACTCCTAACTCCTAACTC
>JBHYDF010000169.1:0-18784 GCA_051861145.1 Nostocaceae cyanobacterium
GACTATTTAATGATTTTAAACATATTTAGCTACTTTTTTCGTTTAAGTCCCGTTAACTAAATTTAATCTTAAGTATAGATAAATCATCATCAAACGCTTCTTGTGAGTTCAAAGCAATTAGATAGTTTAATATTTGGTCTAGTTGACAATTACAAGTATGCTGTAAGTTGATAAGCATTTGAATGAAAGCATCTAAGCCCCAAAGTTTACCATCTGATTTAGTAATTTCATAAGCGCCATCACTGAAAATATAAAGAGTACTATCTTCTTCAATATTGCAAAAATCATCAATATATTTTACTTGTGGAAACATGCCAACTGGTATACCAGGAGTTCTCAAAAGTTGGACTTCAGTGTTAGTAGATTTATCAGATATTAATATTGCTGGTGGATGTCCAGCACTAGAATAAATTAATTGCCGCTTGACTCGGTTATAAACTCCATACCAGATGGTAAAGTATTTGTCATTTTGATAATTCATCTGAAAGGTGTCATTTAATGCTCTCAATACTTCACTAGGTTGATAGTAATTGAGGCTTTTAAGAGCGCGCGATCGCAACAAATTTAGAACGGAAATTGAGGGTAGAGTAGCTCTCAGTCCATGTCCGGCGGTATCTAGTAAATAAATTGCCAAAAAATCAGGATCAAGCCAGTAGTAATCAAAACAATCACCACCTAGTTGACGTGACGGGATGAAGCGGAAATCAATACTTAGAGGTTTTATCATTGGTGCAGGTAGAAGCGAACGGACATATTCGGCAGCTTCTGCCAATTCTGCCTCTAAAATTTGCTTTTGAGTTTGCAAATCTCGGCTTAGCTGATGCAAGCGTAATCCTGCTCTGACTCGTGCTTGTAATTCATTATGTTCGATTGGTTTGGTGATAAAATCATCAGCACCAGCATCTAAACCTTTGACGCGATCGGCAACTGAATCTAAAGATGTTAAGAGAATAAAGAATGTAGTAGATAATACTGGATCTGCCTTGATGCATTGGCATACTTCCAGTCCATTCATTCCCGGCATGATCCAATCACAAATAATCAGTGCCGGATGACAATTAACAGTCAGTGCAATTCCTTCCTCGCCATTGCTAGCAACAACTACCTCATAACCCTGTCTTTGCAGCATTCTTTTAAGTAATATCCTTACTGCTGGATCATCATCAATTACTAGGATTTGAAACATAGGAGGTAACTGTGCTTGCAATTTCACGCTCATCGCCGTAAGTCCCCCACTATAGCGCGAAGCGCTTAGTAATGGGTAGCTTACACCATTAGTTCATGAGCTGAAATAGATAAATTATCTACGGCAATCCTATTTGATTTGTGATGATTGGAAGACTTCACAAACTCGGTTTCTCGGTTTTGACGAATGATGCGCCGATTGCCATATATAAGAAAACATATAATTATAGCGCAGAGAGGGGATTAAGCCAAAATAGGATGGTGCGTTTGAGTTGATTCAGATCGCGGTACATTTCTTGTTTAAACCATTGTCCGAAAGCATCCAAAGGGTTGAATTCTTTTCCTGACTGCCATTTCATATCTTGGCCTAGAGGTGTGAGATGATTTCCTTTTAGTGTTTGCGTTGTCACCATTTCCGGAAAACGTTTTTGCAAAAGTTCGGTTAAAGTTGCGGATTGGTCAATCGTGTCGTTATTAAATTTAATTAGCAGGTTGCGGCGGATTTTGTAGCTTTCCTGCACGATTTTGTAAGTTTCCAAAGGCGAGGGAGTAAATTCAAGCGCCGTTGTGTTGTACTGAAAGGTAGTATTAAACTGTTCGATGAAGGGGATAGCCTCACGTGCAGCGTAATTGTTAAAAGAGATGAGGATATTACCCGCACGTTCTACCGGAAAAAGACTACCGATGAGTAAATGCAGTTTGCACCCCATGCTGTGTCCGATACCGTAGATAGGTAGGTAACGCTTGCCTAATGTGCCTCTATCCTCTAAGCGTACTAAAGCCCGTTCAAAATTGAGCAGAACTTGTTCGGCGATCGCAGTATGATCCAAGGTATTCACAAACGGCGTGGCAATAACAGCAAAGCCTTTATCTGCTAAATGTTCCAGTAACAAACGATAAGTGATTTGGGGTGCAGTGGCGACAAATGCACCTCCTAGAAAATGAACGATACCGATGGGATTGTGGGGAATTAATACCCAAGTCCCAGAAACTTCTTTCCAGTCCATGCCGATGAGCGATCGCTAGCTAATTTTATTCACACTTTTTTATGTTAAACCTGGCGCAGAGGGAGCGTCATAAAAAAATCAGGAAAAAGCTCATCAGCTAAATTTAAAGTAATTGAAATTTCCTTTGGTGTCATGAGTAGTTTAAAAAATAGCCCCTAGCCCCTAATCCCTAACCCCTAATCCCTAGCCCCTAATCCCTAGCCCCTAATCCCTAGCCCCTAGACCCTATTTTTTAAGATTGACTCTGCAACTGTCTCATCTCATCTTGTACATTCAATGCAATCTGTAATGCTTCATTTAATAATCTGCCATGCTCACTGGCTTTTTCACTGACTTGCATTGCTGTTAAAGTTGCTAAATTATTAGCAAATAGCTCTGTATTACTAATTATAAACTTTTTGTTTTCTCGCAAAATTTTTTCTGTTTTTAAAGCACGGACTAAATCGGCTCTTGTTAGTTTCAGCGCTTCAATAACTTTAGTTCTTTCTGTTATTTTCACTCCTGGATTGCCTGCCGCTTCTATTTGGTCATTGATATCTATCGCTTTAATAACCGCATTATACCTATCAACATCATTTAAGAGAGTTTGGAGAGAAGGTGTAATGTTATTTTTAACTTTCAAAATATTTTGTTTCCAGAGAAAATATAATGATAATTGTGTAATAGAACCACCTAAAAAACAAAATGTAAACAAAATAATCCAGGAGGGCATTATGAACAACTTGGCAAACATTCTGCCAATTAAAAAATCAAAAATAATATAACTAACAATCAATATAGTTAGCCCAATAAAAACTGCGGTTGCACCCTCTGGCCCTTTGATTTTTGCTATAAAATTTATTAGCAATTTTTTCAGAGGATGAATAATAATTCTTAGCTCGTCATGAACCGGCAAATTAGTAAGTGATTGTAATTCCTTTGGACTAATCTCTAAGCCTTTTAAATCATCCCTCACAGCAGCCCAATCCTCGTTAAAATAGTTTTTTCAGTATTATATATCAATAAAATTTATAGAGGATTAGCTCAAGGTTAAAGAAATACAACACTGACGTATAATTATTTTCAAGTACAATATATGTACTTTTCTAGTAGCAATACTGTCTGTATAAATACTGGCAGTATGAAGCGACTACAGCATTTATAAGTTAGGACTTACGCAAAGAAACCCGGTTTCTAGGCACAATACCTGCGCCAATTTTTTAGAATGCCCGCAGAATGAGGGTTTCGGGCTATGGCTTGAAAGCTCAATTCAAAAGCCTGAAACCCTTATCCTCTGAGAAGTTTAAGCTTTTTTGTCTAGCTCTAACCCTCTAATTTTGGCGAAGGTATTGTGGAAGATACCGGGTTTCACCAGAACTCTGAATTTTTATAAATTAAATAAGAATATCCGTGAGAAGAAAGCCACATTTTTAATAAATTGTATTCAACTACGGATGACCTGAGCGAATTTATGCCTGAAAATGTAACGCTGTATCTCCAAACAGCCAATACTTGCCCGCTCCAAATCTTCTCTAAATCTTTACTAAATCTTTAAATAAGGTCGAGACTTTACGGGTGTAAACTTTAGCGGGGAGCGACATACTAGGTAAGTATTAATACATAGAATTATCAGAGGTGCTAATTTCCAGCGTTGATTTTTGGAATCTGTAATGTGGGCTTCTTTCTTCTAGGTTTAAATCTGGTGTGCATTCATGTAAATAATAATTTTTGTAACAATTCAAATGATGGGTGTAGACCGGCGCGGAGAAAGGGAAATGCGGGGACACGGAGAATAGTTCCAAAGCATTCCCCTTGTCAGAGTGTCAATCTCAATCCGTCCATGTTTTTTGGTCTTACCACTGGTGGTCTACCGCATTAATTTTGAGGGGTTCAATAACAAACCGCACGCCTACGCTGAGAACACAGAAGAAGAGAAGGAGAGAATGAGTCTAAAAATTGGTTTACATGACATCTTGCACCATTCTTAAGAATCGAGAGGCGGCAGCCCACCAAAACCTCGTTACCAGGTTGAACCTGGTAACGAAAATTAGAGCCTCTGGCTCTTGTTGAGAAGGGTGCAAGATGTCAGTTTACCCATAAAGGTTTGTGTGGTGGAGTCTAGTACTCTGCCACAGTAACTTTGAGGGGTTAAATAAAAAACCACCCCAGGCGCTTCGCGATCGCATTTTTGAGGCAAAGGGGGCGCTACCTTTTATACCCATCAAGTTGGTGTGGTGATCGATTTAGTAGTGCAGTTGCAAAAAATTGATGAGTTTCGGCAATGTGCTAGGGACGGGGCTGATTTGATTGTGACTGGTTGAAAGTCTTTGGAATCTAGGCTGTGAATTTTTGGTAGCTCGTATTACTACGTGCTGCTGGCTTGAGCTTTTTAGCAACAAAAAATTTGCAATTAATGAGGTTAACACTGATAAATGCTCCGACGTGAACCCTTGAATCTTCCTAAGTATGTTTACCCTGCCAATTCCTGGCGGATAGTAGAAAAACAATTCTATCCGCGCTTGTTGGCACAAATGGAAACGATTTTCTCTATTGGCAACGGTTATCTGGGAATGCGCGGGGTTTATTGTGAAGGAAATCCTGTTTTTGAGAATGGGACTTTAATAAATGGATTCTTTGAATCGTGGCCAATTGTCTACGGTGAAGAAGCCTACGGGTTTGCGAAAACAGGACAGACGATTTTGAACCTGACGGATAGTAAGATTATCAAGCTTTACGTTGACGATGAAGCGTTTTGTCTTTCCAATGCTCACTTGCTTAATTATGAGCGATCGCTCGATATGAAAGCGGGGATACTTGAGAGGGAGGTGCTGTGGGAAACTTCATCAGGGAAGAAAGTTGCCATTAAATCTCGTCAGTTGATTTCGTTTGAATACCGACACCTGGCTGCAATTTTTTATGAGGTGACTGTTCTGAATGCTAATGCCCATGTGGTCATTTCTTCAGAAGTACAAGATAATCAGCACAATCAGACTAACGATGGTGATCCGCGCCGGGCAAAGGGCTTCAACCGTCGAGTTTTGTTGCCCAAACGCAATTACGTCAAAGACGGTCGTATTGTGCTATGTCATGGGACAAATCAAAGCAAGATGACTCTTGCTTGTGGAGTCGAGCATGAAATAGCAACCCAGTGTACCTACTCATGCCAGAGTGAATCTACTGAAGATTTTGGTAAATTTGTTATCAGTGTTGATGCTCAACCAGGAGTAGCGATCGCGCTCACAAAATACATCTCTTACCACACTTCGTCCAAGGAAAGAGAGTGTGAACTGTGCGCCAGAGCCGAACGAACCTTAGATAGAGGCAAAACTCTTGGATTTGAAAAGTTGCTAGCAAGTCAGAAACAATACCTAGATGATTTTTGGCACAGGAGTGATATCGAAATTGAGGGCAACCCTTACGATACAGATATTAGTCAAGTAGAAGCATTGCAACAAGCAATTCGCTTCAATCTGTTTCATATTTTACAGGCTTCAGGCAGAGTTGAAGGAACTGGTATTCCTGCCAAAGGGCTGACCGGACAGGCTTACGAAGGTCAATATTTCTGGGATACGGAAATATACTTACTACCCTTTTTAGTTTATACAGCCCCGCGCACTGCCAAAAAGCTGCTGAAGTTCCGATACAACATGCTAGACAAAGCGCGGCAACGCGCCCAGGAAATGCATTTGAAAGGAGCGCTATTTCCTTGGAGAACCATCAACGGCGAGGAAGCATCAGCCTACTACCCAGCAGGAACCGCCCAGTATCACATTAATGCTGATATCATGTACGCTCTGAAAAAATACGTAGAGGTAACGGCAGACGAAGATTTTCTCTACACAGAGGGTGCAGAAATGCTGGTGGAAACCGCCCGCATGTGGCTGGATCTGGGATTCTTTCAAAATGGTCAGTTTCACATCCACGGCGTGACAGGGCCAGATGAATATACTGCCGTTGTCAACAACAATACCTATACTAATCTGATGGCGCGGCAGAACTTGTCTTATGCCGCCCAGACGGTAGAGTTGTTACAGAATCAGCATCCAAATCGCTTTGTAGCACTCGTAGATAAAACTAACTTGGCGCTGCACGAGGTGGAACAGTGGAAACAAGCGGCTTTGCAAATGTATGTTCCCTTTAATGAAGAAATGGGGATTCACCTTCAAGACGACAGTTTCCTCAGCAAGAAACGTTGGGACTTTGAGAATACCCCCACAGACAAATATCCTCTCTTGCTGAACTTTCACCCCCTTGTGATTTACCGTCACCAGGTAATCAAGCAGGCGGATATCGTGCTAGCAATGTTTTTACAGGGACAAGAATTTTCCGCAGCAGAGAAAAAGCACAACTTCGATTATTACGATCCACTGACAACCGGAGACTCTTCCCTTTCCGCTTGTATTCAAAGCATCACCGCGTCCGAGGTAGGATACCACGAAAAGGCTTTGAAATATGCCTATAAAGCCGTGTTTATGGATCTCGCTGATATTGCGGGTAACGTAAAAGACGGTTGTCATATGGCTTCGATGGGCGGATCTTGGATGGTTTTTGTGTATGGATTTGCAGGAATGCGAGATTATAATGGCAGCCTGTCCTTTAATCCGTACTTACCCCAGGGAGTCGAACGGTTGCGATTTCCGATCACGATTCGAGATCAGTTATTGTCCGTTGAGATAGAGCAACATCAAGTAACTTACCTGCTACAAACAGGGTCTGAGCTTGTTATTAAGCATCAAGGAGAGGATATTAACCTGACTGTAGGGGTTCCGGTTTCTGTTGAGTTAAAAGGTTAGGGGCTAGGGGCGCTTGGGCTAGGGGCTAGCCCAAGCGCCCCTGTTTTAGAAACTTTTCTTCTATTTCATCGGTCAAGTTTTCCAAATTCTGCTATAATCCGCCCATGTCTGAATCTGCTCAAGGCGTTCCGGGATTACCTGACCTAACGCATCCCGCCGAATTAATTCAATTTGGAAATCATCTACTCAAAGCTTCACTGTTATTTTTATTACTGGTTGTGGCTTTAGGAATTGCGATCGCTCTTTTGAGTTTTTCCCTACGTCGAAACCAGTCAGAACAAGTAACAGTCATTGGTGAATGGGCAATTCGTTATTCCCAACTGTTAAAGGGATTGCAGCATTTAATCCTGGTATTAATTTTACTGGTGGGAGGATTTTTTCTTTGTTCAACTTTGAGCAATCGTTATCACCACTGGGAACAAGCAAGGGTAACGCAAGTTGCAGAAAGTGTTGCTGGTGACAGGCTAGAACAAATTGCACCCCAAGTACGCTACGTTGTGCAAGAGCCTTATAGTTACAATACTCAAGTCAACGGCAAGATAGTTAAGGTTAATGAAACGCGACAGATTAACCGCTACTTAACGCTAGCTAGTTCGCAAATTCAGGTCAAAATTGACCAAACCCCAGATGTTCAAGGACGCCGTGCAACTTATCGCGTAGATTACAGCGCTGATTATAAAGTAGTTAACCCACTTCAGGATATTAATAATTTTTTCTTTGAAGCGCCACCACCCAACGGCTACTCACTACTCTCCAACTATAAACTAGAACGTTCTGGCACTAGGCTGCAACAAACTAATCCGGGTGACTATGGCTTTCCCTTCAGTTTGCAACCAGGGGAAGAAACCAGCTTTCGAGTCTCTTATCAAGCTCAAGGAGGGTCGCGTTGGGTTTATAGTGCTGATGGACAATTACTCAAAAAATTTCGCCTAGTCGCAACTGCCAATTTTCCTGGCGCTGATTTTGCTAGTGGCATTGTACCAAATGAAATTGCTGGTAATGGGGGAAGTACTCAATTTACCTGGACGTTTGACGATAATGTTTCCGTGAGAAACCCATTTGGAGTATTTACAAACACCAATCCCATTCGTAATACTGGTGTTCTTCCCCGGCTTTTATTGCTAGCACCAGCACTATTTCTGTGGTGGATATTGTTGCTATATTTGTCCCTACCAATGAAT
Source organism: Nostocaceae cyanobacterium (assembly GCA_051861145.1). GTDB lineage: Bacteria > Cyanobacteriota > Cyanobacteriia > Cyanobacteriales > Nostocaceae > JBHYDF01. Next base: position 8,146 of record JBHYDF010000169.1, read on the forward strand.
TTGAAAAATGTGGCGATCGCTGCTGCAATATTCTTTGCATGTCTGCTGGCTTTGACTTATCTCAGTCGGCTAATAAATCCCCAGATGGCTTGGACTTTTATTTCCTTCATTTTATTAACATTGGCATGGGGTTTGGGGTCAAGCCAGCGTGCTTCTCTTGCTGCTATTATCTGTACCATTGCCGGGGCGGTGCTACCCGTGTTTGGATTATTAGTACCATATAGCGGTATCACCCTCAGCTTAGCAGGCTTGCTTTCTACTACTTGGCTTGCGGTTCGTCACTGGTACGGTTGGTATAGTTTGCATCCACAAAACCGTTAAAATCCCACGGAACCCCACCCCGGTTTTGGCTTGCGCCAAAACCTCCCCTCCCCGCGTGCGGGGAGGGGTTGGGGGTGGGGTTCTACCTTTGGCTCTTAACTTAGCGCCATTCCCCTTTACCCCTTTCCCTTTTCCCTTTCTTCTTCCCCATTCCCCACTCCCCACTCCCTACTCCCTACTCCCTACCTCGAACGCAATTGTGCGTTTAATGCTTTGGTAATGCGATCGCTCGTTTCTTCCAAGTGAGCTAGGGTGTAAATATCAAGTTTTTCACTTTGTTTTTTCAGAGTCGTATCAATGGCTTTAGACAGTTTGCGCAATTCAAACCAGGCTAGGGTACGACCATCTTCCGGTACATCAGTACTACGCAAGACCATCGCCAGCATTATATTTAGATGTTCTCGTTGTAATGAACGGCGAATGCTGGAAATCGGTTTTGTTTCCCCAGAGGCTAAAACTTCTGTCCAAATGCCTTTTTGCAGGGTGTCGAATAATTCTGGTATGGAAAGCGCTTCACCTGGCGGCGATTTTAGTTCTATATCTAGTAAACGATTGAGGCGATCGCCATCTAATAGCGATCGCAATACCCCACTTTGCAGATACAAAATGCGATCGTGGATCGGATAATCAAGGCGGGATACGGGTATTGGGTTTCCCCAATGTTGCCAGCGTGATGGTGCTAACTGATTCAGCAATTGGGGTGAAAAACTAAAAGCTTCTTCTCTAAATACATACTCTTGTAACTTTGTCAATACTTGACGTTGTTTTTCTAAAGAAACTGGTACAAATGCCCAATGGGTATCATCACCTGCATGGTGACGCTGAAAGGATTGCCCACCAATATATTTAGTTAGCAAATCGGCGTTACGAAAATAGTACTTAAGTACTCTATTAAATAATAGGCGCAGGTCACTATAACTTTCTCCTCTCAATGGGTAACGCTTGTCAAGACGCTGCCACATTAAGCGGGCATTATCCATTTGCCACTGCGAATAAACTAGCACATCGCTACTCATGTCCCAGACATTGGCAAGAGGATTGATGTCCCAGATATCTTCATCTGTGGCGTAAGATAATTCTGGTTGGGGTGATGCTACAGCAATTTGCTCTAAAAAAGGCTTTTCAGTTTCAGGAATAATTGCTTCAGGTGTCGGGTGTAGATGCTTTTTGTAACCATACTCAATTGCCCATTCATCGTAGGGGCCAATAACAGCAGGGAAATAGTCACCTTGTTGTACTCCCTGCGGTGCAATATTCACAGGCAAATAATCCATCACCGAACCCACCAAACCTTTGCTGTGAGTAATTTCGGTGTTATTTAATTCCTGGGGTGCTAACATGGTGCTACCGTGAAAGTTGTGACGTAACCCTAAAGTATGTCCAACTTCGTGAGCAATGAGAGAACGCAAATATTGATGAACGTATTTTTGCATTTCTTCATTACTTGGTGTAGCATTTTGCAAAAGTGACAGTGCCAGCGCCCCCATCGCTGCTTGAGTTGATGACTCGATACCGTAACAAAGGTCATCGGAACCTACAAGCTGCATTGTTGTCACTGACTGATGAATTGCAGGTACATTAGCTTGACATAGATTTTTGTCTTGTGAATTTGCTTCCAGCAGGGCGCGATATTCTTGCTGAATTGAACGCACCATATTAGCATCAACAATGATGTCTGCATCCAATATTTGCCCAGTGAGTGGGTTAACGCGTGCAGGCCCTCTCGCAAAACCTGCATCTAGAGAATTAAACCAGCGAATAGTATTGTAACGCACATCTGCTGGATGCCAATCAGCATCATCTGGCATTTGCCGCACTTCAATCGCATTTTGGAATCCGGCTTTTTCAAAAGCTTTGTTCCACATCAGCACACCTTCACGAATTGCATCGCGGTACTCTAGGGGTACAGCGTTTTCAATCCAAAATACAATTGGCTTTTTGGGTGGAGACAAAGGCGCATCTGGTTCCGATGGTTCTAAATGCCAACGATTGATGTAACGTACAAATGGTTCTTTACCATTGTTGTGAGAAAAATTTTGGAACGCAGTAATAAAATATCCGACTCTATCATCAGCAAGTCTGGGAATATAACCGTTATTTTCGGGTAGTTGGGAAAAACTGTAGTGTACTTTTAGAGAAAGTGCCCTACTATCAGGTAAGGTGACTAAATATGCTCCCTCTGGTGAGGAAAATCCGTAAATTGAATCAATTTCTAAGTTGAAAGGAAAGCTGTTAACATCGCCAAAATAGGACTTGTTTTCTTCTAGGTGATAATCAGCCTGTAAATAGTATTTTAATAAAGATGTTAATCCGGGGAAATCCTGCATTAGTAGGTCTTCCAGATTAATCAGAATATTTTTAGTGTACGGATCGATACTGACGATTTCCAGTGCATAAAGAACCGAATCGCTAAATGAACGAGTGAGCGATCGCGCTTCTGGTTCACCCGCTTCTGTACGGAATTTGACATTACTAATAACGAATTGCAAATAATTGTTGACTCGTTGGAAATAAAAGAGGAAATCAGAAAGGGGTAGTCCACTATAAATCCCACTTTCCCCCACACCCGATTCTAGTGTCACTGTAGCCAGATAATTTTTATTTAGCTGTTCTGGCTGAATTTCCAAGTATATTTTACTGGATTCTTCACTGCGATAAAGCGTGAATAATCCTTCTAACTTATCTTTACCTTTAACTATCTCGCGAAATCTGCGAAAATCTTCTTTTCTGTTGTCTTTATCAAAATTATCAGCACTTGCTAACGTCTCAACAACTGGTAAAGTGTTGAATTGCTGCGTGTAAACGTTAGAAAGTTGATTGGCTCCAGCGTAATTAGTTCCAAACAATAGGCTGTACAGTAACAATGTATAGATTGTTAATTGCTTTATCCAATACTTCATTCTTTGACTTTCCATCCGCAGCGGTCTTATGTTTGCAAGCCGCTCAAGTAATAATAGAGTAGCCGTTTTCGGTCTATTGAATATAGTCGTAATTTTACTGAACTTGCCGAAAACGTTCTAGCTAGTAACTAGCTAATTTGTTGAGAATAAAGAAAAATTATTTAGTATAACGAACAAAAATCAAATAAAGCAAGAGTGAGAATATACCAATTCTCTAAATGATTCTTTCTAATAACTTCTACCATTTCCGAAAACCACACTAAGCCTTTCAAGTAAATATAATTTGAATTCTCAAAGAAAAATAGTATAACTATATACTGTATTAAACTTGCCTATAGTTGTGGGTAGCCGTGAAATAAATTTCCGGAACCTATAGCTAAAACCCACTCAAGTGGGTTTAAAGACTCATAATAGTTAGCTATTAGCTGAATTTAGCTTTGAGCCGCGTTTGCGTAGCGTGACTGATATCTTGCACCCTTCGGGTTCGCCAGTTGCCTACGGCGGGAAACCCGCCTTCAGCACTGGACTCACCAGTTGCGATTAGCCGTGAAATAAATTTCCGGCTGATAGCTGAAACCCATTAAAATGGGTTAAAACTCTTACGAGCGTAGGTTTTTAACTAATGTAGAGACGTGCCATGGCACGTCTGGTCACAGCCCGAAATTTATTTCATTGCTCTATTTAAGCCTTTACTGAGAATGGTGCAAGATATAAGGTGACACAATTTATGATTCTGTTGAAGGATTTTTAGGAATTCGCACAACCACATTATTTATTTCAAGGCGCAAGATTGGATAAGTACAAGATATGAATCGAGAAAAATTTGTTCAACTCATAACTTGCCCATTTAAGTACAAGCCGCTAAAAAATAGATAAAATCTGATAAATATTACAAACTTCAATCTTGTTTAATCAGTCCTCTTATAGAGGACTTTTGCTATAAGCCTGGGATTTACAATCCCAGGCGGATATGAACGAAGGCGAAAAATCTATAAATACTTAGTAATTTTTATTGCAGTACATTTTTCAGGTGCAAAATCTAAACGTAAATCATAATAATTTTCCGAAATTGATTAGTGAGGAGTGGTAGTTACTATCAACGTAACTCACATATAAATTAAGCTCTATAACTAACCTGGGGGAAATATAGCCCCACTACTTATAATCAAAAGCGCCCAGTTACAATAACCGGGCGCTTTTGATATAGTCAGAAAATAACCGGATGTTTTGACTCTTCATGCAGTAGTAGCAGAACGCGCATTCAACGACAGCATCACACGCGAAACACCTGTAAATAGAACGCTAGCACCAACTAATGTTCCAATTAGCCAAGGTGCATTGAAGGGCCATTGAAACCAAATCATTGCCCCTAATAATAAGGTAATGATGCCATCCCCTAGTACCCAAGTCCAGTTCTGTTGTGGACGTAACCGGAATGCTAAGATTAGCTCAAATATGCCTTCAGTTAGTAAGAAGCTACCAAGTAATAGAGTTAGCGTCAGGACACCTGTCGATGGGTAAACAAGTAGCATGATGCCCGTGGCTATGTAAAGTACACTTAACAAAAGTTTCCAAATGAAACCACCGCGATCGCGAGTTTGAAAAGCGTAGATTAGCTTACCGACTCCGGCGCTAGCGAGAATTACAGCAAACCAAGTCTCAGCGAAAATTGTGGAGATAGAAGGCTGTGCGATCGCGATAATTCCTAAAACTATCAGCAAAACACCAATTATGAGCGATACATTAACATTCTTGTTAATATCGCCAGAAACGTTAGATGTCATATAAATTTTTCCCTTAGCGTAGAGTAATCTCTACACCTAGGCTAGGGAATTTGTGAAGAGCTAGATAGAATCTTAGGGTAGACTCCAATTCTAACAGGCTCTACCTTTTGGGGAATTTTTTGTATAGATAATTATAGGAGTTATGACAAAGCCTGAGGTAGGGAAAGAAGTAATTAACCACAGATGAACAGTAAATAAAAGTTTTTCCTCTGTCTTCCCGAGCCAGTGCGGTGCGGGGGTTCCCCCCGTTGAGCAACTGGCGTCCCTCAAGAGGGGGGAATGAGGGGGGTAAACACAGATGAATTTGTACCTTCTACCCCGGATTTCTCACAAGTAGAGCGATCACAACCACAAAAAGGTTATCTGGCATAGGTTTCGACCGGATTTAATGGTTTTGAAAAATAACAGAGTGTTTTGCGGTTGCGATCACTCTCAAGTTAGCCAGCATTGGGTTAGTGGCTGATCACTGATACCATTTCACAAAAACTCTGATACAAATACAGAGGCTGTAGAGACGCGAAATTTCGCGTCTCTACAAGATTTATATGTATCGTGATTAACGTGAAATGGTATGACATCTTTGTGAGAAATCCGGGAATTGCTATTTCGGCGATCGCATTTGCTATTTCGGCGACTGCATTTGCTATTTCGGCGATCGCATTTGCTATTTCGGCGACTGCATTTGTTATTTCGGCGATCACATTTATTGATTTTGTGATTGCATTTGTTATTTCGGCGATCCCATTTATTGATTTTGCGTTCGTGTTTGTTATTTAGGCGATCGCCGAAATTGATTTTGCGACTGCAATTGTGATTTCGGCGATTAAGGATGTGGCGGAGCAAGTTTCCGTCTGCGTGAGAAGCTGTTATGTTGAAAAATAAAAAACCGCAAATATACGCTTAAGATCATAAATATTCCCAAATTATTCGCGTACATCTACGGTTATAAATAAGACTTACGCAAAGAAACCCGGTTTCTACGCAAATTTACGAAGAAACCGGGTTTCTGTGGTCTTGTTGCTTAAGTCCTGATAAATTGAGATTTTTCGAGTTAACAAATCCAGCTTTAATGCACTAATTCAATTGCCCTTTTCGTCAACGCCTCCGCTGTCAAACCATTAAAATTCATCAATTCACCTGCACTTGCTGTTGTCTCCCCACGCTTCCACGCAAAGGTATCGCGCTTGCAAGTACTCCGCAGCATAATCGGTTCTAACATAGCCGCTGCACCTCCGGTAACACCAATTAATGCATCACCATCAAATAATTCGGCAAATTTTTCATCATCAATGAAATTACCATCGGGTGCGGCGCAGGTTTCCCAAGCGGTATCATGAGGACGATACAAACGGCGGGGATTAATAACAGAAACTATCTTCACACCAATACCTTCTGTTTCCAAGAAAGCAGCAGCTTCAAACACAGGAATTAATGTCATATCGCCAATAACTGCAAATACAACTTTCTTATCTCCAGCAACTTCTTGTAACACTACCGCGCCATCTCGCAACCCTTTTCTAGTATCATTAAAATGAGTGCGAATTGGCAATGGCGATTTACTAGCTGTAATGACAATTCCCTTATTCTTTGTTGTTAGCGCCCAGTCATAACAAACTTGAATACTGTTAGCATCAGGCGGGAATAATGGAAAGATATTACCATTACGCATCATGGCGGCAAAGTAAGCTTCAATTTCCGGACGTTGGTGTGTCCAACCGTTGCGTCCTTGCTCTAATGCACCCGCAGTAAATAAAGTAATTGTTGAGGGAGTAGGACGCCGCAATTCTGCCATTGCTTGAGTAACTGTTTGCCAAATTGGTAAACCGTTAACGGCAAAAGATTCATAGGAACACCACAATGTTCTCCCACCCATCAACGATAAACCAACCGCTAAGCCGGCACAAGCATCTTCACTCAAAGGTTCGTAAACTTGTCCGCCTGGTGCTTGGTTGTATAAGTCGTCGCTTGTTGGGTGGATAATCTTTAATGCTTGGTTAATATTACCAATACCAGATGCTTCGTTACCGTCGGCGTTGGTGACGAGGAAATTTTCATCCTTCTCTCCCACTTTTGCCACCAAACGTCCCATCGCTGTTGTGGAAACTTTCGGTTCTCCACCTACAGCATATTCTTCTAATGGTAATTCGCCTAAGTCTGGTAAAGGATATTCAAATTCTGTCACAACTGTCTTTGCCGCTGGCCCCCCGCCTGCACGTTCACAGTTTGTCCGTACCAAATGCCAAACTTCTAGCGGTAAAGCACGTTCTTTCAAAGCACTTACAATATGGGGCGCATCCAGGGTATCTTTAGGATAGAGGTTGTGTGATTTCGCACCCCGCGCGTGGACGCCTGCACCTTTGAGTTGTTTAATGATAAATACGGTCAGTTTCCCACTCAAAGCCGATCGCGCTGCTTCATCTATTCCCATGAGTACGGCTTTGGTAAAGGTGAGGCGCTGTTGGAAAGAAAAGGCGGTACTATCTACGTAATCTCCCGGTTGGTCTTTGTCGTCAAAGTCCTTAGCATCGACTAACACAACTTCTTCAAATCCATTACCGTGCCAGTATGCCATCATCTCTTCGTTGGTTTTGATGGATACCATGCTATGGTGTTCCTGGCTATAACCGTTCCATACCAACACCGGTAAGAAGTTGGTAACTCCAGGATAAGCGGTATGGAAATGTGCGATCGCACTCATTACGTAAGGTTCACCCAATCCACCATCACCAACCGTGAAGGGAAATAGCTTGTCTTTATACAATAAAGCAGCAGCCATTGCAAAGTGTTGCCCTTGTCCCAAGGGGCCTGCGGGTGCGAGAATACCAGGAATATAGCCGGAGAGATGTCCCAACAAGCCATGTTTTTCCCGGAAGCGATCGCGCAATTGTTGCACTGTGTAAATGTCCATGTCCTCTAAAGAGCGATCCAAAAACATGGCACTATAAAATCCGGGGGCATGGTGTCCCACTTCGGTAATAATATTCTTGTAACCGAGCATGACTAGCGCCGCATAAGCTTCCGCTTGAGATGCGAAACCGCCTGGGTGTCCAGAGGCTTTACTTCCGGTGATTTGCAATGTCAGATAACGCAATGCATCAGCAGCTAGTAATGTTTGATATACTGCTGCTGGATCTTCCGGATTAGCGATCGCTTCTTTACCTGACTCTATTGCTGGTGATGCGCCATATTTTTCAAATTCTGGTAACGCTTCGCCAAAATATTGAATCCCTTCGCAAAAATTAGGAAGCGCTGAAGTTGCCTTTGGAGTAATTGCCGTCATGCTGAGTTCCTTACTACGGGAGACACTATAAATAATGCTCGTCCAATTTAACAAAGATTTTACAACTTTCCGGTTGCCACAATGGATTGATATTAAGCATCGTAAAGATAATTAGGTTTAATCCTTGCTTAAAAAAAATTAACAAAATACCTAATACAACAATGAGTTACAGATTTGCTTTGCAGCCAGCACTTAAACACTAACAAACACTTCAAAAGCACAAATTCGTAACGAAATTAAATTCACTAAAGACTCTGCGTTCCACCGAAGTTCTGATCGTCCGAGCGGGGGTGGCTGCAAGGCGCTTCGCCTTGCAGCGTCGGGCGTTTGCCCGACGGCGGAAAAATCTCCGATTTTTCCGCCCCCGCCGGACGCGCTTCGCGATCGCCGGAAGCCGGCGCTCAGACTTCTCTCTGCGTTTACCTCCGCGTCCCTCTGCGTTTAAAAACGTTAAGATTTTACGCAAAGCTGTACTTGTGCCTGCCACAAACACAAAACCCACCTTATTTATGTGACACTGGCAAAAAATAGCAAAGGCAGCAAATGAAGCTTATGAAATTACCAAACGGTTCGCAAACGCCAGCGCTGTTACAGACTCTACAGTACATCCGCAGCCCCTTGTCAATGATGGAAGAGTGTGCTAAACGTTACGGGGATATCTTTACATTACGGTTGACAAATCCTACAGTTTTTGTAAGCAATCCTCAAGCGCTACAACAAATCCTAACTAGTGACACTCACGAGTTTGAAGCTCCCGGTGGTACGCTTTTTAAGCCACTGATGGGGAAGCATTCTGTGATTACAGTAAGCGGTGAAGCACACCGACGTCAACGCCAATTATTGATGCCGCCTTTTCACGGTGATAGAATGCGAGTCTATGGGCAGGTAATCAGCAAGGTAACACAAGAGGTTATCAGTCAGTGGGAGATAGATAAACCTTTCAACGTGCGATCGGCGATGCAAGCTATTACCATGCGGATAATTATGCAAGCCGTATTTGGATTATATGAAAGTCCCCGCGCTCAAGAAATAGAGGAAGTTTTGGGTTTAATACTCGAGAGGGGAGGTAGTTCTCCTTTAAGGGCGCTAATGCTTTATTTTCCTGTTTTACAAAAGGATTTAGGCCAGTTGACTCCTTGGGGAACTTTTCTACGCCGCCGGGAACGAGTTAACAAACTCCTAGATGAAGAAATTGAGGAACGCAGAAAGCAACCTGACTCATCACGCACAGATATCCTTAGTTTACTCATGGCTGCGCGAGATGAAGCAGGCCAGCCTATGACTAATGAAGAGTTGCGTGATGAATTGATAACTTTATTAATGGCGGGCCATGAAACTACAGCAACTGCTTTAACTTGGGCATTATACTGGATTCACAAACAGCCAGCAGTACGCGAAAAGCTATTACAAGAACTTGCGACTCTTGGCGATCGCTCAAACTCCAACAGTATTTTAAGATTACCCTATCTTAATGCTGTTTGTAGCGAAACCTTACGGATTTATCCTGTAGTAATGACCATCTTTATGCGGGTGGTACGAAAACCTTTATCACTATGCGGATATCAGCTTGAACCGGGTACAACAGTAATGGGATCTATTTATCTCACACATCAACGTGAGGATTTATATCCTGAACCTAAAAAATTTAAACCAGAACGCTTTTTAGAGAGACAATTTTCACCCTATGAATTTTTGCCTTTTGGTGGTGGTGCAAAGCGATGTATTGGTATGGCTTTTGCCCAGTATGAAATGAAAATAGTATTAGCAGAAATTCTTTCACGTTTAGAATTGGCGTTGATAGATAACGGTGATGCGCAACCTAAACGTCGTGGTTTGGTTACAGGACCTGATCGGCCGATCCAAATGGTTGTTAAAAGTCTGGGTTCGCTGAAGTCTCCAACGTTGGAAGCTATTTCTGGTTAAGCGTTGACTGTTCTGAATATCTCACGCCAAGGCGCAAAGACGCCAAGAAAAACTTTGCGCCTTGGCGTCTTTGCGTGAGATTTAAATCTATTCGCTAAATGTTTCTTGAGTAGGAATGAGGCTAGCGGTTTTGGTTACACTATCCCAAACTATCCAGCTAAATTTATTATCTAAGTTATCGGCGGTATTTGATACTTTAAAATATAGTTTTTCGCCGTTCCTAGTTTCTACAGCAAAATCGGCATTTTGGGCGTATACTACTTTAAAACCTTTATCTCGTAGACAATACATTGCCCAAGCTTTTAATGATTGTTTTGCTGGTTCGTGAGGAATTGGCGGTTTTGTTATTGCTTGTTCGATGACTTGAAAAATTTGCATTTTAGTCATTAGTCATTAGTCATTAGTCATTAGTCATTAGTCATTAGTCATTA